>JBDTQT010000001.1:0-74017 GCA_039932055.1 Thermoanaerobaculia bacterium
TGCTGCACGAGGCCATGCGCACCGGCGCCGCCGGCTACGTGATCAAGCGCGCCGAGGAGTCCGAGATCCTGCGCGCCATTCACGCCGCGAGCCAAGGCGACATCTACGTCCATCCCGCGATGACGCGCGCGCTGCTGCAACAGCCAGTGACCACCGAGCACCGGCGCAGCGAACCGACGAATCCGCTCACCCGCCGCGAGGTCGATGTCCTGCGGCTGCTCGCCAAAGGAAACACCAACCGGCAGATCGCCGGCCTCCTCTCGCTGTCGATGCGCACCGTCGAGAACCATCGCGCCAACCTGATGGGTAAGCTCGGGCTGGTGAGCCGGGTCGAGCTGGTGAACTACGCCGAGGCCCACGGCCTGCTCGAGTCCGGCGCCGGCTAGCGCTACCGCCTGCGCTCACCTCCCTGAGGACGATGAGCGCGGGCGGATCGCCTGGCGCCCGGCTACCAGCGGCGGCGGGAGAAGAGGTGGATCAGCGCCACGAAGAGGGCGGCGCCGATGATCGACCAGAGGACCGGGAACGGATGGCCGCCGATCGTCACCATGAACGGCTCGGGGAGCTGAAGCTTCCCGGCGACCCACGGCCCGAGCAAGGCGCCGACGAACCCCAGCACGATCGAAACCAGCAGGCCGCCGCGCACGTCACCGGCGATGGCCTTGCCAAGCGCGCCGCAGACGGCGGCGATCACCAGCAGAATCAACAGTGCGGGCAGCGAGATGGTCATGGCTTCAACCCTTGATCTTCTTGGCCACGGCGTCAGCGAGGTCGCCGGCCTTGCGGCGCAGCTCGCCGACGTTCTCCTCGAGCTCGCCCTGGGCACGCTGCTTGGCGCCCTTGTGCTCGAGCTTCTTGTTGCCGGTGACGATGCCCGCCGCCTCCTTCACCTGTCCGGTGAGCTTCTTCACGGTGCCGCGCGTTTCCTGGGTGCTCATGATGTCTCCCTTGCGGATCTCCGGGATCCAGATGGCGGACGCGCAACATTGCGCGGCCCTGCTGAAATCTAACCGCCGGCAAGGGAGCGGGGAAGCGCACTTTCTACGCAGAGACCGGCGAGAAGCCACGTAGAAAATGCTCTTCCTGGTATAGAACCTGCAAGCTAGGTTGAAGTCGCACGCCGGCGCATTTCTGCGTGGTGTCCGCGACGCACGCTGGAACCGGCGAGGTCGGGACCAATCATGCGACAGGACTTCACCTACGGAGGCACCAATGAAGACGACTCGAATCGCAATGCTGACAGTGCTGGCGGCTTTCGTCGCTGGCGCGACTTTCGCCCAGTCGGATCCCTACGGTCCACCCGGCAATCAGGGGCCGCAGGGGCCGCAGGGCCAGTACGGCCAGCAGGACCAGTACGGCCAGCAGGACCAGGGTTACGAGCCAGGTCAGTACGACGACGACTGGCGTGAGTCGGACAACTGGTACGACCAGCAGTCGAACGACGGCTACGGTCAGAACGGGCAGAACGGCCCGAACGGCGGCTACGACAACTACGGTCAACCGCCGTCCGCGGAGGTCGGTTTCTTCTATGGCGCGCTGTCGCCCTACGGCGAATGGGTGCGGCATCCCTATTACGGCTGGGTCTGGTTCCCGCGCAACATGCAGGCGGGCTGGCGGCCTTATTCGATCGGCCGTTGGGTCATGAGCGACTACGGCTGGACCTGGGTCTCCTACGAGCGCTTCGGCTGGGCGACCTACCACTACGGCCGCTGGGCCTGGGATCGCTATGTCGGCTGGCTGTGGGTGCCGGGCACGGACTGGGCTCCGGCCTGGGTCGCCTGGCAGCAGGGCCACGGCTACATCGGCTGGGCGCCGCTGCCGCCGGCGGTCGGTTTCGACCTGCGGGTGGGCATCCAGCTCGGCGGCTTCAGCCTGAGCCTCGGCATCGCGCCGCGCAACTACGCCTTCGTCGACGAGCGCCGCTTCCTCGATAGTCGAATCGGCGGCTACATCGTGCCCGCAGCGCGCAACGTCACGATCATCCACAACACCACGAACATCACCAACTACACCGTGGTCGACAACCGGGTGATCAACCAGGGCGTGGCGCTCGATCGCGTCGAGCGGGTGACCGGAAGGCGCGCGCAGCGGATGCGGATCGCCCCGGCCAGCGCCCCCGGCAGCACGGTGGTCGAGCGCGACGTCGTGCGCATCTACCGGCCGGCTGAGTCCAAGCTCGAGTCGGTCAAGGTAGCCCACCGCAACAACGCCGGGCTGCGTCAGGTGGCGAAGCCGGAGAAGCAGCCCAGAGAGCGGGCGCCCAACCAGGCGCCGGCGACCCGTCCCAACACGCAGGAGAAGTGGCAGCGGCAGGGCGCCGCGGTGCCGATCCCGGTCGCCCCGCGTGTCCCCGAGGCGCCGGCGAAAGTGAACGAACGGCAGTTCACGCGTCAGCAGGAGGACCTCAGGGCGGATCAGCAGAAGAAGCAGCAGGAACTGCAGCAGATGCAGCGACGCGAGAATGCCCAGGCGGCGTCCGAAGAGAAGGCGGCGCCCAGGGGCAGAGTCCAGGGAACGGTGAAGGGAGAGCCGCAGGGTGCGCCGGGCGGCAGGGCTCAGGGAGCTACCAAGGTGGATCCGCAAGAGGTGCAGAAGCGCCACGCGGCGGAGCTCCAGGAGCAGAAAGTATTGCGCGAGCGTACCGCGGAGCAGTTGAAGACCCGGCAGCAGATTCAGCGTCAGGCGGCGCAGGCGACCGCCGAGCAGGCGAAGGGGCAGACTCCGCCGCCCACTGCGCAGCCCGATCAGAAGAAGGGCAAGAAGGCCAAGCCGGTGGCCGACGACAATCAGAAGGATCCGAAGAAGCAGCAAGGCGACCAGAAGCCCCCACAGCCGCGCTGAGTTCGTAGCATGGCGGGCCGGCAGATCGGGTTTTGCCCCGATCGCCGGCCCGTATTGTCTGTCGGGATCACGCTCGATCTGACGGCAGGTGAAGAGCAACGTCCCAAAGCAAGATTTTCCACAACCTGCAGGGAAGGGAGACTCCTGATGACGGCGCGGGATCGGAAGGCAGCAGCGGATGAGGTCGACCCGAGCCACGGGCAGGTTGGTGGCGCGAGTGCCGGTCAGTCGGGCGACACGCAGGGGCTTTCGTCGGCCGCGGACGAAGCCGAAGAGAGCGTCGAGGAGTTGGCCGAGACCGGCCAGGATTTCCAGGCCGGGCTCGTCGAAGGGATGGAAGACGCAGCCGACCATCCCGAGAAGCCGATGATCCCTCGCGAAGACCAGCGGCGACCCGCGGACGACGAACCGGCGCGCGGCGCCGACTGACCGCGCGGCGCTTCCTCGAAGGCCGCTGGCCCGCCGCCAAGCCTATGGCCGCTCGCCGAGCACGACCCGCACCCGGTGTTGCCGGCCGTCGTCCACGAGAGGAATCGCGTCCGGGTCCACCGGAGTCCCATCGAGCTCGACGCTGGCGACACCACTGCAGCGGAGCTCGGGGTTTTCGACCGCGATGGCATAGCGCGACTTGCCGAAGCGCCAGTCGATCGCATAGCGCGGCCATGAGGACGGGATGCAGGGCTTCAGCGTGAAGCAGGCGCCGCGCCGCGCCAGTCCGAGCATCCCCTCGAGTCCGACCCGATACATCCAGCCGGCGGAGCCGGTGTACCAGGTCCAGCCGCCACGGCCGCGGTGCGCCGGATGGTCATAGACGTCGGCCGCGACCGCGTAGGGCTCGGTCATGTAACGCGCCACCGCGCCCGCCGTACGCGAATGGTTGATCGGGTTGAGCATGTGGAAGAGCTCCGCTGCCTCGTCGCCGCTGCCCAGGCGGGTGAGCGCCAGGACGACCCAGGCCGCGGCGTGCGTGTACTGGCCGCCATTCTCGCGGATGCCCGGAATGTAGCCCTTGATGTAGCCAGGATCCAGCGCCGTCCGGTCGAAGGGCGGCGAGAGCAGCAGGACGACGCCCGAGCCGCGGCGCACGAGATGAGCCCGGACGGAGTTCATCGCGCGCTCGGCGCGCTCGCGCGGCGCGGCTCCCGAGAGCACCGCCCAGGTCTGAGCGACCGAGTCGATTCGCCCCTCATCGTTCTGCGACGACCCAAGAGGAGTGCCGTCGTCGAAGTAGGCGCGGCGATACCACTCGCCGTCCCAACTCTGTTCCAGCATGGTCCCCAGACGCTCGCGTTCGGCGCGGTAGCGCTTCGCCCGTTTGCCTTCGCCGCGCGCTTCGCACAGCGGCGCGAAGGCGCCGAGGATCGCGTGCAGGAACCAACCGACGAAGATGCTCTCCCCGCGACCCGCCGTACCGACGTTGCTGAAGCCGTCGTTCCAGTCGCAGCTGCCGATGAGCGGCAGGCCGTGCGCGCCCTTGGTCAGCGCACGGTCGACGGCGCGCACGGCGTGCTCGTAGAGCGTGCCGATCTCGCTGGAGATCGTCGGCACGCCGTACGCTTCCATCTCGCCAACCGGAATCAGTGGGGCCTCGAGGTAGGGCAGGCGTTCGTCGAGCACGGCGCGGTCGCCGGTAGTGGTCAGGTACTCGGAGATCGCGTAGGGGAGCCAGAGCAGATCGTCGGAGCAGCGGGTGCGGATCCCCTGACCGGCCGGGGCGACCCACCAGTGCTGGACGTCGCCTTCCACGAACTGCCTCGCCGCCGCCCGGAGAAGGTGCTCGCGGGTGAGATCCGGCCGGGTGTGCAGGAGCGCCAGCACATCCTGCAGCTGGTCGCGGAAGCCGTATGCGCCGCTCGATTGAGAGTAGGCGGAGCGCGCCCACAGGCGACACGCCAGGTTCTGGTAGAGCAGCCAGCGGTTCATCAGCAGGTCGAACGAGTCGTCGGGCGTGGTGACGTGCACGGCGTCGAGCGTGTCGTCCCAGGAGGCCTCGACTGCCGCCAGCTCGGCCGCGGCGGCGGTCGCGCCATCGTCGCCGGCGAAGCGCCGGAGGATCTCACGCGTCTCCGCGAGGTTGGCGCCCTGGCCGAGAAGGAAGACGACACTTCGGCTCTCGCCGGGTGCGAGATCCACCGCCACCTGGAGGGCCGCGCACGGGTCCAGGCCGGCGCCGAAACGGTTGGCGAGGCGCGGGCGCCCGAGCGCGGCGGCGCGCTGCAACGATCCGTTGCGACCGAGAAACTCCAGGCGGTCTCCCGTCGCGGCGACGAGCGGCGCGCTCGCGGCGGCGAAGGCGACGCGGTCCCGCTCCTGGCCGAAGAGGTCGCGCGCCAGGACGGCGCCGCTCCCGGCCTCCTGCTCGGTCGCCACGAATCGCGGTCCCTGCGCGCTGGGTGGACCGAGCAGCCAGTCGTTGTAGGCGAAGAGAGTGAGACGTCGTGGGCGATCGGAGCGATTGGTCAGCGCCAGGAGCGAGAGCTTCACGGGCGCATCGCGCGCCACGAAGACCGTGAGCTCCTGGTCGATGCCGCGCGCGGCGCGCGCGAAGCGCGTCACACCCGCGGCGTGGCGCACCACCCAGCGCGGCGAGCGCGGCGTCCGCTTGATCGGCGCCGGCGTCGCCCCCCAGACCGCGCCGCTCGCCTCGTCGCGGACGAAGATCGCCTCGCTGGTGGGGTCGGTGACGGGATCATTGGCGAACGAAGTGAGGCGATTCTCGCGGCTGTTGCCGGACCAGGTGTGGGACGACCCGGAAGTGGTGACGAGGCTGCCGAAGCGCGGATTGGCGAGGACGTTGATCCAGGGCAGGGGGGTCTCGCGCTCGCCTTCGAGAACGACGACGTAGTCGCGGCCGTCTGGCGAGAAGCCGCCGAGGCCGTTGTCGAAAGTGAGCGGGCGGGGGTCCGCGACCGCCTGCGGCAGGTCGATCTCGCCGATCCCGTCGATCTCGTCGAGCAGCGCGCTGGCGAGCGCCAACGGCGGCTCGACCTCCGCGCGATCGAGTTGCTGCTCGAGGGTGCCGCGGTCGCCGGAGAGAACCGCCTGGGCAACTGCCTCGAGAAGGATCCTCTCCGCGTCGGCGACCGCATCGCCCTGGAGGACGAAGACCCCTCCCGGCTGGGCGAGCCAGGCGTTCCACGGGCCGCTGGTGACGAGTTGTGCGAGCCCTTGACGGGTGGCTTCGCGGTAACCGCTGGCCTGCTCGTTGAGGATCACGACATCCGCCCGTAGTCCCTTCAGGCGCCAATGTTCATGGGCGACGAGAACCTGGCGCACGAGCGCCAACGCATCCGGTTCCTGGACGCGCACGAGGACGATCGGCAGGTCGCCGGAGATGCCGAACCGCCAGAGGCCCGCCTGCCCGAGCGTGTTCCGGGTCAGAGTCACCCCCTCGGCGCGGAGCGAAGCGTCGGAGAAGAAGACCCGCGAACCGAGGCGCTCGGCGACCTGTACCTGCGGGATCGAGACGCCGAGGTGCCGCGCCGCCATCTGCGCCTGGGTGAAGGCGAGGGCGAAGGCCCGGGCGACGACGCCGTGGTCGTGGTATTTCTGCGCGCAGTCGCGCGCCGCCGCTTCGTCGCCGGCGACGCCGGTGGTGAAGGCGACGCGAGCGAAGCCGCCCGGGGCGAGGCGCAGCCGGGTGCGCAGGGCGAAGATCGGATCGAGCACCGCGCCCGTCGTGCCCGAGAGCGCGCGACCGTCCATGGATTTCGGGTCGCCCGGGCCGCGCCCGCGCCCGAGGAAGAGCATGCGGTCGGTCTCCCACTCGACCTGCGCCTGCGTCGGGCCCTGAATGGCGAGAACGTGGAAGGCGACCATCGCCGGGTCGAGCGGCGTCCGCGGCCGCCGCCGCGCCAGCAGCGCGGTGCTGTCGGCGATCCACTCCGTCTCGACGAAGAGCTTGCCGAAGGCCGGGTTGGCGACATCCTCGGCGATCGAGCCCAGACCGAGCTCGACGAAGCTCGTGAGCTCGATCTCGCGCGGGCGATCGCTGTGGTTGGTGAGCGAGACCCGCCGCACTTCGGCGTCGTCCCCGGGCGAGACCGCGACGTCGAGCCGGGTGGTGATCTCGTGGTCGAGGCGCTCGAAAGTCGCCTTCTCGGCGAGGAACTCGACCAGGTAGCTGTCGGGCTTCCTGGCCGTCGGTTGATAGGTCGTCGACCAGACCTCGCCGGTGTGCACGTCGCGCAGATAGACGAACTGGCTGCCGGGATCGCGCGTGCGGTCTTCGCGCCACCGCGTCACCGCGCGGCCGCGGCAGAAGCTCGTTCCTCCGCCGCCGTTGGTGACGATCGCGACGTAGCTGCCGTTCGAGAGAATCTGCGCCCGCGGGTGCGGAGTATGCGGCGAGCGCAGGCGGCGCGGTGCGCGCACCAGCGCCGGCGGCTCGGAGCGCGACGCCTCGGCCGGATGCGGATCGATGACTGGCGCCTCGCGCGGAATGCGCTCCTGCAGGAGGAGCTCGGTCGCCTGGATGCGCGGGTCGGCATGGAAACGCTCGACCATGCGCTCGCCCAGCAGCACGTTGGCGATGGCGACGAGAGTCATCCCCTGGTGGTGCGCCATGTGGGTCTTCACGACGACGCCGGGCTGGGTGCGCGCGGACGCCGGAGCGCCCTCGTCGTCGGGCTTGCGCGGGGTGTAGTCGATGGCCTCGAAGTAGCCGAGCGCGCCCAGCGCCCCTTCGGCGGAGAGACGCCGGAGATTGCGCACCGCCTCGGCCGGCTCGAGGAGCGCTGCCAGGGCGGTGGCATACGGGGCCACCACGAGCTCGTCGGCGAGCCCGCGCTTCAACCCCAGGCCCGGAACTCCGAACTCCTTGTACTGGTAGTTTCCGAGGCGGTCGACGAGGTCGTAGGCCGACTCCGAAATACCCCACGGGACGTGACGCTGACGGCCGTAGCTGATCTGCTTGCGGATGGCCATGCGGCAGCTCTGGTCGAGGAGCGTGCCGGGATAGGTCCGCATCAGCAGCAGCGGCATCAGGTACTCGAACATCGTCGCGCTCCACGAGACCAGCGTCGGCGCGCCCGCCACGCTGACCACCAGCCGCCCGAGAAGGAACCAGTGGCTCTGCGGCACGTCGCCCTTGGCGATGGCGATGAAGCTCGCCAGGCGCGACTCCGAGGCGAGCAGATCGTAGTAGGAGGTGTCGGTGCGCCCGGGACCGCTGGCGTCGGCCAGGCGGTAGCCGATGACGAAGAGCTGGCGTTCGCGGTCGTAGAGGAAGCCGAAGTTCATGCCGTCTGCCAGCGCCACGGCGCGCCGGGCGATGTCGGCCTGGCGGGAGGCGATCTCGGGTCGCGAGGCCTCCAGGAGGTTCTCGAGCTCGCGGCATCCTGCCGCCAGAGCGAGGAGCGATCCGGCGAGGTTGCCGCTGTCCACCGTCGAGACGTAGCGCGGCAGCAGCGGCGAGAGCTGCTGCGTGTCGTACCAGTTCAGCAGATGCCCCTCGTGGCGCTCCAGCCCCTCGATCGAGGTCAGCGACCGGTCCAGGCGCTCGGTCATGTCCTCCAGGGAGATGAGGCCCAGGTCGTGCGCGGAAAGGGTCGCGAGGAGGCCCAGCCCGAGATTGGTCGGCGAGGTGCGATGGGCCACTCTGGGAACGCGATCGTCCTGGACGTTGTCCGGCGGCAGCCAGTTATCCTCCGGGCCGGCCAGGCTCTCGAAGTACTCCCAGGTCCGGCGCGCGACGTCCAGCAGCAGCTCGCGATCGGCTGGCGCGAGCTCGCGGCGACGCGGCACGGTGGAGCGGCTGAGCCAGTAGGCGCAGGCCGGCGCCGCCGTCCAGGCGGCGAGGAACGGCAGCGCGAGTGCCAGGGCGTCGGGGCGCAGGGCGAGCGCGAGGACGGCGAGCGCCAGCGCCGCCAGCGGGCTCGCCGCCATCTCGACGAAGAACGAGCGCATGCCGGCGCGCAGCGCGCCGGCCGCTCGCACCGACTGTGAGGCGGCGGTCTCCCACTCGAGGAGGCGGCGTTGGGTAAAGACGAGGCGGACGAGCGTCAGGGTGATGGCATGGACCATCTCCCAGGCATGGAAGGGGAGGAAGACCAGCGTCAGGAGCGCCTGCCCGAAGGCGGTGGAGAGATCCTGCGCGAGACCACGCAGGTGGACCCGGGCGGGCTCGTCGGTGGGACGCGGCCTGAGCAGTTGGAAGAGCGAGGCGAGGAGGGGGAATCCGACCAGCGTGAGCCCGGCGAGCGTCCACCAGAGGGGGTTCCCTGGCAGCACCGTCCAGGCGGCGGCGAAAAAGGTGAGCAGCGCCGGCGCCACCAGGCTGCGCCGGAGGTTGTCGAGAATCTTCCACTGACTGATGAGTGGCAGGCGATTCTTGACCCAACCCTCCGGCGTCGGCACGACCGGGAAGAGCCAGGCGAGGATCTGCCAATCGCCGCGCACCCACCGGTGCTGACGCCGCGCGTGCGCGAGGACGTTGGCGGGGTAGTCGTCGACCACCTCGACATCCGAGACCAGCGCCGTGCGCGCGTACAGGCCCTCGAAGAGATCGTGCGAGAGCAGCGCGTTCTCGGGCACGCGCCATCCGACGGTCGCCTCGAAGGCATCGACGTCGTAGAGGCCCTTGCCGGTGAAGATGCCGGCGCCGAAGAGGTCCTGGTAGGTGTCCGAGACCGCCGTCGTGTAGGGATCGACGCCGGTATGCCCGGCGTAGACCCGGGCGAAAAGCGAGCCGGCGGCGCTCGCCAGGTTGACGCTCACGCGCGGTTGGAGAATGCCGTAGCCGGCGGTGACCTTGCGCAGCACTTTGTCGACGACGGGCCGGTTGAGCGGGTGCGCGAGGATGCCGATCAGCTCGCGCGCGGCGTCGCGCGGCAGCCGGGTATCGGCGTCCAGCGTCAGGACGAAGCGTACCGACGGCAGGATCGCGAGATCGCCGATCTCCACCGAAAAGCCGCTGTCTTCGCTGGAGCGCAAGCGGCGGTTGAGCTCTTCGATCTTTCCCCGTTTGCGCTCCCAGGCCATGAAGACGCCCTCTTGCGGGTTCCACTTGCGCTCGCGGTGGAAGAGGAAGAAGCGGTCGTTGCCGGCGGCGTGGTGCCGGTGGTTGAGCTCTTCGATGCCGGAGACCGCGGCGGCCAGGATCTCTTCGTCGCCGGGCATCGCAGGCGCCGGCGCGTCCTTGAAGTCAGAAAGGATGGCGAAGTGAATGCGCGGGTCGAGATTGCCGAGCGCCTGGACTTCGAGATGGGCGAGCAGGCGGTCGACCTCGTCGACGCTGCCGATGAGGACGGGCACGACGACGAGCGTCCGCGAGCTCTCGGGGATGCCGTGGCGGAAGTCGAGGCGCGGCAGCCGGAGCGGCGGCACGAGCGCGGCCACGACGCGCTGGACAATGAGCACGGCGAGCTCGCTGGCGGGCAGGAGTGCGAGCGCCGCTGCGATCGCTGTGATCGCTGCGAGCCCTGCGCCCGCTCGGAGTGCTGCGCCCGTCGCCATACCGCTGCCGAGGCCCGCCGCGGCGAAGCCGGCATAGGCGTAGGCGGCGGCGACGCCGAGACCGGTCAGGAGGCCGATGCCGCCCAGGTAGAACGCCGTGGCGTGGGCCAGGCAGAAGCGGCGGAGCCGGTCCCTGGGACGTGGGCGAAAAGCCACGTCGGCCTCGAGATCGTGCCGGCCGGGGCCGATCAGGTGATGGCCGACGTGCGCCGATCTTTCACCGATGCCCAACTGCTCCGCGGCCTGGCGGGCGCTCTCGACGGCGCGCAGGGCGATCCGTGCCTGCGCCTCGCCGACATCGGCCTTGCGGTCGTTGCCCGCGAGATCTTCGACGGCGTGGCGGTAGCGGTCGCGGCTGGCGAAGACCATTCGCGGGTAGATCCCCGCCGGGTCGCGCCGCAGAATCTCCTCCACCTTGCTCACCTGCTCGACGAAGGCGCTCCAGTCGAGGGTCGAGCTGAACCGCAGGCTGGTGATGGTGTTGGCGGTCGAGAGCTGTTCGGTGGCCTGGCGCTGATTCTCTTCGCGCACAGTATCCTCGGGAGTCGACCCGCTCGCGGCGAGCGCTGCATCGACCGCGGCCGCGAGAGCCGAGAGGCGCGGGTCGAACTCGCGCATCCGCTGCCGCAGCTGCGCCACGAAGGCGCTCGGCAGCGGCGCGGGAAGCGCTCCGGGAGCTTGCCCTTTCTCCAGACGCAACAAGGCTCGATCGGCCGCCACCCGCGCCGTCCTGCCGGCGAGGATGCCGTCGGTCAGGATCCGCAGATTCTCGAGCAGTGCGAGCTTGAGCATGCTGGGCAGGGCCCAGAGCTCGCCGATCGACAGCGGCGCCACTGTCTGGAAACCGAGGACGAAACGACTGAGGCGTTCGGCGTCGAGGCGTCCGTCGCTGTAGCGGATCAGCTCGAGCGCCAGGGCGTGGATGCGGGCCCGGCCCTTGAACTCGCGCGCGGCGAGCTTCGGCAGCGTGCGGTAGTAGCGGACGGGAAGGTCCCGTCGCACGGCGCGCGCCTGCGCCTCGACGAGGTGGAAGTTGTCGAGCAGCCAGTCGGCAGCCGGTGCGACGGCGACGCCCCGGTGGACGTCGTCGGCGAGGCCGTGGTACGCCGCGTCGAGAACGCGGATGTTCGAGTCGAGCCGGGGAAGGACGTCGTGCCCGCCGGTGCGCGCGGCCGGAGCGAGCGAGAATCCGGCGGCCAGCGTCTTGGCGCGTTCCTCGAGGCCGGCGAGACTGAGGAGCTCGCCGCGGAAGATGGGCTCTCGCGCCGGCCCCTGCCCCGGCGCATGGGGGGCTTCTTCGCTGCGTTTCAAGTGCTCTCTCTGCCGCGGTCCGTCCACGCCTGTCGCGGCAGGTGCCCTGGGAGGCGCCTCTCGCCGAACTCCAGAGCCGCCAGCCGGCGAGCGACCTCGAAGAGCTCGGCGCGCAGAGCCTCCTGGCGTACCTTGAGAGCATGGTTCTCGCTGCGTGCGGCACCGAATGCGAGTCGGCTCCGCGTTTCACTCTGCCGGATCCACTGGCCGGCGACGATGGCGAAGGCGGTGAAGAGGGCCAGGACGAAGAGCAGCCGCAGCCCATAGGCGCTGTCGCGGGGCGAATGTCCGGAGAGATCCGCCGGCGGCCTCTCGGCCTTCTGGTCTGCACTGGTCAAAGAGATCGGCCCCTTCCGAACGCTCTCTCAAGGTATGGCGCCTGCCCAACGGCGTGAAGCGCACTTTCTACCCAGCTGGGAAAGCCTGCCTTAGGTAGAAAGTGCGCTTCACGAATCGGGCGCCGGAGGGCAGACTTGGAGGTACTCCAGAAAGAGGGCACAAACCATGAGCAACACGAATCTGATCATCCTGATTATCGTCCTGGTCCTGGTCTTCGGTGGTGGCGGTTTCTACTGGCGCCGCGGACGCTGAGGCAGCGACAGCTCGGCAGCCTCATTGGTGCCGTCGCTACTGCGCCGATGAGGCCGGACGAGCTCGCGCGCTCCCGCGCTACTGGTCGGCTAGGCCGACGGCCGGCGGCCCCTGACCAGCAGGCCGAGCAGAAAGCCCGCCGAGGCCACGAGTAGAAGCGCCTTTCCCGGGTTGGCGGTGACGTAGTCGGTGGCCTTCGCCGCCGCGTGCGACAGATCGCTCTTTGCCTGGGTGTAACCGCGATCGACCGCTTGCGCGGCGCCCGCGACGCGCTGGTGTGCGCCGAGCGACGCCGATTCCACCCCTTCGCGCACTTTCTCGCCGGCGGCGTGAGCCTTTTCCACTACCTGCCCGGCCGCCGATTCGATCCCTCTCTCGGCGCGATCGGAGGCTGCGACCATGGTGTCGCGGGTGCGGTCGATCAGGGTGTCTACTCCGGCCTGCGTACGTTCGATGTTCTTGATCATCTGCGTTGTCCTTTCGGTCGGGGCGGCGAGCCGGCAGGAGCCTGCGCTCCCGGCGCCCACCGGGCTAGAGATCCGTCAGTTGTACGAGTTGCTTTCCTTCGTTCCTTCCCTGGAGCATGCCGATGAAGGCTTGCGGCGCCGCTTCGATCCCCTGGGCGACGTCCTCGCGGTACTTGAGCTTTCCTGAATCCAGCCACTGCGTCAGTTGATGGCAGCCCTCGGGGTAACGATCGATATATCCGGAGACCAGGAAGCCCTGCGCCTTGGCTTCCTTCGCGGTCAGCTCTCCGAGCCAGCGCGGTCCGCTCTCAGGAACTTCCAGGTTATATTGCGAGATCTGTCCGCACAGACTGATGCGAGCGCCCGGGTTGAGATGGCGCACGACGGCGTCGGTGATCTCGCCGCCGACGTTGTCGAAGTAGACGTCGACGCCTGCCGGGCAGCACGCCCGGAGCTTGCCGTCGATATCGTTGCCGAACTTGTAGTTCCACGCGGCGTCGAAGCCGAGCTCGTCGACCAGCCAGGCGGCTTTCGCGCCGGATCCAGCGAGGCCCACCACGCGGCAGCCCCGCAGCTTCGCGACCTGTCCGGCGACCATTCCGACGGCGCCGGCGGCCCCCGAGACCACGACCGTTTCGCCGGCCTGGGGATGGCAGATGTCGAGCAGTCCGAAGTAGGCAGCGAGTCCGGGCATACCGAGTACGCCCAGAGCCATCGACATCCTGGCGACTCCGAGGTCAACCTTGCGCAGTTTGCTGGCCCGGGCCACGGCATACTCCTGCCACCCCAGCATGCCCTCGACCGTATCTCCGACGCAGAAGGCGGGGTCAGCGGACTCGAGGACGAAGCCCACAGCGCCGCCGGTCATGACCTCGCCAAGGGCGATCGGCCGTCCGGCCGAGTCGGACTCGTTCATCAGTCCGCGCATGTACGGATCGAGCGACAGGTAGACCAGGCGCACGAGCACCTCTCCCGCGGCGGGCGAAGGCAGGGAGGTATAGCCGAGCTGGAAGTCCGAGACTTTCGGCAGTCCGAACGGTCGGGCCGCGAGGACAACCTGCCGATTAACCGCTACTGTCAAAGGCGTCCATCCTCCCGCTGGTGGTTTGTCCGCACGGCGAGGCGCGCCCGATCGCCAGGCCGGGGGCGCCATCGCCTCAGAGTGTCGATCTCACGCCCCGCGACGGGCAACGAGCAGGACGCCCCCGGCGACGATCGCGGCAACCCCGGCCCAGACGGGAACGTTGACGTGCTCCTTGTCCTTGACCGAGAACTCGAGCGGACCGATCTTCGCGTCGTGGGTCGTCTTGGTGTAGGTGAACCCGCCGTAGACCAGCCCGACGATCCCGCCGACCAGCAGCAGGATGGCGACGACCTTGACTGGGCTCATCAGAGCCGCCGTCCCGAGATCAGGCGGAAGATCAGGATGACCACGGCGACGACGAGCAGGATGTGGATGAATCCGCCCATCGTGTAGGACGTCACGATGCCGAGCAGCCAGAGGATGAGGAGGATGACGAAAATGGTCCAGAGCATGAGAAGTTCTCCTTCCGGAAGCGGGTTGCAGGTGCCGCATCGAAGAACGGTGCCACGGGCTGCCGTCCCCTCCGAATGCCTCCTCAATTTAGCCGCTCGCCCGCCGGGCGGGAAGAGCAGTTTCTACCCGGACGGCGGGCTGGGCGATAGGTAGAAAGCACTTTGCCGGTGCGGTCGCCGCCCTGAAACTCGTGGCGCCGGCGCGGCTCAGCCGCGCAGCAGCCGGAGAGCGTTGGCGACGACGAGGAGTGAAGCGCCCATGTCGGCGGCGATCGCTGCCCAGAGCGAGGCCGTGCCGAGAAAGGTGAGGGCGACGAAGAGCGCCTTGACCGCGAGCGCGAAGGCGATGTTCTGGCGAATCACCGCCAGCGTGCGGCGCGAATGGCCGACGAGCCAGGGAAGTCGCGAAAGATCGTCGGCGAGCAGCGCTACGTCGGCAGTCTCGACGGCGGCGTCGGACCCGGCGCCGCCCATGGCGATGCCGAGCGTGGCGGAGGCGAGGGCGGGAGCGTCGTTGATGCCGTCGCCGACCATCGCCACCCGGCCGTAGCGCTCGACCAGTTGCTCGATCGCCAGGACCTTCTCGTCCGGCAGAAGCTCGGCGCGCACCTCGGAGAGGCCGGTCTCGCGGGCGATCGCCTCGGCCGTGCCGCGGTTGTCGCCGGTCAGCATGACGGTCGCCGCGATCCCCAGCCGGCGGAGCTCGGCGACGGTTTCGCGGGCGTTCGCGCGCACGCCATCGGCGACCGCGACGAGGCCGCAGACATGGCTGTCGTTGCCGACCACGACGGCGGTCTGGCCGGCCTGCGACATCGCCTCGAGGTGTGCGTGTACCTCAGGAGTCTCCTGCCCCCGTTCTTCGAGGTAGCGGTGCGAGCCGACCCAGAACGGACGTCCGTCTACCGTGCCGGCGGCCCCCTTGCCCGGGAAGATGCGGAACTCCTCGGCGGGTGCCACGACGATGCCGCGTGCCGCGGTGTATTCGCGCAGCGCCGCGGCGAGAGCATGCTCGCTCCTCGCCTCGATCGCGGCGAGCCGCTCCAGCAGCTCGCGCTCGTCATGCCCGGAGAGCGGCACCACCGCGAGCACCCGCGGCTGGCCGTGGGTCAGCGTCCCGGTCTTGTCGAAGGCGAAGGCGCGCAGCGTCGCGGGGATCTCGAGGAAGGCGCCCCCCTTGATCAGTACGCCGTGGCGCGCCGCCGTCGCCAGGCCGGCGACGATCGCCACCGGGGTCGAGATGACCAGGGCGCAAGGGCAGCCGATGACGAGCAGGACGAGAGCGCGGTAGGCCCACTCGGGCCAGCTCGCGCCGGCGAAGAGCGGCGGCAGCAGGCCGATGGCGAGCGCGGCGGCGAAGACGATCGGGGTGTAGATCGCCGCGAAGCGATCGACCCAGCGCTCGGAGGGCGAGCGCCGCGCCTGAGCCTCTTCGACGAGGCGCAGGATCCTCGCCAGCATCGTCGCTTCGGCGAGCGCAGTCGTCTGGATCTCGAGCGCTCCCGGACCGTTGATCGAGCCGGCGAAGACCTCGTCTCCCGGCTCCTTGTCGACCGGCCGGCTCTCGCCGGTGATCGGCGCCTGGTCGAGCGTCGAACGCCCGGCGACAACCCGGCCGTCGAGCGCCAGGCGCTCACCGGGGCGTACGGCGATGCGGCCGCCGACCGGCACCTCGGACGGATGCACCAGGCGCTCCCCTGACGACGTCACCAGGCGCGCGCTCGGCGGAACGAGGTCGAGAAGCTTGGCGATGGCCCGTCGAGCCCGCCCGATGCTCCACGCCTCGAGGGCGAGAGAGAGCGCGAACAGAAAGGCGACCGTGGCGGCTTCGAACCAGTCGCCGAGGAAGATCGCTCCGGCGACGGCGATGGTCATGAGCAGGTTCATGTCCGGTCGCAGCCGGCGCAGCGCGAGCCAGGCCTTCGGCGCCACCGTGAGCAGACCGGCGAGCACCGCGACCGAGTAGACGACCCGGGCGGCGAGAGGTACACCCGCTGCGCCGGCCGCACCCTCGCGGCCGAGCGCCGCGCCGAGACTGCCGGCGATCAGGATGTGCAGAAGGAAGCCGGCGGCGGTAGCGGTGCCGGCGACGACGGTGGAGAGAAGGCGCCGATCCCGCAGACGAGCGCTCGCGCGGTCGCCCCCCTCGATCTGCCAGGGCTCCGCCACGAGCCCCGCTCGGGCGGCGCTGGCGACGATGGCTGCATCGGCAACAGCGCGCGGATCGACGGCGACAGTCATCCGCCCGCGCAGCAGATCGAAGCCAAGCAGGGCTTCGCCGCCGACGACCGGTCCCACTTCACGCCGCAGCGCCGCGATCTCTTCCGCGCAGTCCATACCGATGACGCGAAAGGCCCGCGCCGGTCGAGAATCCATTCTGGTCTCCTGCTCCTCTCGCCCCGGAACGCCGGCAGAGCGATCGCCGGCCGCCGAAGGGGAGGATCTTGCCACCAACGGGTACGCGCCCGCTCCGCTCAGCGGAATCCGGCGGCCTGGAGGTCGAAGAGCTCGGCGTAGCGCCCGCCGGCTTCGATCAGCTCGGCGTGGGTGCCAGCGGCCTCGATCTGGCCGTCGGCGAGGACCAGGATCCGGTCGGCGCGACGGACGGTCGAGAAGCGGTGCGAGATGAGTACCGCGGTCTTGCCGTGCGAGAGCTCGGCGAAGCGCTGAAAGACCTCGAACTCGCTGCGCGCGTCGAGCGCGGCCGTCGGCTCGTCGAGGATGAGGACATCGGCTTCGCGCATGTAGGCACGCGCGATGGCGATCTTCTGCCATTCACCGCCGGAGAGCTCGACGCCGGTCTTGAAGCGCCGTCCGATGAGCTGATCGTATCCCGCCGGCAGACGCGCGATGACCTCGTCGGCGAGGCTGCGCCGCGCCGCTGCGCGGATGCGCTCGCGGTCCTCGCGCGCCTCGATCCGGCCGACGGCGATGTTCTCGCCGGCGGTCAGGTGATAGCGCACGAAGTCCTGGAAGATGACGCCGATATGGCCGCGCAGCGCGCCGAGGTCGTAGTCGCGCAGGTCGCGGCCGTCGAGCAGGATCCGGCCCTCGTCCGGTTCGTAGAGTCGCGCCAGGAGCTTGACCAGGGTGGTCTTGCCGGCGCCGTTCTCACCGACCAGCGCCAGCACCTCGCCGGCGTGCAACTCGAAGGAGAGATGGCGCACCGCCCAGCGCTCGGCGCCGGGGTAGCGGAAGCCGACGTCTTCGAAGACGAAGCCGGCGCGAATCGGCTCGGGGAACGGCAGCGGCTCGGCGGGCGAGACGATCTCCGGGCGCAGATCGAAGAACGAGAAGAGGTCGTCGAGATAGAGCGCCTGGCCGGCTACCTGCGAGAAGCCGATGAGAAGCCCTTCGAGCAGGTTGCGCAACCGCCGGAACGAGGCGGAGAGAAAAGTCAGGTCGCCGATCGTGAACGCGCCGGAGAGCGTGCGCCAGGCGAGATAGGCGTAGGCGCCGTAGTAGCCGATGGTGCCGACGGTGGTCAGCAGTCCGCCCCAGCCGGCGCGGCGCACCGCGAGCTCCCGGTTGGCGCGGTAGAACTCCTCCGCGAGCTCGCGGTAGCGCCCGATGAGGAAGGAGTTGAGGCCGAAGATCTTGACCTCTTTCGCCGTCTCGACGCTGGCGCCGGTGGCGCGCACGTAGTCGAGCTCGCGCTGCGCCGGCGTCCGCCTCCAGGCGAGCTCGTAGCTCTGCACATTGAAGTGGCTCTCGCCGAGGAAGGCCGGAATGACCGCCAGGGCCAGCAGCAAGATGAGCCAGGGGGCATAGATCGTGAGTCCCGCGGCGAACGCGAGGATGCTGACCATGTCCTGCGCCTGACCGAAGAGCTGCGACAGCAGGCCGCTGCGTCCCGAGGCCCGGCGTCGTGCGCGATCGAGTTGGTCCTGCACCTCGCTGTCCTCGAAATCCTCGAGGTCGAGGGTGGCGGCGTGTTCCATGAGGCGAACGCTCGCGGTATTCGCGAAGCGCTCGCCGAGCAGCGACTCGAGAAGCGAAACCACGCGGCCGACGACATCCGAGAGCACCGCGAGGGCGAGCTCGAGGCCGAGGAAGACGAGGAGCGGCTGGAGATTCCCGCTCGCCAGCCAACCCTGGAGGTCCGCCGGCGCTCCCGGGAGTTGGGTGAGTCGGAGAACCTCGTCGATGATCAGCTTGCCGACGAAGAGCGTCGCCACCGGCAGCAGCGCGCGCAAGAGGCGCAGGAGCAGCGTCGCCAGGGCGAACCCGGGATGAATCTCCCAGATCAGGCGGAGAAACGGCCGGAGGTTCCCGAGCGCCGAGAAACGCTGGCGGAGCGACCGCGGCGCCCGACGGTCGACCGGGCGCCCGGGATTGGCGGATGCCCCGGCGGTCGCCGGTGCGGCTCGTCCTCCCTGGCTGTACTGCTTCGGCATCGCCCGCCCATCTTATGCGCCGCGAAGCGGGCGCACGAGCTCGCGCGCGTGTCAGCTCGCGTCGGCCTTGCGGGGGCTGCCGGAAGGCAGATGGACGCGCACGACCTTCACCTGCCGCGGCGTGGCTTCGATGACCTCGAAGCGCACGCCGTCGACGAGCAGCTCTTCACCCGCCCGCAGGATCTTCCCGGATTCGTGCATCAGGAGCCCCGACAGAGTCGAATAGTCGGACGAGACCGAAAGCTCCGTGCCCAGCTTCCGGTTGACCTCCTGGACGGGCGTGTCGGCGCGCACCAGCGCGAATCCGTCGGCATCCCTGAGCATCGCCTCCTCCGGCTTCTCGTTCTCGCTCAGGATCTCTCCGAGAAGCTCCTCGGCAATGTCGTCGATGGTCACGATGCCGGCAGTCATGCCGTGCTGGTCGATGACGACGGCCAGCTGCAAGCGTCTCTCCTGGAGATCGCGCAGCACCGCGACGGCGCCGGTGCGTGCGGCGACCATCGGGACCTGCCGCAGGACGGAGGCGAGGTCGACGCTCTTCTCCTCGACGAGCTGCCGGACGAGTTCGCGCTCGGTCACGTAGCCTTCGACAGCGTCGAGATCGTGCGCGACGACCGGGTAGCGTGAGTGCGGTCTGGACTTGAGGAGCGCCCAGATCTCCTCCCGCGTCGCGTCGCGACGGAGGTAGGCCACCTGAGGCCGCGGAATGAGCAGCGAGGAAATCGGCAGCCCGCCGAGGTCGATCGCGCGCGAAGCGATGTTGCCGGCAGCGGGAAGGAGTGATCCCGCGGTGGAGGCCTCTTCGACCAGATGCTGCAGCTCGTCGGGAGAGAGCCGCGACTCGGTGAACGTCGTCCGATCCCGGAAGGGGCGCAGCAGAAGGTTCGAAAGCGTCGTCAGGAACCAGACGACCGGTCGGGCCGCGCGGGAGATTCCCAGCAGCGGCCGGGCCACCAGAAGGCTGACTCGCTCGCTGCTGCGCAGCGCGAGCGACTTCGGTACGAGCTCACCGAGGACGATCGACAAGACGGAGACGAAGGCGACGACGACGGCGAGGGCAAGCTCGTCGGCGAGGTGGCGGACGCCCAGGCTGGACAGAGCGGCGGCGAGCGGTGCTTCGAGCGTCGCGCCCCCGAACGCGCCTGCGGAGGCACCCAGAACCGTGATCCCGACTTGCACGGTCGCCAGGAAGCGTTCGGGGTTCTTGCGTAGCCGGAGAGCCGCAGAGGCGCCGCGCTTGCCTTCGTTGGCGAGCTCGAGCAGGCGCGTGCGCCGTACCGAGAGGATGCCGATCTCCGCGGCCGAGAAGAATCCGTTGATCAGGGTGAGGCTCAGTATGACCAGCAGTTCGAAGCCGAAACCCACGTCGTCTCCTCTCAGCTGACTGCGGGCAGCTCACTTGCCCGACGCGAGGCCAAGCCCTCCCGTTCGGCGAACGGCCCGATGCCCCGGGCCCCGGCGGCGCGCCGAGGCCGAGTCAGGGCGCGGCGGAGAGGCTGACGGACGCCGCGGCGTCGAGGGCGAGGAACGGCAGCTCGAGGGGCTGGATCCGCAGCGCGACGCTATCGCCCGTCGGCTCGACAGACAGGACCTTGCCGCGGAATCCACGCGCGGCGTTGCCGGCGTCGACGACCCGCACGGCGGCGCCGACGGTGAACGGCCCGGCCTCCGCGACCGGAACCGAAGCTTCGAGGACGGTCTTGTTCGCCTCGACGAAGACAGCGAGGGGCTTGCGCTTCTTGGCTTTGGCGCCCACGGCGAAGAGCTGCCGCAGAACGTAGCCGTCGGCCGGCGCGCGGAGGTCGGCGGTGGAGAGCTCGCTCTGCAGGCGGGCGATGTCGCTGACGGCGTTGGACTCCGCCATCTGGGCGTCGGAGACATCCTGCGCGTTCCGCATGTCGACGCGGCTGTTGCTCGCCGGCGAGCTGCTGGTGGCGCCGCGCTGGACGGCGAGCCGGCGCTTCTCTTCCTGGGCGCTTACCAGCGTCTTCTGCTCTCCCTCGAGCTCCTTCTGCAGCTTGGCGAGGTCCATCTCGACCAGCATGGCGCCTTTCGCCACCGGCTGGTTGAGCGCGGCGGGCAGCGCCCGGACCTCGAGGCTGACCATCGACTTGAGCTCCGCCGCGCTTGCCGGCGCGGCGCCGAGCCGGGCCTCGACGGCGACAGCGTGGGCGGCGGCCGTCGCGGATGCCGTGGCGACAGCGGTGAGCAACAGGGCAAGTCGGAACGCTCGGCGCGGTCTCGCTGGCATGGGAAAGTCCTCCACTAGGCGCATCCTACTCGCACTTGGTGCTCCCGCCGGCCTCTCCGGTCGATGGTACGCTGCCACGGGTTCGAAGGGGACTCCGACCGATGTCGCGACCTATACCGCTTGTTGGATCCGGCGCGCTCCGAAGGCTTGCCCCGCTGGCGGTTCTCGCGCTGGCGCTCGGCGCAGCCGGGAGCCTCCGGGCTCGCGTCGCTCCGCAGACCCCGGTCGCGCCAATCGTGCCAATTGCGCCAGACGCTCCGCGGGCGGAGACCGCGCCGACGGCGCCGACCAGCGAGGGTCCGGCCCGGCGCGAGCGGCTCGAGACCCTGGTCGCCCGCGTCGGCGACTATGTCGAGCGTTTCGAATCGGCGATGGAGGCGGCGGTGCTGGACGAGAACTACGTCCAGCTCCTGCGTCAGCCCTGCTGCCGCGAGTCGCGCAACCCGGGCGAAGATCCGCTGCTCGCCTGGGAGGAAGCGCGGACTCGCCGGCCGCCCAAGGGCGTTCTCGCCCGCCGGCAGCTGCGCTCGGAAGTGCTCCTCGTGCGCATCGCGGGCGGCATGCAGGTCGGCTACCGCGACGTTTACGAGGTCGAGGGGAAGACGGTGCAGGATCGCAAGGAGCGGGTCCGCAAGCTCTTCCTTTCCGGCACCGAGGAGAGCGCCCTGGAGCTCGGCAGGCTCGCCACCGAAAGCGCCCGCTTCAACCTCGGGCGATTGCTGCGGACCACCAACCTGCCGACGTTGCCGCTGCTCTATCTGGTGCCGGCGATGCATCCGCGGCTCCATTTCTCGCGCGGTGGCGAGGCGGAGGTCGGTGGGAAGGCGACGACGATCCTCGACTTTCGCGAGGACGCGAGCCCGACGCTCGCCGCGTCGGCGCGCGGCTTCGACATGCCGGCGCGCGGCCGCGCCTGGGTGGAGCCCGCGACCGGGGCGATCCGGCGGATCGAGCTGCGCTACGTGGCGGGGGCGTTGCACTACGCGCCGGTGCGGCGGGTGATGAACGTCTGGTTCGGCGAGGATCCGCGGATCGAGGTGCTCGTGCCGACGCGGATGTGGGAGTGGTACGAGAAGATCCCGATCGGCGACGAGTTGCCCGCGAGCGCTTCCCAACGCGCCTGGCCGGCCGATCTCGAAGGACTCGCGACCTATTCCAACCTGCGCCTGTTCTCGGTCGAGACCAGCGACGAAGTCGGCGAGCCGGCGAACTGAAGCGCCGGCTCAACCGATCGCCGCCGGATCACTTCTTCTCGGCCGGCGCCTGCGACTGGCGGATATAGGCGAGGAGCTCGCCGATCTTGCGCTCCACCTGCGCCCGGCGCTCGGGCGAGTCGCCCTCGGGCCAGACGAAGAGGTCCCCCCAGACCGGCATCTCGCGCGTACCGTGCGCCGCGACCTCAGCGCGCCCGTCGACGACCTGGGTAAGGCGCTCGACCGGGAAGACACCTTTATTCTTCTCCTCCAGGCGCGTCAGGTCGGTCGGTTTGGAGCTCAAGGTGGCCGCGATCTCGCCCTTGCCGCGCAGGTCGATGCCATGGCAACTGGCGCAGTAAGTGGCGTAGGTGGCCTTGCCGACCGCCGTCGAGTAAACCGGAGCCGTGTCGGCTGCGAGCGCCACACCGGCGGCCAGCGCCAGTCCGAGCACTCCCGCCGCGAGCCCGGCGAGCGTCGCGGTGCGTAGGCTGATGATCCTGTTCATGTCGTCCTCCTGGTTCGCGACTGCACTCTCCCCCAACTCACAAGGTAGCAGGCAGGCCGCGCTGCGGCACCACCCGCTGAGGCAGTTCCGGCGGGCCGCACCTCCGGGCCCCTCGACGAGCGCCCTCCGGCTGCGCCGGCGGCGCTCAGGTGCGGTATCGCAGGGTGAGCGAGAACGAACGGCCCGGCTCGGGGACCGCGACGCCGGCGCGGAACGGGTCGCGCTGATAGGAGAGATGCTCGCGGTAGGTCCGGTCGAAGAGGTTGTCGAGTCCACCGATCAGCCAGAAGCGTCCGAGCTCGATGCCGCCGCGCAGGTTGGCGATCGCCCAGCCGGGGGTCGGGGTCTCCTGCAACCCCGAGTCGACGCGCTGCTGCTCGGCGGCAGCCACGCCTTCCACCTCCGCGTACCACCGCCCCGGCTCCCAGCGCAGCGAGAGCCGGCCCGAGAAGGGCGGCTGCTCGGGGAGATCACGGTCGATGATTCCGATTTCGCGCGCGAGATCGCGCGCGCCGCGCACCCAGGCGACCGTCGCATACAGAGCGACGTGGCGCCCGAGCGGGGCGAGCGCCGCGACCTCGGCGCCCCACATCCGCGTGTCGTGATTGACGTAGGTGCGGGCATGTTGGTTCATGATGCCGGGGACCATCACGAGACGGGTGCCGTCAACCACGGTGACCGCATCATCGATGCGCGCCGCCCAGCCGGAGACCTCGAGGGTGAATCGTTCGCCGCGATAGCTGGCGCCGAGGTCGAGCTGCGATTGGCGCGGCGCCGCGAGGTCCGGATTGCCGACCCAATCGGTACCCATCCGGCGCAGGCTGAAGTAGCGCTCCTGTGGATCGGGAGCGCGTTCGGCGCTGCCCAGTTGCACGGTGATCTCCCAGGGATCACGCGGCTTCCAGTTCAGGCCGGCGTTGGCCGACAGCAGGGTGTCGTCCGCCGAAGTGGAGCGGGTACGGTGGTAGGCGAAATAGAGACTGGTATCGGCGAGCGCGGGATCGGCGGCGGCGGAGACGCGCTCGACCCGCGCTCCCGTCGTCAGGGAAAGGCGCTCACCCAGCGGTCGGTCGAGCACCGCGAAGAGCGCCGTGCCATCCTGGCTCGTGCCGGGCAGGCTCGCCTGCGCGCGGTAGGCCATGCCGGCCAGCCGAGTCTCGCTCTCCCACTGCCGGCGCTGGCCCTCGACGCCGAGCCGGAGACCGCCGGCGAGCGCCATCTCTCCCCGCACGCTCCAGTCCTCGGAGAGTGCCTCGGTCACCATCGAGTAGGCTCGGGGTGCGGCGCTCGAAGAGACGCGCAGGTGGTCGTCCATGTCGTGGACGACGCGCGACCAGCCGAGACTCAGGGCGAGCGATTCGACACGTTCCCCGGCGCCTTCGGCGCGATAGCTGGCGCGCGCGCGGGTGGCGTCGTCGCGCGTCGCATCCATCTGGAGATAGGGATAGAGCTGGGTGTCGGCCTCCTGTCGGGTGGCCTCGATCTCCAGCCGCTCGCCGTGGCGCGGGATCCATCCCAGGCCCGCCCAGCCGGTGGCGATGTCGAACGCGCGATCGTCGCGCGCCGCCAGCCGGTAGCCCGCGGCGGCGGTGAGCGGCAGAAGCTCGGTGAAGGCGCGACCGTCGCCGTCCTCGTAGGCGTCGCCGCGGCGGGAGGCGAGCCCGCCCTTCAGGCTCCAGCGCTCGTCAGCCCAGGTCACCGTCGCCGACGGCGCCGTGTAGCCGAAGGCGCCAGCGGCCGCGAGCAGGTCGGTGTGCAGTCCTGGTTCGGGCTTGCGCGACAGGATGTCGATACTGCCCGCGAGCCCTCCGGTGGAGGCGTCGTTCGGCCCGCGATGGACGACGATGCGCTCGATTTCGGCGAAGTCGATGTGGAACGCCGGCGGATCCATCCGGTTGGGGCAGGCGCCGTGAAGCGCGTGGCCGTCGATGCGTACGGCGAGGTTCTCGCCCTTCTGTCCGCGCAGCACGATGTCGTTGGCGATGCCTCCCTTGCTCAGCTTCTCGAAACCGGGGAGCAGGGCCAGCGCCGCGCCGGCGTCGCGTGCGAAGCTCTCGCGGATCTCCCGTGAGCCCAGCGCATCGCGTCCGGCGGACTCGCGCACCTCGATCCGGTCGGCGAAGAGGTCGAGGTCGAGGGTGAGAGTGACCGACCCTGAATCGTCCGCTCGCAGGTCGAGTGTGGCCTCCGGCGGGCCGCCTCCGGGTGGATGGGCCGTCAAGCGGCACGCGCCGGCTTGCGGCAGGGGGGCGAGCAGGCGGCCGAGCTCGTCGGCGACCAGGGTCCGGGCCGGACCCTCTGGCGGGCAGGCGAGCTCGACGACGGCGCGCGGGACGGGATCTCCGGCGAGATCGACGACGAGGCCGGTGAGGGTGCGCAGCTCCGCCTGAGCGACGGCGGGGAAGAAGACTCCAGCGAGACAGAGAGCTCGCGCAGTTGGATGGAGGCGCATCGGTACATCCTTTCTTTCGCTATGTCAGGGCTGCAGGCTGCGCCCTCGGCTCGGCGGGCCCGGGGCGGAGACGGCACGCCACGGCCCGCCGACACGCTCGGCGGAGGTTCGTCGCGACCGTCAGTCAGGCGAGGGGCAGCACGGCGCGCGGCGGCGGGGGGTCCGGAGTGAGGCCGGGTAAGGCGAAGGCGATCGTGCGAACAGGGCGCTGGCGCGCGCTGTGCTGCGGCGTCTCGAGAGCCGGGAGATTGCCCGGAGGCAGGGCGGGTTCCTGCCGCGTGAGCGCGGAGTCGTCCTCCCCCTGGGAGCAGTCACAGCCGGCCCGCAGGCCCGGCCCTTGGGGAGTGCGCGACCGTGCGCACCCCACTCCGCCGCGCGACAGCGGACAGACGGAGTCGCTCCCGAGGGTGCAGCAGGCGTGATTCGCACAGCGGCAGCCGGCCCTCCCGGGGGCTCGTGAGACGAGGCCTTCGACGAGCTCCGGCAGCATCAGCGCCGCGCCCAGAAGCGCTGTGCAAGCGACGCGAAGGATCCACCGAATGGGCAACACGCTGTTCAGAATAGCTCCCGGTCCGTTCGCCGAGACCACGCCGCGGGGCGGGGCGGGGCGGGGTGCGACGGTTTCGTCGTGGGCAGTCTGTCGCCTCGCCGTCCGCAGGCTGCATGACGGCGGTCATAGCCGGCCGAGCCGGCCGCCAGAGGTCAGGCTAGCGGCGCGGCGGCCGCAGGACCTCGGCCTCGGTCACGACCACCGCCAGCGCAATGTCATGGGGTTCGGCCGGCAGCTCGTCCACCAACTGCTCGACGAAGGCGAGGCCGATGGCCGGGAATGGGCGGCCGGCGAGGAAGCGGTCGAAATAGCCGCTGCCATAGCCCAGACGGAAGCCGCGGCGGTCGAAGCCCAGGCCGAGCACGAGCGCCACCTCGATCGTTTTCGAGATCGCCTCCGCCGCCACCTCGGGGGCTCCGCGCGGCGGCTGCCGCAGGCCGAACGAAACGGTGCGCAACGGACAGGGGTAAGGGTGGACGTGCAACTGGCGGTCGCGCGGATCGGCGCGCGGGACGTAGAGCTGCTTGCCCGCAGCGAGCAGGCGCTCCACCAGGCGCCAGGTGTCGAGCTCCACGCCGAATGAGAGGCAAGTGAGGATGTGCTGCGCGCGGGCGATCTCCGGCAGAGTGAGCAAGCGCTCGGCGACGCGGTCGGCGGCGCGGGCGGCGCTCGCCGGGTCGATCGCGTCGAGCCGTTCGCGCAGCCGCTCGCGCAGTTCCGCCTTGGTCGGCGACGGTGTCATGGGCGCTCCGGGCATCGACTTGTCCTGGCGCCGGGCTAAGGCTTCTTGCGCGTCGCCAGATAGTCGGCGGCGCTCGTCGGACCCAGGACGAAGGTGTCGGTATGTTCGGCGACGTACTTGCGGAAGCTCAGGAAGAAATCGGCCCCCGAAGGCAGTCCGAGCTTCTTCCAGGCTTCGCCCAGTGCCGCGGACTTCTCGGGCGGAATCTCCGCCGGCTGGATGAGCATGAAATCCCAACTGGCGCCGTCACTGTGGACATAGAGCTGACGCGGCGGCAGCCCCGCCATGCGGTTCGCCTCGTCGTACGAGGCGATCGCTTCGAGGAACGCCTGATGTTCGCCGGGGGCGATGCGGTAGATCTCGACCAGCATTCTGGTCGGTTCGCGGGTCGGCTCCGGCGCGGGCTCGGCGGTGAAGCCGGCTGCCGCCGCGAACAGTGCACCGGCAAGGCAGGTCAGGAGTGCGAAGCTTCTTTTGCTCATCGAAGATTCTCCTCAGGTGTCGAAAGTCCAGTCCAGCTCGGCGCTTCAGCGGCCGTTACTGCCGAGGACGAGCTCGCGCCGCTCCTGGCCGGCGCGGGCGTGGAACGCATCGACCGAGATCGTCTGTCCGGCGGGAGCGGCGACGAGCCAGTCGACGAAGGCGCGGTCGGGCGTACCGGGGGAGTATCCCCACCAGGTCGCTGTCGAGCGCTGGCCGATGCGGCCCTGGAGCTCGCCCAGGGCCCGGCGGGACTCGCCCTCGACCAGGCGGGCCCCCGGCGGCAACGTGAGCTCGGCGAAGACGCCCCGGCTGACCTGCTGATCGATCGCCCTCTGCGCACCGTTGGTCGGCAGGAAACCCTGGTTCTCGACCACCAGGCGCACCCGCCAGAGGTCGGCGCCGAGCGCCTCGGCGGTGAGCGCGCGAATGGCCAGGCGCGGTGTGGTGAGGCCGAGGTAGATGAGCCACTCGCTGTGCGGCGCGACCTCCTTCTCGAGGCGGTCGAACGGGATGTTGTACCAGGAGCGCACCAGGTCGAAGCCGCCGATCTCGACCTCTCCCAGTTGTGGATGCTGGAACTTGCGCCACGGCACGAAGCCGTCGCCGCCCAACTCCCGATCGCTCCAGCGCAGCAGGGCGACCTCGTCGGCGACCGGGTGAAAGCCCCACAGCCAGGCGGAGGCCGTCGTGCCCGCGAGAGAGATGCCGGCGGCGCGCAGCGGGTCCCAGAACTCGGTAATGAAGGAGAGGATCCCGCGCTGGTCGTAGAGCCAGCCGAAGGCGCTCGGCAGATAGCTCTCGTTCTCCTTGCTGCGCAGGTCGAGGTACGACATGGCGCGATAGCCGGTGAGCTCGGCCGCCTTGCCGGCCAAAGTGTCGAAGGTCCGGCGGTCGGCGTCCGGCAGGCGCTCGACGAGGTTCACAGGCGGCGTGAGCACCAGGCCGCCGAAGGTGTGGCAGGTAACGTGCGCGACGATGTTGGGCCGCGCGGCGATCGCCGCGACATAGGCGGAAATCTCGGGTTCGGAGACCGGATAGGGCCCGGAGCTCCGCCCACGCGGACTGTCCCGCAGGTCGGCGGGGAAGTTCGCGCCCAGGTCGAGCGGCTCGGCGGCCGGCGGGTCGGCGATGGTCACGCCGTCGTAGCCTGCGATGTCGCCCTCCGGCAGGACACGCCAGAACTCGCCGCTGGTCTCGTCGGGGGCGCGCGGAACGAGCAGGCGACGGTCGGCGGGATACTCCTTCCACGGTCCGTTCGGGTCGCGCAGACGCATGAAGACCGAGCGCCCGTCGCCGTCGATGTCGCGCGCATGAATGCCATCATCCGGAGGTCCTGGCGGGTAGGGCCGGGCGACCGAACGGATGAACCTTCCCTGCGCCAGGGTCGCTTCGACTCCGTCGGGCGTGAGGCGCGGCAGCACATAGACGGCGCGGCTCTCGAGCAGCGTGGTGACGCGCTCGTCGCTGCCGAAACCGGCGAGGAGTCGGTGCACGAAGTGCAGAGCGGCGACCCCTCCGCCCCATTCGGTGGCGTGCATGTTGCCGTCGACGACGATCGCCGGCTTCGCCGCGGCTGCGCCGGTGGCGCGCGCGGTCAGAGTGAGAAACCATAGATCCCGGCCTTCGGGAGTCTTCCCGAGGCTCTCGAGCTCGAGCAGGTCCGGCCGCGCCGCGGCCCAGGCGTGCAGCAGCGCCGTCAGATCGTCGTAGCGCAGGATGTGATCGAACGGCAGCTCCGCGATCGCCTCGACGGCGGCGACCGCGTCGGCTGCCGGAGGTTTCGCCGGCGTTTCGCCGGCGGCTGCCACGACCGCCGCGAGCGCGGGCGGCGAGAGCGCAACGGCAGGCAGGGCGAGGATCACAGCTATCGACAGCGCCTGCTTGTTCATCGTTTCCTCGTCTTTCGTTTCGCTTGCGAAGCGCGGCGCGGCGACTCCTGGGCGGCTCGCCTGAGAACCGGCAGCATGCGCTGGAAAGCCGAGCGCAGGAGCTCGGCGGGGAAGGCGGTGAAACCGAAGACCAACCCGGGCGCGGTCGCTGTCGCAGTCGACTCCATGGCGAAGTGCGACAGGGCCGGCACGTCGAAGCCGGCCTCCGCCAACCGGCTCGACCAGGCGTCGTCGTCGGCGCCCTCGGGAAGGAACGCGACGACGTTCATGCCGCCGTCGGCGTTGCCAAGCGTGACCGGCAACGCGGCCCGGGCAAACAGGTCGAGGAAGAGCTTCTGTCGGAGGGCGTACTCGCGGCGGCAGCGACGGATATGGGAGTAGAAGGCGCCGCTCTCGAGGAAGAGCGCCAGCGTCGCCTGGTCGAGGAGAGGCAGGTGGTCGTCGTTCAGGTGTTTGAGCGCGACGAAGCGCTCGAGCAGCGGCTCCGGCACGACGACGTAGCCCAGGCGCAGCGACGGAAAGAGCAGCTTGCTGAAGGTGCCGGCGTAGATGACGCGGCCGCTGTTGTCGAGGCTTTGCAGCGAGGGCAGCGGACGCGCGCCATAGCGCAGCTCCGAGTCGTAGTCGTCCTCGACCACCCAGGACTTCGTGCGTCCCGCGAAGTCGATCAGCGCCAGCCGGCGCGGCAGCGAGAGCGAGACGCCGGTCGGAAACTGGCGCGACGGCGTGGTGTAGATCATCGCCATCCGGCCGCTCGCCGCAGGCGGCGGAATCAGGCCCTGCTCGTCGATGGCGCCGGGCGCGACGCGCGCGCCGGCATTCAGGCAGGCGAGGCGCGCTTCGACGTAGCCTGGGTCTTCCATGTAGACCTGGTCGCGCGAGCCGAGCAGGAGCAGCGAGAGCAGGAAGAGCGCCTGTTGCGAACCGGAGGTGATGACCACCTGCTGCCAGTCGCAGCGCACTCCACGATGGTCACGCAAATAGGTGGCGACGTTCTCGCGCAGGGCCGGCAGGCCGGCGATGCAGTCTGCCTGGTAGTGCAGGATATTCCTTCCCTCCCGCCGCAGGACCCGGCTCCGCAGGCGATTCCAGGTCAACAGGGGGAAGAGCCCGATGTCGGGCTGACAGGGTCGGAAGGGGCGCGGCGGCGAGAGCGGCGGGTGGCTCCCCTGCGTGGTCGCCGGGATGACCGGCTCGAGCGGTGAAGGGGACCGTCGTGCGTGCCGCGTCAGGGCGATGGTCGAGCTCACCGAGACGCCCGAGCGCGGGGCGGAGTCGAGATAGCCTTCGCTCACCAGCCGGTCGTAAGCGTAGATTGCCGTGTTGCGCGACACCTCGAGCTCGGCGGCGAGGTCGCGCGTCGAAGGCAGGGACTCGCCAGGAGCGAGGGCGCCGCTCTGGATGAGATCGCGAATCTGGCGGGCGAGCTGGTCCTGCAAGGTGAGGCGCGACGAGCGATCGATCGACAGGTCAGCGAGGGTGCGCATGCCGTAAGTCCGGCGCGATGATAAGCGATCTTTATTCTCGAGCCGCCGGCGCGCTCCGGCGCTCGAACGCCTGGAAGGCGAAATACAGCGGCACGCCCGCGAAGATGAGGCCGACGCCGAGGAGGGCCGGCCAGAAGCTGGCGACGAAGGTGCTGACGATGATGCCTGCGGTGGCCAGCAGGAAGAAGACCGGCGTGACCGGGTACCACGGACAGCGATAGGGCCGCGGGAGATCCGGTTCGCGGCGGCGCAGCACGAGGACCGCGGCCACCGCGAGGCCGTAGAAGATCCAGGAGGTGAAGACGAAGGAGGTGAAGAGCTGCTGGAAAGTTCCCACCAACGTGAAGAGGGCGGCGAAGATCCCCTGGGCGACGGTCGCCACGACCGGCGCGTGGGTGCGCGGGTGGATACGGGCGAAGGCGCGGAAGAACAGTCCGTCGGCCGCCATCGCATATGTCACCCGCGCCGCGCCCAGAGTAATCCCGTTCATCGTCCCCAGGATCGAGACCACGATGAGCAGCGAGATCGACACCGCGGCTCCCGGGCCGAGCGCCTCCTGCACGGCGAGGGCTGCCACTCGGTCGCTGCCGCGTATCGCCTCCGGCGAGAGCACCGCGTAGTAGGCCGCGTTGACGACCAGGTAGACCACGAAAACCAGCACCGTGCCGAGGAGAAGGCTGCGCGGAATCGTGCGCTCCGGCTGCTTGACCTCGCCGGCGGCGAACGACAGGAAGTGCCAGCCGTCGTAGGCCCAGAGCACGGCGACGAGGGCCACGCCGAAACCCAGCCAGGGTATGCCGCTCATCGCTGCGCCGGCGTCGGCGGTGGAGCTCGGGGACCAGTGGCTCCAGAGGCGGTCCAGGCTGCCGCGCGAGTAGAGCATCACCGTCATCCAGGCGATTCCCGCGACCTTGAGCGCCGTCAGAGCGTTCTGGACCCACTTGCCCACCGTGACGCCGGCCGAGTTGACGGCGACGAAGAGCGCGATGCAGCCGAGTTGCAGCAGCTTCTGCTGGGCGACGGAGAGGTCGAAGATCGGTCCGGCGTAGAGGCCGATCGCCGCCGCCAGGGCGGCGAGAGATCCGGAGTGGATGAGCGCCATCGCGCTCCAGCCATAGACGAAGCCGGTCCGCGGGCCGAAGGCGCGAGCGAGGTAGACATAGAGTCCGCCGGCCTCCGGCAGCGCGGCGCCGAGCTCGGCGAGCGCCACCGCCCCGCAGACGCTCAGCAGCCCGCCGAAGGCCCAGACGGCGGCGACCGCGGCGAGCGAGTGGAGCTCCCGCGCGATGCTCCCGGCCATCAGGAAGATGCCGGAGCCGACCATGATGCCGGTGATCAGCGAGACAGAGTCCCAGAGTCCGAGCGCCCGGACCAGCTGCGTCCCGCGCGCTGGCCCGGTCGGCGCGGCCGCCGCGGCGGCTCCTTGCCCGTCCCTCATTCGCCGGTGCTCGCAGGCCGGCCGGCATTCTCGTGCCGGATCGCCGCGGCGAGGGTGAGGTGCTCCGGGTCGAGCGACGAGGCCAGGTGGTCGGCGACCGCCAGGGCGTCGCGCAGCGGTTCGTCCTGGCCGAGCTTGAACTTCGCCTCGAAGCGCTCGATCTCGAGCTCGAAGCCGACGATGTGCGGCAGCCGCCGGGTGATCTCGGAGTGCGGAATCTCGTCCATGCGCCACCCGTCCGGAATCGGCGTCTCCATCCTGTCGTTGAGGATCCCGAGCGTCCGCTCGAGCTCCGCCGTCGTCTGCTCGCGGACGCGACCGTAACAGTGAACTGCGGAGTAGTAAAAGGTGCTCGGCATCTGCCGTTCCGGGTACCAGGAGGCCGTGACGTAGCTCTGCGGCCCGTGGAAGATCGCCAGGGTCGGCGTCGGCGTCGCGAACAGCGCCCGGGCGTGGTCGTTGGCGCGGGCGAGGTGCCCGAGCAGTACGCCGTGCCTGCCGCGCGACCGGTCGAGCAGCAACGGCAGATTGGTGGCGAACGGCCCCTCTTCGCCGCTGTTGACGAGCAGGGCCCAGGGATAGTCGTCGACGAGCCGGTAGGCGGTGTCGAGCGACCGTGGCTGCCAGCACGATCGGATGAACATGGGAGGCGATTCTGGGGCCGGAGGTGGACCGCGTAAAGGACCAGAAATACGCTTGTATATGGATCCAGTACCGGTGCCCGGTGCAACGGTTCTGGTTCCAGTCAAGCGAAAGAATCTGGTACTTGCTGGATACCACGCGGCGGTGCAAGCATGCCCTGCATCAGACCGTACCCACGCCCTCCGCGGCAAGAAGGAGCTCGAGATGAGACTCGCTGCAGCTCTCACCCTGATCGTTGCAACCACCACGATAGCGAGCGCCCAGGGCTCGCCGGCCCCGGACGCCTGCGTCTACGACGCATCGGCGCCGCGCGCCCAGGTCTCCGGCAAGATTCTCGATCCTTCCGGAGCGCCGCTCGTCGGCGCGAGCCTGACGCTGCGCTGTGGCAGCTTCCGCCAGGACGTACGCACCATTGGCGACGGTACCTACAGCATTTCGGCGCCCGCCGGCGGCTACATCCTCGAGGCCGCAGCCCCGGGCTTCGAGCCCACCGCGGCGCCGGTGCAGTTGGGTGCCGCGGCGGCGGCGCAGCTCGACCTCACGCTCGAGATCGGCACCTTCGGCAGCATCATCACGGTCTCGGAGCCGGGCGGTTTCGTCGCTTCGTCCTCGACCTCCGCCACCAAGTCCGACGCGCCGCTGATCGAGATTCCGCAGTCGGTGTCGGTCATCACGCTCGACCAGATGACGGCGCGCAACGTCCAGTCGGTCGCCTCGGCGATCAGCTATACGGCCAGCGTCGACGTCAACACTTTCGGCACGGAAACGCGATTCGACTGGATCAACATCCGCGGCTTCGACCAGTCGACCTACGGCCTCTATCGCGACAACTCGCGCTGGCAGAGCGGTCAGGTCTCCGGCCAGATCGACCCGTACATGCTGCAGGAGATCGATGTCGTCAAGGGGCCGAGCTCGGTGCTCTACGGGCAGAATCAGCCTGGCGGCCTGGTCAACCTGGTGACCAAGCGCCCGCCCTCGCAGCAGCTGCGCGAGGTCGTGGTCAACTACGGCAGCTACGACCGCATGCAGGCGCAGGCCGACTTCGGCGGGCCGATCGGCGACGACGGCAAGCTCAAGTACCGGCTCACCGGTCTCGTCCGGCAGAGCGACACGCAGGTCGACTACGTTCCCGACGACCGCTGGTTCGTCGCCCCGGCCCTCACCTGGACGCCGTCCGACAAGACGACCTGGACCCTTCTCGGCGACTTCCAGCACGACAAGACCGGCTGGAGCCAGTTCCTGCCTTCGCAGGGCACGCTCACTGCGAACCCGCACGGCGACATCGACCGCAGCCTCTTCGTCGGCGAGCCCAACTACGACTACTTCGATCGCGACCAATGGTCGGCTGGCAGCCTCTTCGAGTACCGGATCAACGACAAGTGGGCGCTGCGCAACACGCTGCGCTACTCGAGCATCGAGTTCGACGGCAAGACCGTCTTCGGTGGCGGGCTGCAGAACGACCTGCGGTCGCTCAACCGCTTCGGCTTCGGCAACACCTTCGACCTCAAGATCTTCACCATGGACACCAACGCTTATGCCCGTTTCGACACTGGCAGCGTGGAGCATTCGCTGCTGTTCGGCGTCGACTACTCGACCTCCGAGTCGAAGATCGTCAGCGGTTTCTCCTTCGCCGCACCGCTCGATGTCTTCCATCCGGTCTACGGCTCGGCCGTTCCGGATCTCTTCATCTACGGCAACGTCAACCAGCCGATCGACCAACTCGGCCTTTATGCCCAGGATCAGATGAAGTTTGCCGAGCGCTGGATCGCGACGGTCGCTTTGCGTGAGGATTCGACCGACATCTCCACCGAGAATCAGCTCTCACACTCGCAGGTCGACCAGAGCGACAATGCCCTGACGGGCCGGGTCGCGCTGACCTATCTCTCCGATAGTGGTCTGGCGCCGTACGTCAGTTATTCGACCTCGTTCCTGCCAGTCGCCGGCGTCGACTTCTACAACCGGCCGTTCGATCCGACCGAGGGCGAGCAGATCGAAGGCGGCCTGAAATTCCAGCCCAAGGGCTCGAACAGCTTCCTGACCGCGTCTGTCTTCCAGATCACCCAGACCAACGTCAGCGTCCCCGATCCGGTCAACCCGTTCAGCAGTGTTCAGCAGGGCGAGATCCGGTCGCAGGGCATCGAGCTCGAGGCGATCGGCAGCCTGGCGACGAGCTTCAACTACTATGCCTCCTACTCCTACCTCGACCAGGAGGTCACCGCGACGACCGATCCGGCGACCCTGGGCAAGCGGCCGCCGCTCGCGCCGGACCAGCTGTTCTCGGCCGGCGGCGAGTACATGTTCACCCAGGGTGGCGCCACCGGCCTGGGGCTTGGCGCCGGCGTTCGCTACGTCGGCTCGCGCGCCGGCGACGGCGCCAACACCATCGAGGTAGGGTCGTACACTCTGTTCGACGCCTCCGTGCGCTACCTCTGGCGGAACATGGAGTTCCTGGTGAGCGCCACGAACCTCACCGACAAGACCTATGTCGGGGTCTGCCAGTCGGTGAACTATTGCAACTACGGCATCGGCCGCGAGGCGATCGCCACCGTGCGATTCCACTTCTGAGCGCCGGATGAGCCCCCCGGGTGCCGGTACCGGTCCGCGTCCGCGGGGCGCGGACCTCGATCCGGACATTCGGCGCTTCGTCGCCGAGATGTCCGCGGGTTGGGCGCGTTATCCGGAGCTCGCCGGAGCCACGCCCGCCGAAGCCCGGCGGATCGCCGAGCAGGTGCGGGCTCCGTGGACCCGCGGCGGGCCGCGGATGGCGCGGGTCTTCGAGCGTGAGGTGCCGGTCGGCGACGGTACGGTCCGCGTGCGCTTCTACGACCCGCTGGGCGGCGTTCGCCAGCCGGCGCTGATCTACCTGCATGGCGGTGGCTGGACGCTCTTCAGCCTCGACACCCACGACCGCCTGATGCGCGAGTACGCGGCGCGCGCCGGAGTAACCGTCGTCGGCGTCGACTACGCACTCGCCCCGGAGGCGAAGTACCCCGCGGCGCTCCTGCAGGTGTCGGCCGCAGTGAGGTTCCTCGCCGGCGCCGGCGCTGCGGCCGATCCCGAGCTGGCGATCGACCCGGAGCGGCTGGCGATCGGCGGCGACTCCGCCGGCGCCAACCTCGCGATCGCCGCCGCCCTCGACCTGCGCGACGGCGGCGCGCCGCGGGCAGTACGCGCGCTGCTGCTCAACTATGGTGTCTTCGCGCGCACCTCCTCGCCCGAGGCCGCCCTCGGCCTCGGTGGCCCCGGCAATATGCTCACCGCCGAAGAGATGGAAGGTTTCTGGCGCAACTACCTGCGCGACGAAGGTGACGCCCTCGACCCGCTCGCCTGCCCGGTTCTCGCCGATCTCCGCGGCTTGCCGCCGGTGCTGCTCGTCGCCGCCGAGGAGGACCTGCTCGCCGAGCAGAGCAGCGCGCTCTGCCAGCGCCTGGTCGCGGCCGGCGTCAGCACCCGGCTCGCTACTTATCGCGGTGCGTCGCATTCGTTCCTCGAGGCGGTCTCGATCGCGCCGCTGGCCGATCGCGCGCTCGGCGAATCCGCGCAGTGGCTGCGCGGAGCGCTGACCGCCAAAGCGTGAAGCTGCGTCCCGGTATCGTGCTCGCCCATCGCTGGGCGAGCCTGCTGGCCGCGCTCTTCTGGCTGCTGCAGACGGCGACAGGCACCTTCGCCGTCTTCCACTGGGAGATCGACGACGCGATGGTGGCGGGAGCCTCCCGCCCGCTCGATCTCGCGGCAATCGAGCACCGCGCCGCCGAGCTTGCGGCGCCGGGGTCGGGCCGGCACGTCGACTCGATCTGGTCGACGGCGGGCGTGCCGAACCGGTTCGACATCTTCCTCGAGGCGACACCTCCCGACCGCGGGCGGGTCGTTCGGGTCGACGGCGCCGGCACGGTTCTGCGCACCCGGTCCGATGGCGAGCGGATCGCCGCCGGCGGGCTCGTGGACTCCGTGGTCCTGCTGCATCAGACGCTGCTCGCCGGCGATGCCGGAAAGTGGATCGTCGGTGCGAGCGGGCTGCTGCTGCTCGGCAACCTCGCGTTTGGGGCAGTCCTCGCCTGGCCGCGGCCCGGTCAGTGGGGCCGTGCGCTGCGTCCTGCAGGGGCGCAGGCCGGCCCGGCGCGGCTCTACGCCTGGCACCGCGCGTTGGGCCTCTGGGCGATGTTGCCCGCAGCCTGCCTGGTGGCGGCCGGCGTGCTCCTCGCCTTCGAAACCACCACGGAGCGTCTGGTCGCTGCCTCGCCGGTCGACCCGCCGGCGTTCGCGACGCCGGCCGGTAGTGCTCCGGTCATCGGCATGGCCGAAGCGGTGCAGATCGCCCTCGCCCGGTTTCCGGGAGCGGCGCTTTCCGGCATCGGCTTCCCCTCGACGGCTTCCAGCTTGTGGTCGGTCCGGCTCAGACAGGCGGACGAGCTCCGGCGCGCCTATGGCAAGACGCGCGTCTACGTCAGCGCGGTCGATGGCCGAGTGGTCGCCGAATTCGACGCGCTCGCTTCAACCGCGGGCCGGCGGCTGATGGACTCGCTCTTCTCGTTCCATACTGGCGAGATGGCGGGCCTTCCGGGACGTATCGCCGTGGCCGGCATCGGCATCTGGCTCGTCACCATGACGGTGCTCGGCCTGCGTCTCTGGTCGGCGCGGCGACGTCTGCGACGCGGGCGCTCGCACTAGCGCGTCGCGGGCCTGAAAACGAACCAGCCCGCTCGAGTCTCCCCGAGCGGGCTCTATGTCCTGCAATCTCCGACTCGAGCTTTACTTGCGGTCGAGGGAGATGACCTTGACGACGCCGTCCACCGACTTGACGACTTTGGCCGCTTCGGTGCGCCGCGCGTTGTTGATCGCCTTGTCGAACTCGAGGGTCACGACGCCGTTGGCGGCTGCGGTGGTGATATTGAAGCCGTCCATTCCCATCTTCCCGATCAGGGCGAGGCGGACCTTGGTCGCCAGCATCGAGTCCTTGACTTCGGCCTCGGTCTCGCCGGCGGCAACCGCGGTGGAGCTCGGATTGTCCACGTTTGCCTGCACGTGCAGGTCGTTCTTGACGCTCTTCACGCCCGCCACCGAATTGGCGACCGACTGCGCCAGCTCGAGGGTCTCGCGCTTGACGACGGTCCCCTTGAGGGTGACGTCGCCGGCGTTGGTGTCGACATCCATATGAAGACTGTCGGTGCCCAGCTTCTCGAGCAGCGCGAGCTTGACGTTCAGGGTGACGGTCCAGTCTGCCTGGGTGTCTGCGGCCTGCGCCGCGCTGCCACCGACCAACATCGCGCCGATGAGGGCGATTTTCGCAACGGTCTTGAGATTCATTTTCTTCTCCTTGTTCAGGTCCAGGGTGGACGGGGCTCGGCGGAACCGTTTCCGCCCTGTCGCCTCCGGTGCCAACCGCATCGAACGGCTCGGACAAGGACAACTTAGCCGGTCGCGGAAGCGGCGGAAAGCGCAATTACTACCCGACCAGGCGTCCGCACCTAGGTATTTACCACCGCGCCCCCGGCGCGGGCGCTGATGAGCGGCTGCGTCGAGGGCGACCGGTACTCGTCAGCTGGGCGAGTCGGAGGCGCCCTTGTTCGCGGGCGGCGCTGCAGCAGAAAGTGGGTGAGAAGTCCGGGCCAGGCGCAGGCGCGCTGTCCGGAGCTCCCGCAGGCGGCGGAGCCGCGCGCCGAGCATCTGGCCGCCGAAGAAGGCGGCGACAAAGAGCGGAAGCGTCGTCCAGCGGAAGCCGAGGCCGGAGGCGAAGCGCAGCCCGACCGCCAGCGGCACCGGTGCGTGGACGGCCACGAACCAGGACGGGCTGAACTTGCGCACGCCGGCGCGCCAGAACCCGAACGGGATGTTGACGAGCGCGACCAGCGTGGCGACGATCCAGAGCATCGAGAGTGTGGCGCCGGAAGCCGAACCAGAGCCTCCCGCCGCCGTTCCAAACCTAACACGACGAGCGCTCACCCCTGAGAAGGGCGATGAGCACTTCGGCGTCGACCGGCTCCGCGAGATCGCCGTTGAAGCCCGGGTCGCGCCGGGCTTGATAGATTGCACAGCCATGCGAATCGACATGCTGGCGAGAGCGAGCGCCACCTTCCTTCTGACGGTGCTGGCCATGACGACTCCGAGCCTCGCGGCAGCGCCGGCTCCGCTACCGACATCGGCGTTTTTCGCCGCGCATCGCGCGAATTTCGCCGCCGGGCTGCCGGCGGGCGCCATCGCTGTCGTGCGCACGGCACCCGAAACGTCGGTCGAGACTTCGCCGGATCCGTACCGGCAGAGCTCCGACTTCTGGTACCTGACCGGTTTCGCCGAGCCGAACGCGGTGGCGGTCTTCCGGCCCGGGGCCGCGGCGGGCGAGCGCTACATCCTCTTCGTCGCGCCGCGCGATCCGGAGAAGGAGACCTGGACCGGCTACCGCGCCGGCGTCGAGGGCGCGAAGCAGGAGTTCGGCGCCGAAGCCGCCTACGTCGTCGACGACTTCGACAAGAAGTTCCCGGAGCTCGCCCTCGGGGCGCCGGCGCTGTTCTATCTCGACGGCGGCGACGAGCCGTTCCGCGACCGTCTGCTCACCGCCTGGAACCGGCCGAATGCGAACGCCACCGCGCCGCGGCCGGCGGCCGAGGCCGGCCCGATCGTTCACGAGTTGCGGCTGATCAAGGACGCGACCGAGATCGCGCTGATGCGGCGCGCCGCCGAGCTCTCCGCCGAGGCCCACATCGCCGCCCTCGCCGAGGTGCGGCCGGGGGGTAACGAGTCCGACATCAAGGCGGCGATGGTCGCGACCTGCCTGCACGGCGGCGCCGGCCGGATGGCGTATCCGCCGATCGTCGGTTCCGGCAGGAACTCGGTGATCCTGCACTACGAGCCCGCCGACAAGCGCCTGGACGACGGCGGCATGATCGTCAACGACACCGCCTGCGAGTACGGCATGTACGCCGCCGACGTGACGCGGAGCTACCCGGTCTCCGGGAAGTTCACCGCCGACCAGCGCGCGATCTACGAGATCGTCCTGGCGGCGCAAAAGGCGGCGATCGCGGCGGTGAAGCCCGGCATCCCTTACCGCACGATGAACGAGATCACCATCGGCGTCGTGGTCGACGGGCTGCTCGAGCTCGGCCTGCTTGCCGGCAACCGCGACGAGCTCATCGAAAAGAGCGCGCAGCGCAAGTTCTATCCCCACGGCGCGGGGCACTGGATCGGGCTGAACGTTCACGACCCCGGCAGTTACGGCTTTCCCCCCGGCATTCCCTGGCAGGAGCGCTACCGCAACGCCAACACTCTCCTGCGGCCGGGAATGGTCTTCACCGTCGAGCCGGGCATCTACATTCCGGAGGGCGCGACCGAGGACAAGCGCTGGTGGAACATCGGCGTGCGCATCGAGGACGAGATCCTGGTCACCGAGACCGGCGGCGTCTGCCTGTCGTGTGCCGCGCCGCGCGAGATCGCCGAGATCGAGAAGGCGATCGCCCGCAGGCACTGACGTCGGCCCGTCGCCTCAGCTGCCGATCCACGGCCTGTGGCTAGAATGTCGCCGCCATGTCGCAATGCGTTCGGGGTTTCTCATGACGTCGTCTTCCGGCCCGCCTGGCTCCTCTCCGGAGCCGACCGACATCGGCGAGTATCTGCGCCCGGGCTCGGACGCCGATGTGGAGCACGCTCACCCCGACCGCATCGGCCGCTACCGCATCCTCGAGGTCCTCGGGCAGGGCGGCATGGGAACGGTCTATCTCGGCGAGCAGTCCGAACCGATCCGCCGTCAGGTTGCGGTCAAGGTGATTCGCGCCTGGCGCCGTGACGCGCAGTTCACCCATCGTTTCGAGGCCGAACGCCAGGCGCTCGCCCGCATGAGCCATCCGTGTATCGCCCAGGTCTACGAGGCGGGGGATACCGAAGAGGGGCAGGCATTCTTCGCCATGGAGCACGTCCCTGGCGAACCGATTACCGACTACTGCGACCGCGAGCACCTGACGATCGAGCAACGACTGGACCTGTTCGTCGAGGTCTGCCGCGGCATCCACCACGCCCACCAGAAGGGCATCCTGCATCGCGATATCAAGCCGGCGAACATCCTGGTCGTCACGGACCAGGGTCGCGCGCTGCCCAAGATCATCGACTTCGGAGTCGCCAAGGCGCTCGACGCCGGGACGAGCGGCGCACCGGAAACGGTCTTCGGCGTCGTCGTCGGAACGCCTTCCTACTTGAGTCCGGAAGCGATCGCCGCTTCCACCGCGGCGGACAGCGCCGACCCGGACACCCGGTCCGATGTCTACGCGCTGGGCGTGCTGCTCTTCGAGCTGTTGGTCGGCGAACGCCCGTTCGGACGTTCGGGCGAGAGCGTGCTGCAGATCCTGCGGCAGGTGACCGAGGGCGAGGTGCCCTCGCCTGCCGCGCGCTGGCGCGTGCTGCCCGCCGACGAGGCAGGCGCGCGCGCCGCCTTGCGCGGCTCAAGCGCCGCGGTCGTCGCCCGCGGGCTGCGCGGCGACCTCTCCTGGATCACCCTCAAGGCGACCGCCCGGCAGCGCGAGATGCGTTACGACTCGGCCGCCGAGTTGGCGAACGACATCGAGCGCCACCGTCGCTTCGAGCCGGTCCACGCCGGCCCGCCCGGACGCCTCTATGTCCTCGCCAAGTTCGGGCGCCGGTATCGCGCCGCGGTGCTGGCGACCGGCGTGGTCATCATGGCGCTCGCCGCCGGTGTCGCGGCGCGCACCCTGGAGGCGCGGCGCGCCAACCGCGAGGCGGCGGCAGCGCGCCAGGCGCAGGGCGAGACGGCGGAGGTCGTCGAGTTCCTGGTCGACCTGTTCGAGGTCAACGAGCCGGGTACCTCGCGCGGCGAGACGATCACCGCCCGCGAGCTCCTCGACCGCGGTGCCGAAAGGATCCGCGCCAGCCTGACCGAGCAGCCGCTGGCGCGCGCCCGCCTGCTCGACACCATCGGGCGCGTCTATCAGCAGCTCGAGCTGAACGAAGAGGGCGAGAAGCTGTTGCGAGATGCGCTCGCGATTCGCGAGGCGAATCTCGGTCCGGATCACCCCGAAGTCGGTGCCAGCCTCGATCACCTGGGCGACCTCCTGTGGATCCGGGGAAGCTACGCCGAAGCCGAAGCCGTTCTCCGCCGCGCCCTGAGCATCCGCGAGAAGGCGATCGAGTCGCAGCCTCTCGCGGTTTCCGATGTGCTCGACAACCTGGGCTCGGTGCTGGAGATCCAGGGCCGCTACGCCGAGGCCGAGCCGGTGATCGAGCGCGGCCTCGCGATCCGCGAGCGCGCGCTTGGTCCAGACGCGCTTCCGGTGGCCGCCAGTCTCGACGACCTCGCGGTCTCCCACCTCGATCGCGGCGACGGTGCCACCGCCGAGCAGCTCCTCCGGCGCGTGCTCGCCATTCGCGAAGCAAACCTCGGCCCCGACCATCTCCAGATAGCGACGACCGCCAACGGTCTCGGCATCGCGCTGTTCCAGTTGAAGCGCTACGAAGAGAGCTTGAGCGTCCACGGACGCGCGCTGGCGATTCGCGAGAAGGTGCTCGGCCCCGGCAGCTCTTCGGTCGGGCAGTCGCTGATCAATCTCTCCAGTGTCTACGTCGAGCTCGGGCGCTTTGCCGAGGCCGAGGCCGCGGTGCTGCGCGCGACGGCGATCTGGGAGAAGAATCTGCGGCCGGACCATCCGCGGGTCGGCACCGCGCATCTGACCCTCGCCGACCTCTACCTGCGTCGCGGCGAGCCGGCGCGGGCCGAGCCGATCCTCAGGGAGACGGTGGGTTTCTTCGAGCGCACCCTGGGGCCGGATCACTTGCGGCTCGCGCACGCCTTGAAGTCGCTCGCCGACTGCCTCGGCGCTCTCGGACGGCGAACGGAGAGTCTGCCCTACTGTTCGCGCGCAGTCGCCATCCGCGAGAAGGCACTCGGTGTCAACGACCCTCTGACGGTCGCCACGCGAAGCTCCTGCCCGCCGCAGCTTCCCCGGTGACTATCGCTCGGCGCCGATTCGTGCCATTGTGGGGCTGGAGAAGGGCTTCGTGGCTGCGCTCGAGTCGCGCGCCGGAGCCTTTCCAAACTTCAACGCCACGCCGGGCCCAATTCGCGGTCCAGTGGGCGTAGACCCAAGGACAACACCCATGAAGGGCACAGTGAAGTGGTTCAACGCCGAGAAGGGTTTCGGATTCATCACGCGTGAAGATGGCGAGAAGGACTGTTTCGTCCACCATTCGGCGATCGCCGGCGAGGGCTACAAGAGCCTGAACGACGGCGAAGCGGTCGAGTTCGACATCGTCCAGGGCCCGAAGGGCCCGGCCTCGGCGAACGTCCGGCGCATCTCGTAAGCCGCTCCAATTCCGGGGGTGCGCGCCTTGGCGCGCGCCCCCTTCTTTCCCTCCCGTCCTCTCCCGCCTGACCTAGCCTGACCCGTACCGCGTCTGTTCGCGGTCGTGCTTCGTCGCGCCGATTTCTACTCGTGCCGCGGCTCCATCCGGTGCGCTCGCGAGCGGATGACGGCGACCGATCCGGTCGACGTTGCAGCGCTTCTTGCCTCCATGACGCGCTGGCCGCGGGAGCTCGCGCCGGCGGTTGGTATCCTTCCGTCATGGAACTCGCTCACGCCGACCGCAGCATCCTGGTAGTGATCGACCTGCAGGGGAAGCTGGTCGACAAGGTCTATCGCTCTCCGCTCGTCCTCGCCGCGACCCATCGCCTGCTCGAGCTCGCGCAGCTGTTCAGTGTGCCGGTCGTGTTGACCGAACAATACCCGCGCGGGCTCGGCCCCACGCATCCGGAGCTGCTCGCGCGCTTCGACGCGCCGCCGGTGCCGAAGCGGCGGGTGGAGAAGGGCGCCTTCGGCTGCTACGGCGATCCCGCTTTCGAGGCGGCGCTCGCCGCGGTGCGACCCGGCCTCGCCGCCAGCGATCGTCAGCTCGTGGTGGCCGGTATCGAGGCGCACGTCTGCGTCATGCAGACCGTGCTCGAGGCCCGGCGCCTGGGGCAGGACGTCCATCTCTGCTGGGAGGCCGTCTCGGGCCGCGGAGCGGAACATCGCCACTGGGCGCTCGAGCGTATGCGCCAGGCGGGAGCGGTGGTGAGCAACCTCGAGTCCGTGGGCTTCGAGTGGGCGCGCCACAAAGACCATGCCCAGTTCAAGGCGATGTCGGCGCTGTTCAAGCAGGGGCAGTTGGGCGGCGACGACTGACGGCTCTTTGGAAGTCAAGAAAGATTGACAAAATGTAAAGCTACCTTTACTCTTTCGTTCGCCGCGGAGATTGTCTCCCTGGCCCGCTCGAAGGAGCCCTCTCGATGAAACGTTCGTTTCGAAAACTGTCGCCGCCGCTGCTGCTGGCGACTGGGGTGATCGTCGCGGCAGCGCTCCGGCTCGCTGCGCCGCACGAGGCGTGGAGCGTACTGGCAGCTCCGTTCGTTCTGGTTCTGGCGCTCGTTGCCGCCGATCTCTTGCAGGCGCATCTCGGCTCTGGCCCGATGCGGGTCTCCTCGGGAGCCCTGCTTGTGGGGGTGGCAATCCTCGTCGCCTCCGCCGCGATCGCTGCGCAAGGCCTCGCTCACCTCGGCAGCTGGATTCCGATCTTCGGCGGCTGCGCGGCCGCACCCCTTTTCCTGCGCCACGGGGAGGGGCCACGGTGCTCGCTCGACTGATGGGACTCGATACCCTCGCGCCCCGGGCGCTCCACCAGCGGATGCAGGACGACCGAATCACGGTCTTCGACGTCAACTCCCGCGGCAGTTGGCTCGCGGCGCGCATTCCGGGAGCGCGCCATCTCGATTTTGTGACGATCCGGGAGAGCGACCTGCCGGCGGAGCGCAGCCGCACGCTCGTCTTCTACTGCTCGAACCCGCTGTGCAGGAAGGCACCGCTCGCGGCCCGCCAGGCGCGAAAATTGGGCTTCACCGCGGTGTTCGTCCTCTCGGCGGGGATCTCGGGCTGGGTCGCAGCTGGTCTGCCCACGGAAGCGGGAGCCTGAGGGTGCCGGGGACTCCCTCTCTGCCGCCCGGGAGAACGCAGCGACTGCGCTCGCAGGAGCAGGCTGCGCCGGGTTGCGACGGCTTCCATACGGCGCGCGACCTCCGGAACGCAGGCCGCTTCCGCTTCTGGATGATTCTCGCGGCGGTCGCCTACGTAGCCTCGACGGCGGCGCTACGTTGGCGCGAGTCGATCCCCGAGATCTCCCCCGCGGTGCAGTGGATCCTCGTCGGCGCTGCCCTGTTGTGCGCGGTCGCGGCTCTTCACCGTTACCTGCTCTTCCTCCGCGCGGCCGACGAGCTCTTGCGCCGAATCCAACTCGAAGCCCTCGGTCTCGGCTTTGCCGCGGGTGTGGTCGTCGCGGTCCTCTACCCGTTGGCCGAAGGGCTCGGCGCGCCGCCGGTCGGCGAGCGCGCGATCGCGGTGGTCATGCTTCTCGCCTGGGCCGCTGGCTCATGGCTCGCCACACGGCGATTCTCGGACGGCGCATGAGGAATCGCCTGCGCGTGCTGCGCGCCGAAAGCGGCTGGTCGCAGGCCGACCTCGCTCTGCGGCTCGGCGTTTCGCGTCAGACCGTCAACGCCATCGAAACTGGCCGCTACGACCCGAGCCTGCCGCTCGCTTTCGCCATTGCGCGGCTCTTCGGTCTAGCCATAGAACAGGTCTTCGATCCCGGCGACGAACGCGTTCCCGCGCTCACCGGATGATCGAGATCGCCACCCGCGAGGAGGTTGTCCGCCCGGCCATCGGCGGGCCGTCTCGCGGCTCCGTCGCGTCGGCACGGGAGACGATGCGCTTGTGCTGGCGAAAGAGCAGCGCCGCCCTTTCGGGCGGTACCTCTTCCCGATGACAGTGCGACACTGAGGACCGGAGCCCGACTCCGCCCGAACGGTCGCGGCGCTCACAATGCCGGCTCATCTCGAGGAGGAAATCAACATGAAATGGCGCACTACAATGCTGGCGCTTCTGCCGCTCGGCTTCGCCGCCGTCGCCGTGTCGCAGCCGGCCGACGAACCGATTCAACCGATCCGCCCGGCCGAGGTCACTCGCCCGGCAGTCGTCGAGCTCGGCAAGAAGCTCTTTTTCGATCCCCGCCTCTCGAAGTCGGGTTTCATCTCCTGCAACTCCTGCCACAACCTGAGCATGGGCGGCTCGGACAACCTGCAGAGCTCGATCGGCGACCACTGGCAGCGCGGACCGATCAACTCGCCGACCGTGCTCAACTCGAGCATGAGCCTGGCGCAGTTCTGGGACGGCCGGGCGAAGGACCTGAAGGATCAGGCCGGCGGCCCGATCGCCAATCCCGGTGAAATGGCCTTCAGCCACCCGCTGGCGATCGAGGTCATCGCCTCGATTCCGCAGTACCGCGAAGAGTTCGCGCGCGCTTTCGGCCCCGGGGCCGTCGACATCGGACGGGTGACGGAGGCGATCGCCGCCTTCGAGGAGACTCTGGTGACGCCCAACTCCCGCTTCGACCGCTGGCTGCAGGGAGACGCGAAGGCAATCACGACCGAGGAGCTCGCCGGCTACCAGCTTTTCAAGGACATCGGTTGCGTGCGCTGCCACAACGGGCCGGCGGCGGGGGGCACATCGTTCCAGAAGATGGGCGTCGTGCAGGCTTACGTGACGACCAATCCGGCCGCGGGCAGGGTCGGTGTGACGCACGACGAGTTCGATCGCATGCGCTTCAAGGTTCCGACGCTGCGCAACGTCGAGCTCACTTATCCCTACTTCCACGATGGCGAGGCGAAGACGCTCTCCGACGCGGTCGAGACCATGGGGCAGCTGCAGCTCGGCAACACCTTCACGCCGGAGGAGAACGCCTCGATCGTCGCCTTCCTGAAGTCGATGACCGGCGACCAGCCGCGCTTCGAGATGCCGATCCTGCCGCCGTCGACGCCGGAGACGCCGCGCCCGGTGCCGTTCAGCTGACAGCGTCCCGCCGCGGAGTCGTCCAGCCGAAAGGCCCACGGCAGGGTACCGAGGCCTCGGCCGCCCGGCAGGATCGTCGTCGGGTGGTCGAGGAATCGGTAAACTGTCATCCTTTTTCAAGTAGGCGCAAGAGAGACGAGAGGCCCCGATGCCGTTCGATGCCACCGCTTGCCAGCAGGCCCGCCTGCAGTTCCCCGCCCTTGCCCGCCGGCAGGGTGGGCAGCCGATCGCCTTCCTCGACGGACCGGCGGGGTCGCAAATGCCGGCGCCGGTGATCGACGCCATTTCCGGCTACTACCGCGAAGCGAACGCCAACACCCACGGCCAGTTCGCCACCGCGCAACGCTCCGACGAGCTGTTGCACGCCGTGCGGGAGAAGGCGGCCGCCTTTCTCGGCGCCGCGAGCTGGCGCTCGATCTCCTTCGGCGCCAACATGACGACGCTGTCCTTCGCTCTCGCCCACGCTGTCGGTCGCGCCTGCTCTCCGGGCGACGAAATCGTCGTCACCCAGCTCGATCACGAGGCCAATCGCGGGCCCTGGCTGGGGCTCGCCGAACGGGGCCTGGTGATCCGCGAGGTCGCCCTCCTGGCGGACGGCACCCTCGACGCCGCGAGTCTCGCGGCCGCGATCGGGCCGCGCACGCGTCTGGTGGCGATGGGGCTCGCTTCCAACGCCCTCGGCACGGTCAACGACGTAGCGAGGGCCCGGGAGCTGACCCGCGCCGTCGGCGCTTGGCTGCTGCTCGACGCGGTGCACTATGCGCCGCATTTCGCGGTCGACGTCGCCGCGATGGATCCCGACTTCCTGCTCTGCTCGGCCTACAAGTTCTACGGCCCGCACGTCGGCCTGCTCTACAGCCGGCCGGGCCTCCTCGATACGCTGGCGACCGATCGCCTGCGCACGCAAGATCCCTCGGCGCCGTTCCGGATCGAGACCGGCACGCTGAATCATGCCGCCCTCGTCGGCGTCGGCGCGGCGATCGACTTCCTGGCGTCGTGGGGCCGCGGCGACGACCTGCGCCAGCGTCTGGTCGACGCCATGGCCGGAATCGGAGAGTGGGAGGGGGCGCTCGCCCGGCGTTACGGGAGCGCGGTGCAGGCGATTCCGGGCGTCACCGTGCACGGCCCGGCGTTCGCAAGCGGCCCGCGCGCGCCGACGGTCTCGATCACCCTGGCCGGTGTTCCGGCGGAGGTCGTGGCCCGCCGGCTCGGCGAGCGTGGCATCCAGGTCTGGGACGGCGACTTCTACGCCTTGCGCGCGGTCGAAGTTCTAGGCCTCGCGGGTGTCGGCGGCCTGCTACGCACCGGCTTCCTGCTCTATAACACCCCCGAAGAGGTCGACCGGCTGCTGGCCGGGCTCTCGGAGATCGCGGCGAGCGCCGGCTAAAGGCTCCTGGCGGCGCTGTGCGCGGCCCGGAATTGCCGCCGGATCTCAGCGGTCCGTGGTGGCCCGCTGGTACTGCTCGATGAGCTCGCGGATGCGGCGCGCGTCGCTCTTGGTGTGGCCGTGGCTGTCGATCGGATTGCTCCCGCCGCTCGAATCGATGCGGATCTCGGAGAACAGCAAGCCGGTAATGATCTGCACGGAGGCGACGTTCGGGATCGCGATGCTCTCCTCCGTGCTGCCGATCCATTTCGGCTTGATGCGCGCCACCCGGTCCGGACTCACCTCGATGCGGGTGGGGAAGATGCGATTGCCCTGGGTCCAGCGGCTGGCGGAGAACGATTCGGTCATGGGGCCTCCACTGCCGAGTCTATCGCCGCCGCCGGCGCGCCGGCGCGCAGGCGATCGCGCAGCCAGGCGGCGCGATGCAGAGTGGGATCTTCCACCAGCCGCCTTTCGACGTCGGCGAGGGCCAGGGCGCGATACTCCTGACTGTCGCTGGCGCGGGCGAGTGTGGCCGCGGTGTCCTCGGGCTGGATGGCGGCGTACTCGGCGGTCAGTAACGGTCGATTCTTCGCCCGCGCGCGGTCGAGGAAGAGCAAGACCTCGTCGTCCCAGTAGACCAGCGCCCACAACGCCGCGGGAAAGAGCGCCGCGTTGGGCGTCTGTCGGGCGACAACGACCGTCCTGCCGGTGGCGGGATCGGTGGCGAAGACCGGCCGCGTCCGGTCCTCGTATCGCACCAGCGCCCCGGTCGCGCCGCGCCGCCGCAGGAACCTCTGCCAGTTCTCGGCGCCAGTCCGGGCCACTTCGATCTCGCGCAGCAGGCCCGGCTCGAGCTCCATGCGGCCATCGAGAAACACCTGGCGAGGTGGATAGAGCCGCCAGAGGAGATATCCGCCGTGCGCGAGCTCGTTGTAGAGCGGGCCGATGCCGGGGTGCCGCTCCAGCCAGTTCGCCGCGGCCTCGGGGAAGCGATGCGGAGCGATGCCGCGCGAGAGCTCGAAGCGGCCCTGCCGCGGGGCGAGCGGCCCGGTCGCCGGCGGGTGGAGACACCAGGCCGCGAGCAGCAGGCAGAGGAGAGCCGCGCCTGCCGCCGGCCAGAACGAGCTCGCGCGACGGCCGATCTGTAGCGTGGCCTGCGGCGCGGCTGCCCGGCGCAGCGCGAGCGTCTCGGCGGCGAGGAAAACGCCAGCGATGAAGAACAGCGCCTGGTGGCGGACGGCGGTCAGGGCCAGGATCGCGAGCCCGCCGGTCACCAGTCCAGTCGGCAGATGAACCCGCCGGAAGCGAACCGCCGTGTCGGCCACCAGCGCCAGCAGGGCCGCCATCCCGGCGAAGAGCATCGGCTGCGGCGCGCGCCAGGCGGGCAGCCACTCCGGATTGATCGCGGAGAGATCCGTCAGCGCGCCGGTGATGCCCACTGACACCGCGAAGATTCTGACGCCGTAGGGATTGAGCAGCATCGCGGCGGCGAGGCTCGCCGGCGTCGCGAGCGCCCGGCGCCAGCTGCCCGCGCCGGAGGCACGGTCGTTCGCCGGCGCGAGCGCGACACCCAGGAGGTAGGCGCCGGCGACGACCGGCGCCAGCAGCGCCAGGCCGTGGAAGTTCGTCCAGACGGCGGCGAGGAGCGCCAGGGCGACCAGCGTGCGGCGGCGGCGTGCCGCGTCTCCGTTCACCAGCCGCCGCAACAGGATGAGCTCGATCGTCAGCGCGAGAAACGTCAGGAGCTCCGGCCGCACGAGGAATCTCGGCCGCGCCCCCAGAAGAGCGATTGCGGTGAGCGCGACCGCTACGGCAACCGCGCCGCCGGTCCGCCGGACGGCGGCGAAAAGCAGCCCGGCGAGCGTCAACACCAGCACCGCGCGCAGGGCGATCAGTGCGTCGAGTCCGCCGAGCCGCTCGACGGCGCTCACCAGCAACTGGAAGAGCCACTCGTGGTCGACCCAGGGGAGCCCACCGCCGACAGCGAAGCGAAACGGGTCGAGGCGCGGCAGCGCGAGGTTCTCCACCATGAAGCGGCCGCTCGCCAGATGCCAGAAGAGGTCGGTCGCGCGCAGGCTGAAGAGGCTGGCCGCAACCGCCAGCAGGCCGAGACCGAGAATCGCCAGGCGGTCGGCGGCGGCGAGGCTGGCGCCCGGGGAGCTGGCGAGCGGCGGTCGTGAGGTCACGCGGCGCCATTGTACGCGGGCCGTGGTCGCCGCCGCTGTCGGCCAACTGGGCGGACCGGACCGGGGGGGCCGCTATTCCCAGCGCAGGGCTTCGATCGGCGCGAGCTTCGAGGCTTTCATGGCCGGCCACATGCCGAAGGTGAGGCCGACGACGGTGCAGAAGAGGAGACCGTTGACCGCCCACTCGACCGGTACGTGGACGGGGAAGCCGGTGAAGATCGTCACCAGATTACCGAGCGCGAAACCGATAAGGACGCCGAGCACGCCGCCGAAGTTGCACAGCAGGATCGCTTCGAGCAGGAACTGCGCGAGTACGGCCTTGCGCTTGGCGCCGAGCGCCTTGCGGATGCCGATCTCGCGCGTGCGCTCGGTCACCGAGACCAGCATGATATTCATGATGCCGATGCCGGCGACGACCAGCGCGATGATGCCGATGACGAAGGCGCCGAGCTTGACGCCGCGCGTCGCCTTGTTGAACTGCTTGATCTGGCTGTCGTTGGTGAAGAGGTCGAAGTTGTCGTCCTCGCCGGGCTTGACGCCGCGCTGCACCCGCAGCACCGCACGGGTCTCCTGGATCGCCTCGTCGAGGAGCTGCGGAGTGAGCGCCCGCACCGTGATGTTGACCGAGCGCTCGCGGTTGCCGTCGCTGTCGCGCCAGCCGTAGGTGCGGATCCAGGAGGTGATCGGAATCAGGATGTAGTTGTCGAAGTTGCCCCCGGTGGCCGACTTCTTTTCCTCGAAGACGCCGACGACGGAGTACTTGTGACCGTCGACCTTGATCTCCTGGCCGATCGGATCGATGAACGGAAAGAGCTGGTCGGCAATCGCGTAGCCGATCACCGCGACCCGGCGCAGAACGCGCACGTCCTCATCCGAGAGGTTGCGGCCCAGGCCGACGAGATGGGTGTTGTTCGGAGCGTACTGTCCGTCGCCACCGACCACCCAGAGGCTCGACTCGGTCTTCTCCCCCTTGTAGCTCGCCTCGGCGCCGAAACGCCAGAGCTCGGCGCCGACGAGGTCGACGCTCTTGACCTTCTCGCGGATCGCCATGGCGTCCTCGACGGTGACCGCGGGCCGGGCCTGGATCTTGCGGAAGTCGCGGTTGCCCGGGCCGAAGTTGCCCGCCGGAAACTTCTGCACCTGGAAGGTCTGCGTGCCGAGCACGGAGAGTTCGCTCTCCATGGTCGACTGGATCACCGAGATGCCCGTCATGACGGCGATGATCGAGGCGACGCCGGCGACGATGCCCACCAGGGTGAGGACCGAGCGCAGCTTGTTGGCGCGGATCGCCTCGAGCGCCATCGCCAGGGTTTCGCGAAGTCTCATGCCGGTATCTCCTGGTCTCGGGTCATGATCTCGAGGACTCTCGGGCTCATTCGTAGCGCAGCGCGTCGATCGGATCGAGGCGCGAGGCGCGATAAGCGGGGGCGACGCCGGCGCCGATCCCGGTGATCGTCGAGACCAGCAAGGCCACGAGGACGATCCCCGGCGAGATGCTCGCCGGCATCAGTGTGCGGTTGATGATCTCGGTGACCCCGATGGCGAGCAGCAGGCCCATCAGCCCGCCGATGAGACAGATCGCCGCCGACTCGAAGAGAAACTGCACCAGAATCGCCCGCTTCCGGGCGCCGATCGCCTTGCGGATGCCGATCTCGCGCGTACGCTCGGTGACCGAGACGAACATGATGTTCATCACGCCGACGCCGCCGACGAAGAGCGAGATGCCGGTGATGGCGATGCCGATCAGCAGTACGACGCCCATGACGTTGTTGAACATCTCGAGCAGCGAGTCCATCTTGTTGATCGAGAAGTCGTCCTTGTCGCCCGGCGCGAGCTTGCGCACCTTGCGCATCTCGCCGACCACCTCGTATTCGAAGTCGCCGACCGGCATCGCCGGCGGCGCTTTGACGGCGATGTCGATATTGCGCTGCGCACCGCCGAAGGTCTTGGCGAACGTGGTGATCGGCACGAAGACCTGCGAGTCGAAGTCCGGGCCGCCGAAGAAGCCGGCGCTGCCCTGCTTTTCCATCACGCCGATCACCCGGAAAGTGGCGCGCCCGATCTTCATCTCCTTGTTGAGCGGATCGACCCCGGCAAACAGGCGGGTGCGGATCTCGGAGCCGATGACGCAGACGGACCGATTCGCCTGGACGTCGAAAGGAGTGAGGAAGCGGCCGGTCTCCGGCACCGAGGTCGACACCAGCATCTGCTTGTCGGTGGTGCCGATGACGTCGACGTTGTCGATCGTCTCCGAGGCGTACTTGACGTTGCGTTGGGTGTGGGTAGTGGGGTTGATGGCGGCGGCGGAAGGCAGCCGGCTCGCCAGCCGCTCGACCTCGCGCAGGCTCACCGGCGGCCGGTTGCGGAAGTCGAAGAAATTGCCGCGCATGATCCACGGCATGCGCGAGACGTAGACGACGTCGGTGCCCAGAGCCGAGACGCTCTCGCGGAAGTTGTTGGCGAGACCGTTCGCGGCGGTCATCGTGGTGATGACGCCGAGCACGCCGATGACGATGCCGAGGGTGGTGAGGACGCCCCGCGCCTTGTTGGCCCGGATCGCCCCGACGGCGATGCGCACGGCTTCGATCGTGTCCTGGCCCCGGCGCCGCATCGCTCTCTCTCAGGCCCCTGCAGCGATAGCGACGGCGTTTCCGGACCCGGTCGGCGCGAGCTTCGGGGGAGTTCCGAGCGACGCCTGTGGGCCCCGCGCCCGATCTTCGCCGGCGCCGAGATCGCTCTCCATCAGCCCGTCGCGCAGCCGCACGATCCGCCGCGCCCGGCGCGCGACCTCGTCTTCGTGTGTGACCATGATGATCGTGTTGCCGGCGGCGTGCAGCTGGTCGAAGACCTCGAGGATCTCTTCGCCGGTGCGCGTATCGAGGTTGCCGGTCGGCTCGTCGGCGAGCAGGATCGACGGGTTGTTGACCAGCGCGCGGGCGATGGCGACGCGCTGGCGTTGACCGCCCGAGAGCTCGTTCGGCTTGTGCCGCATGCGATCCTTCAGCCCAACCTTCTCGATCGCCTCCTCGGCGAGTTTCCGCCGTTTCGCCGAGGGGACTCCGGCGTAGACCAGCGGCAGCTCGACGTTCTTGAACACGTCGGCGCGCGGAATGAGATTGAAGGTCTGGAAGACGAAGCCGATCTTCTGGTTGCGGATGTCGGCGAGCGCATCGTCGTCGAGGCCCGAGACGTCGACACCGTCGATGAGATAGCGGCCGGAGGTCGGCACGTCGAGGCAGCCGATGAGGTTCATCATCGTCGACTTGCCCGAACCCGAGGGCCCCATGATGGCGACGTACTCGTTGTGCGCGACGGAGAACGAGACGCCGCGCAACGCCTGGACGAGGATTCCTTCGAGGTCGTACGTTTTGACCACGTCGTGCAGGCCGAGCGCCGCCGGAGCGATCGCAGCGAGCGGAGCGGTCTGAGCGAGACCCGCCGCGGTCACGAGCTCTTCTCCCCGGTGCCGACCTTGACCTTGACGCCCTCCTTGAGGTCGCGGCTGATCGCGCGATAGCTGCCGGTGACGACCTGATCGGCGGCCGCGACGCCATCGAGAAGCTCGATATGGGTGTCGCTCTGGATGCCGGTCTTCACCTGCCTGGCGTGCGCGATGCCACCTTCGATCACGAAAACGACCTGGACGAAGCCGTCCTTGTCCGGGATGAAGGAGGGGGCGGCGCCAGAGGCGCCGTCCTTCGCCGCCGCGCCGAGCTGGTCGGGCGTGCGCACGGCGACGCTCTGGATCGGCACGCCGAGGGCGCTCTCGCGCACCTCGGTGACGATATCGGCGCTGGCGGTCATGCCGGGGCGCAGTTGGCTGCCGGGATCGAGGATCGCGACTTTGACCTCGAACTCGGTCTTCTGGTCGGTCGTCCCCTGGCCAGCAATTTTGGCGCTGCTCGCGATGTCGGTGACCGTCCCCTTGAAGCTCGCTCCGGGCAGGGCGTCGATTTCGATCGTCGCCTCGTCGCCAAGGGTGAGCTGGACGATGTCGTTCTCGTCGACATCGACCAGGGCCTCCATCCCGGAGAGGTTGGCGAGCTCGAGGATGATGTCTTCCTGGAACTGCGAGCCGAGGGCGATCTCGCCGACGTCCTTGTTGAGCTTCGAGACGGTCCCGGACATCGGCGCGTAGATCGTCGTCTTCGACAGCGCGTCGCGCGACTGCTTGAGCGCGGCGCGGGTCTGCGAGACGCGATCCTGCGCCGAGCGCAGGCGGGCCTTGTCGACCTCCACCGCCGACGCGGCGGCATCGAGGTTCGAGCTCGACTCGAGACTTTTGCCGTGGAGATCCTGGATGCGGGCGAGGTCTTTCACCGCCTTGTCGAGGTTCTCCTTCACGACGGCGGCGTCGGCCTCGGAGGAACGCAGGTTGGCCTCGGCGCTCTCGACTTCGGCGAGGTAGCGCTCGCGATCGAGCTCGAGCAGGAACTGCCCCTTCTCGACCCAGTCGCCCTCCTTGACCGAGAGACGGGTGATCTTCGCGGAGACGTCGGCGCTGATGTTGATCTGGGTGACCGGCTGGATGCGGCCGGTGGCGACGACCGTCTGGACGATCTTGCGCGCTTCGACCGGCGCGGTCTGGACCTCGATCAGGTCGGACTTGCCGCTCCGCGACATGAGCGCGAAGGCGCTCGCGGCGAGGACCACCGGAATGCCGGCAAAGAGGGCGATCTTCTTCTTCCTGGACATGGCGCGAGGGCTCCGTTCCACGACTTGCGGGTCCATGGCCTCCCCTTGGAGAGCCGCTGGGAAGCCCCTTCCGCCGTGTCGGCGGGTCCGGGGGGCGTCCCGTTCAGAGCTAGTTACGGGGAAGTCGCGCGGAGGTTTCTGCGCCGCCCAGGATGTCTGAGCGCCAGTTCTCGCCGCCGCTGATGCAGACGCCCCGAAGCGCCTCGGCGATCAGGATGTTGGGGCCGCCTCGCCGGGCGGGGGCGCGGGTGCGGGACGCAGGATACGCTGCATCGCGCCGGACGCGTGACGCGGGCGGCAAGCGGAAGGAACCACCATGACGATGCTCCACCATCTGGCCCTGGCGCGCACCTCCGAGAAGGCGAGCGACCGCTTCTACGTCGGCCTCCTCGGTTTCGAGAAGCGGCGCGAGAAGCGCGTCGACGCCGGTCTCTGTCATGCGCTCTTCGGTGTGGCGCGGGAGCATCGGCTGATCGACTACGCTGGCGACGGTGTGCAGTTCGAGATCTTCCTCGTCCCCCCGGGAGAGATGCCGCCGGCCGGGCTCGCGCATGTCTGCCTGGAAGTGGGCGACGCGGGCGGCCTCGTGGAGCGCTGCAGGGCGGCGAACCTGGAGGTTCGCGAGGTGCCGCGCGGCGAGCGCAGGGTGACTTTCGTCGTCGATGAGGACGGCAACCTGTACGAAATCAAACAGCTTCCGGCGTAGCCTTGGGCGACGCCGCGAAAGGAGATTGCATGGCCGACATGGACGGCAGCCGCGAGAACAGGGAGTTCCACGCCGACGTGCCGCAGGTGACGGAGGGCTTCTTCCTCAAGGGCTCGGCGCACTACGACTGGGGGCTCAAGAACAGGCTGGCGCGGATCTTCGACCCGAAGTCGGGGCGCACCGTGATGCTGGCGTTCGACCACGGCTACTTCCAGGGGCCGACCACCGGTCTCGAGCGCATCGACCTCTCGATCGTGCCGCTGATTCCGTACGCCGATACCCTGATGCTGACGCGTGGCGCGCTGCGCACGATGATTCCGCCGGCGTCGCGGGCGGCGATCGTGCTGCGCGCCTCGGGCGGCCCGAGCATTCTCAAGGAGCTGTCGAACGAGGAGATCGCGGTCGACATCGAGGATGCGCTGCGGTTGAACGCCTCGGCGCTCGCGGTGCAGGTCTTCGTCGGCGGCGAGCACGAGACGAAGTCGATCCACAATCTCACCCGCCTGGTCGACGCCGGCAACCGCTACGGCGTGCCGGTGCTCGCGGTCACCGCAGTCGGCAAGGAGATGGTGCGCGACGCCAAGTACTTCCGGCTCGCCACCCGCATCTGCGCCGAGCTCGGCGCGCACTACGTCAAGACCTACTACGTCGAGGACGGCTTCGAGACCGTCACCTCGTGCTGCCCGGTGCCGATCGTCATCGCCGGCGGCAAGAAGCTCCCCGAGCTCGAGGCCCTGACCATGGCCGCCAACGCCGTGCGGCAAGGCGCCTCGGGCGTCGACATGGGGCGCAACATCTTCCAGTCGGAAGCGCCGGCGGCGATGCTCCGCGCCGTCCGCGCCGTCGTCCACGACGGCGCCTCGCCGGCCGCAGCCCACGATCTTTTCCGCAAGCTCGCGGCCGGCGACGGTGCAAAATGACTTGGTACACCTGGCTCATTTTGGCGATGGTCGTTGTGGCGATCGCCGCCGTTACCGGCATCAAGCCGCGAAAGACCCGGCACGTCGCGCACACCAACCTGATGGGAGTGGCGCGGATCGCCCTGGCGGCGATCGCGCTGATCCTGCTCTACCTGGCCTACCGCTCCCGTTCCGGCGGTTAGCCGGGCGCCGGTCAGGCGCCACCGCTTTCCGCGGCTTTCCGCAGGATGTCCAAGCGCTGTCTCCGCCGCCGGCGGCATCCGAAAACTCGCAAACTCGGCTGGCACTTTCGCGGCCTTCGTCCGGGAGCCTTGCCCGGGCCGTCGTCCTGGCGCTGGGCACCTCCGGCGCGTTCGTCGGGACGGCGACGGTTCTGCAAGCGCTACCCGACGCCGGCAGCCTCACCTCCGTCCGCAGCCAGTGGTTCGGCAACGAGGCGATCGACGGCAGGGTGCCGAAGCTTCTAAGCCGCTTCACCTCCGGCGGAGAGGCCTCGGCGCACTCATCGGACGCCTACGGCTGCGCTGCGGACGGTTTTGCCTCCGGCGACGTCCCTTCTGGCCGGCGTCGGCGCGGTGACGGCAGGGCCGGACTGCTGGAGCGGCGCTACTTCGCCAGCGCGAACGGCACGAACGCGGCGGTCTTCTCCCAGGCCATCGCCAGCTTGCCGCCGGCGTCGGTCATGTCGGCGAAGGCGATGGTGAACTGGTCGATCGCGACCGCCGGCGTGACCATCGTCATCGGCACGCGCACGACATCGAACTTCGCGTCGTAGTCGTACGAACCCCAGATCTTCGCCTTGTCCTTCGGGTCGTACTTGTCCTGGGTCGGCTGGGTCGAGAGGATAAGCGTCCAGGCGCCCTCCTGCAACGCGACGAAGAGGTCGTAGCTGCCGGCCTCGAGCCGCTTGCCGCCGATCGTGAGGGGAACTTCGGTGGAAAGCTTCGTCGTCTGGTTCGCTCCGGCGCGCCAGACCGGGGCGCCGGCGTTGACCGTTTTGCCGTAGTCCGCGCCCTTGCCGAAGATCTCCGACCGGCCGCGCAGCATCGGGCGGGCGTAGGTGACCTCGATCCACTTGCCGCCGGAGTAGGCGCGTTCGCCGTCCTTGTCGGGCGCGGCCCAGGTGCCGCCGACCATCGTGGAGGCGCTACCGGCCGGCGAGAGCGGCTTCTTCTCCTGCGCCGAAGCGATCCAGGAGCCTGCGAGGAGCAGCGAGACTGCGAGAGCGGATGCTTTGCGAATCATGGATTCCTCCTGTACTTGGTTGAAGCGCGGCCCGCGTGTGTGGTTCCCCGCGTGGGCTGACCCTACAACGTCCTCGCGCCCGTGGCGCAACGTACAATACGGCATCAATTTCCCATCGACCTCCTGCCTCTCCCGGCGGTGCCGGTGAGCCCTCACGCGAGCCTCCCGACGCGCCAACCGCACGCTCCTGCCCAATCGCCTGGAATCGGCCGAGGACGGTGAAGTCGAGCACCTGTCGCGGTCCGAACCGCGATAACGGCCGCGTTACGCCGGGTGGGGCAGTTCCGTCGCGGCGCGCGTGATGAAGGCGAGGAACTCGTTCATGTACGACTGCAGGAACTGGCGCGTCGACTCGTCGGCGACCTCACCGTCGTCGGCAATGAGCCCGGGGGTGAACTGGATGTAGGCCTCCGGCGAGGACATCTGCGGCGAGTTGCAGAAGCCCAGGATGCCGCGCAGATGCTGCTGGCCGACGGCGGTGCCGATCTTTCCCGGCGAGGTGCCGATAACCGCGCTCGGCTTGTGGGCGAACGAGTTCGTACCGTAGGGGCGGCTCGCCCAGTCGATCGCGTTCTTCAGCCCGCCGGGGATCGAGCGGTTGTACTCCGGAGTGACGAAGAGAACGGCATCGACGGCGGCGATCGCCGCTTTGAAAGCCCTGGCTACCGGCGGATAGTCGGCGTCGTAGTCGTAACTGTAGATCGGCAGCTCCGCGAACGGAATCTCCGTGAGCGCGAGCGCCGGCGGCGCGAGGCGGGCGAGCGCAAGCGCCAGCTTGCGGTTGATCGAGGCTTTGGCGAGGCTGCCGACGAGGTACCCGACGCGGTAGGTGGTCATGCGAGGAAGCCTACTAGCTCGAGGTTGATCCGGTGCCTGCTTGCCCATGTTTCGCAGTATCTGAGTACTAAGTACGCTTCACCGGGCTGTGCTCGACCCCTACGCTGATTGGGCTTCGACGGCAGGGCAGCGCCCGTGAGCAAATCCCTCTAGTTCGTCGTCTCTCGCCCGGTCTTCGGACGGGACTGCGTCGCCGAAGCGCCCGCCCGGTTCCAGCAGGCAGCCTTTCGATCGCTGGGGCGATTGGCTCCGGCGCGTGAGCTCTGGATCCGATTCCGAGAAGAGAGCAGTTCTGACGTGACAAGGAGAGCGCTGATGAGAGTCAAGTACGGGATGAAGTGCATGTCTATCTGGGTGCCGATGATCCTCGGCATCTTCGCGGCGATGCCGACTCAGGCGGCCGGTCCGGCACCGGTGAACCTTCGGACGGCCGGGAGGTACGTGATTCTCTCGAAGGCGGGAATCTCGACCACGGGTGTGACATCGATCGTGGGCGATATCGGGGTCAGCCCGATCGCCGCGACGGCCATCACGGGATTCGACCTGATCCTCAGCCCTACCCGAAGGTTTTCGACATCTGCAGAGATTACCGGCAAGGTGTACGCGTCGGACTATGCGGCGCCCACACCCGCGAGAATGAGCGCCGCCGTGGCCGACATGGAGACCGCCTACACCGACGCCGAGGGCCGGACCCTGCCTGACTTCACCGAGCTGTACTCCGGCGATCTCACCGGGCAGACGCTGACTCCGGGGCTCTACAAATGGGGAACCGGCGTCCTGGTGTCTGCCGGCGGCGTCACCATTTCGGGCGGCCCGACCGATGTCTGGATCTTCCAGATCGCGCAGGATCTGACTGTCGAAGCAGGTGCCATCGTGACCCTGGCGGGGGGCGCGAGCGCCGCCAATATCTTCTGGCAGGTCGCTGGCGAGACCACCCTCGGGACGACGGCACGAATGAAAGGGATCGTTCTGTGCGCCACCCAGATTGCGATGAACACGGGCGCGAGGCTGGTGGGCAGGGCGCTGGCGCAAACCGCAGTCACTCTGGACGCAAACGTCATCTATATGGCGGTGAGCGACAACGCCATTTTCATCGACGGCTTCGAGACCGGCAATACGTCTCGTTGGTCGGCCACAATCCAGTAAGCCCTGGCGGTGCGCCAGGGGCGCAACCGCGTCGAGGATCCGGACGGCGCGATCTCCCGCAAGGTGTTCGGTCAGGCGCTGTGCGAGCTCGGGGAGGTCGCGCGAGGCATGCGGTCGAGGCTGTTGAAGATTGGGTCTCCTCGTGCCGCCCGCCGGCCGACGTACTCCCCGTTGACCGAAAGACGGTCGCCGTGTCCGGACGGGGCCGTCCCGAGTGGCTCGATCTGCTCAGCTTGAGGAGAACGCAGACCCGTCGCTGGTGACGCTCCCATGAAGCTCCGCGGCAATGGACTCCGCGACCGCGGCGGCGACTTGGCCGTCGTCGTCGACAACGAGGACGTGTCCCATTTTTCGCCCCTCGGTCGGATCCTTCTTGCCGTAGAGGTGGAGCCGCGCCGACGGACGGGCCAGCACTGCGTCCCACCGCGGCGGCCCTGGGCGCCAGAGGTCGCCGAGGAGGTTCAGCATGGCGGCGGGGCGAAGGAGCGACGGGTCGCCGAGGGGGAGTCCGCAGATCGCCCGCACGTGTTGCTCGAACTGTGACGTCGCGCAGGCGCCGAACGTGTAGTGCCCACTATTGTGCGTACGCGGAGCAATCTCGTTGACGAGAAGGGCACCATCGCGCGTCACAAAGAGCTCGACGGCCAGCATCCCGACGTGACCGAGCGCCGCCGCGATTCGCGCGCCGATCTCTCCGGCCGCGCGCGCGAGCGCGACCGGGATACGCGCGGGAACACGGGTTGTGTGAAGGATGTGCCGGCGGTGGGCGTTCTCGGCGATGGGATAGATGCAAATGCCACCATCGAGCGCGCGCGCAAGAAGCACGGAGACCTCTCGCTCGAAGTCGACGAACGCTTCGACGACGGCGGGTGCCTCGCCGATCGCCTGCCATGCTGCGAGGAGATCTTCCTGGCGGTCGACCCGCGCTTGCCCTTTACCGTCGTAGCCCGACCGGCGGGTTTTGAGGACGCAGGGGAATCCGACATCGCGCGCGGCGGCCAGGAGGGCATCCGCCGTGGGCACAGAGGCATGGCGCACCTGGGGCACCCCGATCGAGGCGACGAAGCGTCGCTGCTCGAGTCGGTCCTGGACGACGCGCAGAACCGCGGAAGAAGGCCGAACAGGCGTCAGCGTCTCGAGGTCGGCCAGCAACTCCGCGGGCACGTGCTCTGTATCCAGGGTCACGACGTCGCTCAGGGCCGCCAGGGCCCGCGCCCGTTCGACGTCGTCCAGTCTCCCCGTCACGCGAACGTCTGCAACCTGCCCGGCCGGCCCATCCGGGTCCGGGTCGAGCACGGCGACGCGATAACCCATGCGGCGAGCTTCCAAAGCCAACATGCGAGCCAACTGACCGCCGCCGAGGATCCCGATGGTTCCCCCGGGCCACACCGGGCTCACAGCGTTTCCCCGAGTACGGTGGCGGTCTGCCGGCTGCGATACGCCTTCAGGCGTTCCTTCAGCGCGGGATCGCCCAGTGAGAGAACGGCCGTTGCCAGCAAGGCGGCATTCGCCGCTCCAGCCTCGCCGATTGCGAGCGTGCCGACGGGAACCCCCTTGGGCATCTGCACGATGGACAAGAGAGAATCCAAGCCCTGAAGCGCCTTGGACTGCACGGGGACACCGAGCACGGGGAGAGTCGTTTTGGCCGCTGCCATGCCGGGCAGATGGGCCGCGCCCCCTGCTCCGGCAATGATCACCTGGATCCCGCGCCCTTCTGCGCGACTGACGTACTCGAATAGAAGGTCAGGTGTCCTGTGCGCGGAGACGATCTTCGCCTCGCAGGGTACCCCGAGCTCGACGAGCACCTCGACGGCGTGTTGCATCGTAGTCCAGTCACTCTTGCTACCCATGATGACCGCCACGCGGGGCGTAAGCTCCGAAGTCTCTTTGGTCATGTTTGCTCCTTGCTGGTGAATTCACGCGCGCATCGTCGACGAGCCAGACCCCACTGATCAGCGCGAACGTCGCCCCTTCTCATGCCGATGGGCGTTGAATGGCCTCGCGCGACTCAGGCATCGGCAGACTTCTGCCGCACCCAGCCGGCCTCGCGGCAAGCGCGGATGGCACGCTCGCCGCTGTCAACCTGGAAGAGGTCGAGCCAGCCGTTGGCGACGAGCGCGCGAACGTGGCCGTGCTTGCGGAGGACGGCATCTATCGCATCGCAGGGCGCCTCGATGAACACGCTGAGGCGCAGCGGCGTATGCACCCAGCGCTGGCCGTCATGCACGGACTGCATCGGCAAGCCGATCCTGAGGTCACCGCCATTGCCCTCGAAGACGCCGAGGTGTCCGCCGACGACGTTGTGCAGCACCTTGTTGCCGCTGCCGTAGCGCGCGTTGTCGACCGTCGACGCGTAGTACTGCAGGTTGATCCAGTGCGCGACCACCATCGGCGCGGTCATGATGAGCTCGAGCGTCGCGAAGTCCTTGTCCTCCTCGAATCGATACTCGTGAAGAAACGAGCGCCCCTCGAGGTTCAAGTGGCGGCAGTGCTCCCGCGGCGCGACGATGAAAGAGGCGTTGTTCGCCAGGCCCCACTCCGGGCGAACCTGTGCCCAATCGCGCGTGCGCGCGCGCAAAGCTTCGTGCAGCCGCGACGGCTCGACGCCTCCGAGGCCCAGGCTCCGCGAGCGCTCGGCACGCGCACGCTCGCCGGCATTGGCCAGCAACCCGCGCAGCGCCGCGAGCTCGGCGGTGTGCGAGGCTGGCAGCTCGTCGAGGTCGAAGAGCGCGACGTCATCCGTCGTCGTGTCGTGCAGCCCGGCAACGAACCACGTCTCATCGGGAACGTGGATGCCACGTGCGCTGAGATCCTGGCGTACGTCGCGATCGTTGAGCAACGCGGCGGCCGCTCGCGCGTTGATCTCGCCGGTCTGCCCGCAGCATGCTCCGCAGTGGAGCCCGGCCGCGTGCGGGTTGTTGCGCGTCTCGCTGCCGTGCCCACTGAGCAACACGAGCCGGGCGAAGGCTTTGGTGAGGCTCATCGCACGCAATATCCCGGCCGCCAGATCGCCGCGAGCGCCAAGGGCGAGCGGGTCACCATCGACGCTGCCGACGAGGCGCGGCTTGCGTCGGCCGGAGGCGGCTCGCGACAGGCCCGCATCATCCTCCGCAACTCCAGGACTCCTGCCCAGGCTGTCGGCGAGGAGCTTCGCCGCGTACGTCAGCCCCATCGCCTCCACGAATGTGAGGGTGGAGACCGCGCCAGCCTTGAACGACCTCCAGCTTCGAGCGAGGTCGAGGCGCCCGGCGCGATGGGCGGCGTCAGCAGCGTCGAGCCCGGTGTCCTCCACGAGCAGGCGCGGCGCGAGCAGGCCAGGAAGCTGCGGCCGCATCTCGACCGCGCCGAGCGGCTGGTAGGCGATCGGCAAGCCAAAGAAGCCCGCGAACCCCAGCGTCTGCACCGCCGGGCCTTGAGCCTCGAGCGCGCGACGAAAGACCTCGGAGCGGACATCGATGCAAAATACCGCCTGAACATGAGGCGCCGCGGGCCGCTTGGCGGACAGCCCCGCGGGTAGCTTGTGGACGATGGTCTCGTGCCAGGCGAGCTCCATCGCTCGCTGCAAGAACCAGTCGTCGGCTTGGAAGGCATGGGTTGCCGCGTCGACGGCCGGCCAGGTCGCCATCGCCAGCTGCCACCGCCGATCGACGGCATGGCCCCCGGTCCCGTGCAGCAGCCACTCCCACGCCAGGCGAATGGCAAGCAGGTCGACGATCGCGTCGTCGTCGCCGCCCGCCAGACGAGCGTTCCACCTTCTATACGCGCACCACGAGGCCCAGCCGTTCTGGTCCAGCAGGAGACCCCACAGGTAGGTCTGCGACTCGCCGGCGGGGACATCGAGCTCGGACAGACCGCGCTGCAGCATCGCGCTCGCCGTCGCCGGCAAGGCCTTGGTGGCGTCGCGATAGGAGCGCAGCCGCATCAACAGCGAGGGGGACTTGTCGTCGAGCGCTTGCCGCCGCCAGGTGGCGAAGAGACCGCCTGTGCGCTCGGGCGTTAGCAAGGCCTGCCCGTCATCGAAGTAGGCGGCGCAGAACTGGCTGACGCTGTTGGCGACGAAGTCCCGCCAGGACACCTCGTGCAACAGGTTCCGGCCGGCGTCGACGACGTCGACGACCCGACTGCGCGTTTGCACCGCTGGCTCGTCGCTCGCCAGCAGCGCGCGCAAGTGATGGACCGTCTTGGAAGAGCCGCTCTCATGCAGGGCGGCCTGGAGGTGCTCGTCGCGGAAGCGCCCCTCGGCGTGCGCCTGGCGGTACCACGCACGCGGCATCAGTAAACGCGAGCCCGACATGCCGAGCAGAGCACCTGCCACCGCGGGCAGCGAGCGGTCGATCATGCCCCAGAAGGGGTTGACGGCGATGAAGCGATCGAGCGGCCAGGTCGGCGCGATACGGGCGCAGGCCTGGGCAACGGCGTCGTCGAGGCGAGGGTTTGGCGGCAAGCGCCCGGGAGCGGATGCGAGGGACGATCCCGGGCTGGCGTCTACGGCGTTCACGATGGTCTCTCCTCGAAGGCAATGTCGGCCGAGAGCCGGGGAGCGGCGCGCGACGACGCGGCGGCCGCGAGTCGCGGCGGCCAGACGCGGAACGTCAGGCGCGTGAAGCCTTCGTCGAGGTAGAGCCCGGCGAAGAGCCAGGTGTGCAGCTTCTGCGACCAGCGACCGTGGGGGCGCAGCTGAACGAGCGACTGCGCGGCGAACAGCGCGCCGACGCCGACCGCGACGACCGTCCAGCCGACCAGAGACGTCGCCTCGCGTGCGGTCACCGCGAACACTCGCGCGGCGCCCCAATGCCAGCCGGCGTAGAGGGCGGCCACTCCGATGGCGCGGAGCCCGATAGTCGCCATCGAGTCGGCGCTCTGCGCGGCCATCGGAACGAGGGACAGAGCGACGAGGAGGCCGAGCACCCACACCGAGGGGTCGGCGGCGTGCGTAAGAGCACCCAGGTTGAAGCTGAGCGCGATGGCGATTGCCGCGGCTCCGAGCACCAGGGCGGTGCTGGCGCAGAGCCGCAGGACGGAGGGGGCCGGCGGTCGTCGGGTGAGTGCGCCGAGGCGCCAGATGTCGACCGCGCTGCCCGCGCCGAGGAACGCATGGGCCTTGTAGAGCGAGTGAGCCAGCAGATGCAGGAACGCCAGGTGCCACGCGCCAAGGCCGCACTCCACGAGCATGAAGCCCATCTGCGCGCAGGTGGACCAGGCGAGGGACACCTTGACGCTCACCCGCGTCGTCGTCACCATGGTCGCGATGACCGTCGTCGTCATCCCGACGACAACGAGGAGGAGCTGCGCGACGGGTGCGCACGCCATCAGTGGCGCGAGCCGTATCATCAGAAATCCGCCGAGATTCACCACGCCCGCGTGGAGCAGCGCCGAGACTGGTGTCGGCGCCTCCATGACCTGGATGAGCCAGCCGTGAAAGGGCAGCTGCGCCGACTTCAACGCCACGGCGACGACGCAGAGCACTGCGGCGACCTGCACCACGAACGGCAACTCGGCGTGTTCCTTCGCCCAACTGGCGATGGCGTCCAGATTCAGGCTTCCGACCCTGCTGTAGAGGAGTGCCAGCGCCGACCAGAGGCAGAGGTCAGCCAGGCGGCTGACGAGGAACTTCTTGTGGGCGGCGACGAGCGCAGCCGGCCGGTCGCCGAACAACGTGAGCAGCCTATGGAGCGCGAGACTGGTGAGCGTCCAGGCTACGGCGATGACGAGCAGGTTGTTCGCGACCACCAGTGTCGTGACCGTGGCGAGGGTTGCCAGAAGCCAGCGTGCGTAGCGCAACTGCCCCGGGTCGCCATTCAGGTAGGTGCGCGAGTAGCGGACGATGATGAGGCCGAGCGCGCAGACCAGGAGCAGCATCGCGCCGGTGATGGCGTCGACGCGCACCTCGGCGTTTCCGAGCGGGACGCCGGGCGACTGGGACACGACCACGACGCCGGCGGCAAAGAGCCCCGCCAGCACCGCCGAGAGCGAGCTCGCGACTGTCGCGCTCTTGAACGGAGCTGAGCGGCTGGAGAGCACTGCCCCGGCCCCGAGGGAGACAGGAATCGCCACCGCCAAGGCGTGCAGTGCGACCAGCCACATCGAAGACGTGTCCATCTCGTATTTATATCTGCCTACAAGGTTCTTGACAAAGACATAAAAGCGCTAATAGCGTTCTTTTTTGGAGATGCAACGTGGGCCCTGACCAACTCAACTTCCACCACCTGCGTTACTTCTGGCGCGTCGCCAAAGACGGCAACCTTACTCGCACTGCGCAGCGGCTTCGCGTGGCCCAGTCGGCGCTCTCGGCGCAGATCCGGCAGCTCGAGGCGCAGCTGGGCGAGGCGCTCTTCGTGCGTGAGGGGCGGCGCCTGGTGCTCACCGAAGCGGGCGAGATCGCGCTCGCCTACGCCGAGGACATCTTCGCGGCGGGCGGCGAGCTCGTCTCGACCCTGACGCAGGGGCGGCGCCGCGACCAGCTGTTCCGCGTCGGCGCTGTTGCAACGCTCTCGCGGAACTTCCAGCGGTCGTTCGTGCGGCCCCTGCTCGCTCAGGCCGACGTGCGGCTGCACCTCGTGGCTGGCGGCCTCGACGAGCTGCTCGCTCGCCTCGAGGGCCACGGGCTCGACCTGGTGCTCTCCAACCGGCCTTCACCGCGAACGCCGCATCGTCACCTCTCGTGCCGCCGCCTCGCGCGCCAGCCCGCGAGCATCATCGCCTCACGACCTCCCGCGCACTTCCGGTTTCCCGAGGACCTCGCCGATCACCCGATGATCGTTCCGGGTAGCGCGAGCGAACTGCGCTCCGAGTTCGACGCGCTATGCGAGCGCCTGGACGTCAAGGTCCGCATCCTCGCGGAGGTCGACGACATGGCCACCATCCGCCTGCTGGCGGCCGACAGCGACGCGCTGGCTCTCGTACCCACCGTAGTCGTGCGGGACGAGCTCCGGGAGGGGGTCGTCCACGAGCTGTGCGTCGTCCCCGACATCGCCGAGACCTTCTACGCCATCACGCTCGAACGGCGCTTCCAGCACCCGCTCGTGGGCTCGCTGCTGGCGCGCGACGAAGCGGAGCTTCTCGGGATGGGGCGCGGGCGAGCGCGATAGTTCCGTCCTCGGCCGAGGACGGTTGTGGAGCTGACGAGCGACCGCCGTCAGCTCATCGCGGATCGCCGTACAGCCGGGCCAGGCGATGGGCTGGAACGCCCAGGGCGTAGAACAGCGGCAGAAAATTGACCAGCGCAAAGTAGTAGAGCGGTCGAGCGAGGAAGCGCCGGCCCGAGACCCGAACTCGCGCCGGGACGATCCGGATGCGGCCGATACGCCGGAGTCTCCGCGCGAGCTCGAGATCCTCCATGAGAGGCTGGTCCGGGTAGCCGCCGAGACGCTCGAAAACGCCGGCGCGGACGAAGAGAGCCTGATCGCCGTAGGGGAGTCCAGAGTAGCGAGATCGCAGATCGCCGAGGTGCAGCAGGGGAGCGAGCCAGCTCCTGCGGCCGTCGCGATCGCCGAGATCGTCGGCCACTGTCCAGGTGCGAAAGGCGCCGGCGACGACGGCCGGATCCGCCAGCGCGTTGGCGATTCGCGCCGGGGCATTGGCGGGAAGGCCAACGTCCGCATGGAGGAAGAGCAAGACCTCGCCTGACGCTGCACGGGCGCCGGTGTTCAGCTGGCGCGCGCGACCGCGGGGCGATGGCAGCACTCGGACACCAGGCACGGCGAGAGCTTTTTCGGTGGTGCGGTCCGAGCTTCCGCCGTCCACGACGATCACCTCGTGCCATCTGTCGCCGTCGACGAGGTCGCGCAGCGCCGTCTCGATGCGGCGTTCCTCGTTGAGCACCGGCACGACGACCGAGATCCGCGGCGTGTCGGACACGAGCCCCACGAGCGCCCGGGCGGTGGTCCGAGCCTCCAGGTCGCCGCGCCACAGGCGACTGCGGAGCGGAGCGAGATCCTCGGGCTGGTCGACATCGAACCAGGTCGGCAGGACCTCCACGCGCAGCCCGCGCTCGCGCAGGCGCTCGCGGGTCCGGTCCAGTGTCTCGGCCGAGCTCCAGGGCAGATCCGCGAGAAGGCCCTCGGGGCAGCGCCGCAGGCCGAGGAGGTAGTACCCGCCGTCGGTCGACGGCCCGAGGACCGCGTCCGACTCCGCGAGAGCGACCCGTGCGGCCTCGAGCAGATCGGCCGGGAGCCCCGGCGAATCCGTTCCGATGGCGAGGACCGCCGTCGAGTCGGCGAGCGCCCGGCGAAACGCAGTTTCCAGCCGGGCCCCGAGGTCACCCTCCGCTTGGGGCCATATTGACCGGCTGCCGAGCCGGATGCCGGCGGCTCGCCACTCCGGTGCTTCGGGTTCGGTGGTCACGAGGATCGGCTCGGCCCAGCTGAGCGCGGACACGGTGGCCCAGGTGTCGTCGAAGAAGGCCCGGGCGAGGGCGGCCGCGCCGTCGTCGCCGAGGCGCGCGGCGAGGCGCGTCTTCGCCACGCCGGCCCGCGGCGGTTTGGCGAAGACAAGAAGCGGAATCCTCGTCGAATCGACGCCGCGAGCCCGGCGGGGTTCGCTCAGGCGAGTGCTCCCGAACAGCTCGAACCGGCGCCGGCGGTGCAGCCGAAACAGTGTCCGGCCGTGGCGATGGCGGTGCCCGCGAGGTCCCGCAGGCTGGCGATTCCCCAGATCGTCGGGCGGGCCGCCCCTGCGCCCGCGGGCAGAGGCAGGTCGAGCATCAGATTGAAATCGCAATCGTAGAGTTGGCCCAGCCAGTCGACGCTGATCTGCGAACGGCACATCAGTCCCTCGACCGTCGCCGGGTTGAAGTGAGCGACGAGCAGCGCCTGGTAAGCCTCGGTCTTGCCGAGCCGCGCCAGCTGCTCGGCGAAGCGCTTGATCGGCATGTTGGTGATCGTCAGCAGGCGATGGAATTCGATACCGAAGCGCTCGCCGAGCTCGCGCTTGTAGTCGTGCTCGAGCGCGCGCTGCGCCGGTGGCAGCGAGGGCCCGAGCGGGTTGTAGACGAGATCGAGGCCGAGTGCCGAGCCGGGCTGGCCGTAGCCGAGAGTATTCAAGCGACGCAGTGCCGCAATCGAGCTGTCGAAGGTCCCTCGTCCCCGCTGCTCGTCGACGTTGCCCTCGGTGTAGCACGGCAGGCTGGCGACGATTTCGACCCTCTCGGCGGCGAGAAAGTCGGCGAGGTCCTCGAAACCGGGCTCGCCGAGGATCGTCAGATTGCAGCGGTCGATGACCCGCCGGCCCAGCCGCCGCGCGCCGGTGACCAGTTGGCGGAAGTACGGGTTCATCTCCGGTGCTCCGCCGGTCAAGTCGAGGATGCCGACGTCGGGGCTGGCCGCGAGCAGCTCGAGCAGCCGGTCGGCCACCTCCGGCGAGAGCGACTCCTTGCGCTTCGGACCGGCCTCGACATGGCAGTGGTGGCAGGCGAGATTGCAGAGACGACCGACGTTGACCTGGAGCGTCGTCGGCGCGCCGCGCCGGAGCGGGCCGAGACCGTTGCGCGTCAACGCTTCATCGAAGCTCGAATCCGCCGCAACGGCGGGAAGGACTGGAAGTTGTGGTGCGCGATCAGGGATCACGGTCGCTTTCCTGGGCTATCGAGACTATGCGAGTCGAACCAGGGCGGCAATCAGCGCCGCGGCCGCGCGGTGGCAACGGCCGCGACGAAGGCGCTGTCGGGATAGAGCCGCGCGAGTAGCGCGCGCGCGGCCTCGGTCAGGGGCCCGGTGAGCCGTACCGCGAGCGCTGCGGCATCCGTTTCTTCGCCACGCTCGGCCCACAGCCGGTCGAAGGCCGCTCGCCGGTCCGCCAGCACCGCGGTGACGGTCGTCTGCCAGTGGGCGGGAGATTCGTGCGGGGCCCACTCGCCGCGGCCGCGGCCGTGATGCGCTACGGCGAGATAGCCGAGCAAGGCCGCCGAGGCGAGGTCGTGCAGCACCGCATCGGTCCACGTGACCCGCGGCGGACCGGTTCCGGCGACCAGGTTGTAGCCCCGGGCGAGGCCCACCGCGCCGAGGGCGCCCAGCACTCCGCCGACCAGCAGACCCGCGCCGAAGGTCAGGCCGCCAGTGGCGAGGTCGGCTTTCAGTCCGGTCAACGCGCCGGTGACGACGCCGCCGACGAGCGCCGCCCTGCTCTCGCTGACCCGGTCGCGCACGGCGTAGTGTTCCGCCAGACGGGTGAGAATCTCTTCGCGCGCCGAGCCGCCGAGCTCGTGGAGCGCGATCAGCCGGTCGGTGCTGGCGCGGATGTCGGCGTCGAGACGCGCCGCGAGCGCCTGCATGGCGGCCTGCTTCGGCGCCACGGCGCCGTCACGTCCGAGCCCGAGCGTGGCGGCGAGGTCGCGCACCCTGCCGGCGAGGCCGCTGTCGCTCACCGGTTCGCGATCGACCGCGGCGCGCGCCAGCCGGTCGGCGACGATCTGCATGGACCGTTCGAATCGAGCCTCGCGCCGCGCCCGCCAGGCCTCCCGCAGGCGCGCGAACGCCGCCCGCTTTTCTCCCGGCAGGAGCTCTCCGACGGCGGCGAGCAGTGCGACCTCCTGCACCCAGCAGCGCGCGAACGCATCGAGCGCCAGCACACCGCGCACGATGCCGTGCCGCGCCAGGTGCGCGCGCCAGACCTGCACCTCCGCCGCTTCCTTCTCCGGCGGCCGCGGCGGTCCCGTTTGATTGAGCAGCACGAGCACCGGCTTGCCAACGAGCTCCAGTACCTGCATCTCCGGGGCGACATAGCCGGCGTCCGCTGGCGCCTCGGAGGCGTTGACGAGGTAGAGCACGCAGTCGGCGTTCTCGCGCACGTTTTTCACCGCCAGTTGCGTCGACCAGAACGGCCGGTCGCGAAACCGGTCCCAGACCGTGCTCAGGAACCAGCCCAGTGGATTCGCAGTCTGAGCCAGCCGCCGCGCCAGGCGTGCGCTGTCGCCGAAACCGGGGGTGTCCCAGAGCTCGAGCAGGTCGCCCTCCGGCGTCTCGACCATGGTGAAGCGGTCGACGGCATCGGTGACGTGCGGCTCGTCGCGCACGGCGCCGACGTCGCGGTCGAGCAGCGTGCGCGCCAGCGTCGTCTTGCCGACGTTGGTGTGCGACACCAGCGACAACGCGATGCGGCGGGGGGCGTCGTCGCTCATCGCCGTGCGGCTCCCGCAGCGTCGAGCGCGGCTTCCAGCGCCGCTTCCGCGGCCGGCAGATCGGGCTGTTCGAGGTCGACGAAGGCCGCTGCGCACTTCTTCCCGCCCAGAAGACGCTGCCACAGGGCACGACGCTCGGCGTGGCGGCCGGCCTCCGACGGGAACTGGCGCCGGAATCCTGACTCGTCGACGATCACCGCCACTTGCGCGGAGTCGTCTGCGGCCTCCGCCAGCCTGTCGAGGAACCGGCCATGGTTCTCCAGTTCGGGCGTTGCCGTCAGCGCGAACACCGGTGCGACGATCGTCACACCGCCGGCGAGAGCGCGGGCGTCGAGGCTCTCCTCGTCGCCGAAGGCGACGCTGGAGGCGACGCTGACGCTCGCCCGCCGGCCGAACGTCCGCGTCAGCAGTTCCTGGAGGCCGAGCGTGGCCGCCGGCGAGAGCTGGTAGCTGTACGGCACCACCCGCACGGTCGCGGGAGTGCCGTGCAGGACACGCGTAAGACGCTTGAAGTAGGCCTCGTCGAGTCGCAACGGAAAGCGCGTCGTCTGCCGTGCTTCGACCCAGTGATCTCCCAGCGCCAGCAGCAGCCGCGGCGCCAGCACGAAAAGCGCCACGGTCACCGCATAGAGGTGCAGCCAGGGTGCGGCGATCGCTCCCGGACCGGCGGAGAAGCGCAGCGCCGCATAGCCCGATTCACCGGGCAGTGCGATGCCGGTGAGTGCCGCGGCCGGTCCGAGCGCGGCGCCGAGCAGCGCCTTCACCGCGCCGGCATTCAGGAAGGTGCTCTCCCAGCCGGCGCGGTACTCGAACGCCAGGCCGCGCAAGTAGATGCCGCCGAGCGCGCCAAGCGCAAAGCCGATCGCGCCGACGTGCAGAACGCGACCGATGCGCGCGGCCGTCAACCTGGCGCTGGCCTGCGCCCAGTCAGTGAGAAATTCCGCCGCCGGCACCCCGCCCCGGCGCCCCGGCGTCGCGCTCGCACCATGGACGAAGCGACCCAGCGTGCGCGCCAGCGGACCAGGGCCTCGCCGGTGGCGAGAGAACAGCCCGTGAACTCCGCGCCCGAGGAGGAGCAGGTAGACGAAGAGGTTCCACAGCAGCAGGCCCAGCAAAGGGGGCGCCAGCAGGTTGATGCGCCTCCCGGTGCCGAGAGCGTCGGCGGCGAAGCCCGCGACGAGTGCGAGAAGGGCCAGCGCCCAGGCGACCCACGGCCTCCAGGTCACTCCTCGCAGAAGGTGGCGGACCTGCTTGTCGCGGCTTGCCAGCCGTTCGATCGCCAGCGCCGAGCGCCGGGCGAGGAAGCGGTCGTCCGCGGCCTGCTCGCCCTCGACTTCGGCGGCGGCCTGCGTCGCCCAGGCGCGATCCTCCTCGCTCCAGGCCGACTGCGCCGACGGTTCGGCCTCGTAGGCCCGGACCAGGAGCGTCTCGCGGGCGGCGACCTCGTCCACGACAGTAGTCTGCCACTTCTGTCGCGCCTCGTGGCGAGGTCGACGCCGACTTGTCAGTGGGACGGCGACGCTGTAGGACAGGGTCGATGATGAGCGACTTCGCGTGGACTCCGCCCTCCGATACCCGCTGCCGGTTTCGGGTCGGAGCGCTGCTCGACCCAGCCGCCGCTAGCCCGGTGGCACCATGAAGCTCAGGGCTCCGGGCTGTCGAGGTGGAACCTGTGCATCAGGCGGTGGAGCACCGGCGCGAAGACGATGCCGGCGACCAGCAGGAAGAGCAGCCCGGCGTAGAGCGCGTAAAGTCCGGCGAACAGCTTGCCTCCGGCGGTGTGTGGCATGTCGACCGGACCCATGCCGCCGAGCAGCATGGCCGAGTTCAGGAAGGCGTCGAGCCAGGACAGGCGCTCGAAGAAGACGTAGCCGACCATGCCCAGACCGAGCGAGCCCGCGATCAGGGCGAAGGCGAGCAAGAAGTGCAACAGCAGGCGGCGATGAAACGCCGGGCGCTTGAGCAGCGGGCGGCTATGGCGTTCGTACATCGACTATCTCCCGTTCAACATTGCGCGCTGGGCACCGGCGATGTGAGCCGAATCGCTGCGTCCGCAATAGTCTCTCATTTCCGGGCTCCGGCGGAGGTGGCACGCGGGCGCCTTCGCTATGATCGAGCCATGGCAGGGGAGGGAGAGAGCCAGCGCGAAGAGAGCCGGTTCCCTGCCGCCCTGCCGGTGACGTTCTACGTCGCCGAGCCGGCGGATCTGACGCGCGTCTCGCGGCTGGATCCCGATCGCGATCAGGCGTTGCTGCGTTCGGGTGAGCTTGCCTGGGTGGTGCAGACTTATCTGCGTCTGCGCGCCGCGGGCTATCCGGTAGAGCTCGCCGCGAGCCCGCCCCGGAGCGGACTGGTGGTCTTTCACGCCAAGCACGGGCCGGCGCTGACGCGCGCCCTGACCCGGGCGCAGTCCGGGCGCCGGGATCTGCGCTTCGTCGGCATTCGCGCCGACAACAGCCCGCCCTTGCTGGCCGATTTCGAGATTCTCCAGAACGGCCGTTTCGCCGACGACCGGCGGCGCTTCTGGATCCCGCACTGGCCGCAGCCCGGACTGATCGCACGCGACGCGGAGCGCGGCAACCGCGTCGAACGCGTCACCTACATGGGATGGATCGAAAATCTCCACGCGGGCTTTCGCAGCTCCGCCTGGCGCGCGGCCCTCGCCGGGCTGGGGATCGAATGGGTTCTGCAGGAGGTGCCTTTCCCGCGCGGCGGCGGCGTCGAAAGGAGCGCGCAGGCGCCGGTCGACTTCGAGGACTACAGCCGCTTCGACGCGCTGCTCGCGGTTCGTCCGGGCGGCTTCAGGAGGTCGCTCTCCAAACCGGTGAGCAAGCTCGTCAACGCCTGGCGCGCAGGACTGCCGGCGCTCCTCGGTCCGGAGTACGCCTGCCGTGAGGTCCGGCGCTCGGACGACGACTACTTCGAGATCGCCGGCCCGGAGGAGGCACTGGCGGCGCTGCGCCGACTGCGGGCCGAGCCGTTGCTCTACGCGAGAATGGTCGAGAACGGGCGGAACCGCGCCGCCGAGTTCTCGTTCGCGGCGCTCACCGAACGCTGGGCAGATCTGTTGCTGCGTTCGATTCCGTCGCAAGTCGCGAGCGGCGGCTTGCCCTGGAGTCATCGCCTGCCGCTGCCGCTGCGTCTTTCGATCCGTCGGTTCCTGCGCGCGCTGCGGCGGGAGGGGGTGCGGTGACCTCGTTCTCGCCAGCAGGTCTCGCGCGAGGGTCGCGGGGCCGGGTCGGACCGGTTCTCGCCTGGGCAGGCCTTCTCGTCGTCGCCCGAAGCGCACGGTGCTCTACCGGGCGCTGGCTCAACCGTTCGAGCGCTTCCTCGGAGCCTGCGAGGCGTGCTTCGAGCCGGTGCACGATGTGCATCAACGCCTTCATCCTCACGCCCGCGAGAAGGCCGCTGCAGCCCGGAAGTTCCCTCATGTACCCCAGAAATCGCTCGCAGCCTCGCTTCGAATCCCGCTGCTGGACTCGCGCTGATTAGTAGTCTGCTGCACGAACGCGAGGTGAGGTCGTATGTCCTTGGCGCCCTGCGCCAGGATGTACGCAAGTCGGGAGATCTGGGCCTCCTCTTCGCCCGAGACGAGGATCGCCTGGTATCGCCTTCCCCAGAACTTCTCCCGCCAGCGCGCGAGTCGGCCGGCCTCGCGTGCGAGATTCGAGTTGAGGTAGCCCATGAATGCTGCCAGTT
>JBDTQT010000002.1:0-45356 GCA_039932055.1 Thermoanaerobaculia bacterium
TTCACCGCCGTCCCGATGAGCTTTCTCGCCACCACTTCCGGCCCCTGCTGCTCGCCTTCGTAGACCATTTCGAGCTTGCCGGTGAGCGCCGGCAGCAGCGGCGGCAGATCGCAAAGTCGCGGATAGACCGGCCGGTCGCCGGTGGTGAGGGCGCGGCGCTCGAGATTCGACGCCAGAAGCTCGACCGCCGAGATCGCGACGCGCGCCGAAACGCCCGACGTCTGGTCCACGAGCTCGCTCTCGCGCGCCGCGATCGAGATCTCCTCGACGAGCAGGCGCGCCTCTTCGGTGAGGACGATCGGCGCGCCGTCTCGCTCGGTCCAGGCCTCCTGGGCGGTGATCCGGGCGGCGAGGGCGGCCGAGGGCGGGTAGTGGGTGAGGATCTGCGAGGCGATGCGGTCGCGCAGCGGGGTGATGATCGAGCCGCGGTTGGTGTAGTCCTCGGGGTTGGCGGAGAAGGCGAACAGCATGTCGAGCTCGAGGCGCACGGGAAAACCGCGGATCTGGAGGTCGCGCTCCTCGAGCAGGTTGAGCAGTCCGACTTGAATGCGCGGCGCCAGGTCGGGGAGCTCGTTGATGGCGAAGATGCCGCGGTTGGTGCGCGGGATGATCCCGAAGTGGATCACTTCGGGATCGGCGTAGGTGAGGCGCCGGGTCGCCGCCTTGATCGGGTCGATGTCGCCGAGAAGGTCGGCGATCGAGACGTCCGGCGTCGCGGTCTTCTCGCTGTAGCGCGCTTCGGCGCCCAGCCACTCGACGGGTGTGTCATCCCCGGCCTCGGCGATCCGGCGCGCTCCCCAGGTCGAGATCGGCGCCAGCGGATCATCGTTGACCTCGCTGCCGGCGAGCACCGGGATCTCCGCGTCGAGCAGGGTCGTGAGTTGGCGCAGCAGGCGCGATTTCGCCTGGCCGCGCAGGCCGAGCAGGATAAAATCGTGACCGGCGAGCAGGGCGTTGGCGATCGCCGGAATCACCGTGCGCTCGTAGCCCACGATGCCGGGAAAGAGCTCCTGCTTCGCCGCCAGCTTGCGCCGCAGGTTGGCGCGGATCTCCGCGCGCACGGTCTGTGAACGGTACGGGGTGCGCTTGAGCTCGCCCAGTGTCCTGGCCTGATTCGTCATCCGTGCTGTGCCTCCAGCCAGCGTTCGGCGTCGATCGCCGCCTTGCAACCGCTGCCGGCGGCGGTGACCGCCTGGCGGTAGATCGGATCGGTCACGTCGCCGCAGGCGAAGACTCCGGCGACGGCGGTGCGCGTCGTCGGCTCCTCGACCAGCAGGTAGCCGGCCGCGTTGGTCGGCAGTTGCTCGCCGAAGACCTGTGTGTTGGGTTGATGCCCGATGGCGACGAAGAGCCCCTGAGTGGCAAAGACCGTCTCCGCGCCGTTGACTCGATCGCGCAGGCGGAGACCGGAAACTCCGGCGTCGCGGCTGCCGAGGATCTCGACCACCTCGGAATCCCAGATCCAGGCGATCTTCGGATTCGCGGCGGCGCGATCCTGCATGATCTTCGAAGCCCGCAGCTCGCGACGGCGATGGATCACGGTGACCTTCGAGGCGAAACGGGTAAGGTAGGTCGCCTCTTCGAGCGCCGTATCGCCACCGCCGATCACCGCGACCTCCTTGCCCTTGAAGAAGAAGCCATCGCAAGTCGCGCAGGCGGAGACGCCGTAGCCCATGAGCTCGCGCTCCGAAGGCAGGCCGAGGAGCTTGGCAGAGGCGCCGGTCGCGAGAATCAGGGTGTCGGCGGAGTAGCTCTTGTCGTCGCTGCGAAAGTGGAAGGGCCGCGCGGAGAGATCGACGTCGGAAACCAGCTCGAACTTGACCTGCGCGCCGAACCGCCGCGCCTGCTCGCGCATCTGATCGATCAGCTCGGGGCCCTGAATGCCGTGCACGAAGCCGGGGTAGTTCTCGACCTCGGTGGTGATGGTGAGCTGGCCGCCGGGCTGATTGCCTTCGAAAACGGCCGGCGCGAGGCCTGCACGGGCGGCGTAGAGCGCCGCGGTCAGCCCGGCCGGACCGGAGCCGAGAATGGCGACGCGAAAGTGACTGTCTGGGGACGGCGCTGCGTTCGTCATGCGACCGAAGAGCTCCTTTCAGAGGGAGTTACGCGGTGAGAGGACTTCCGGACGCGGTGGCTGGAGCGCTGCCGGAACGCTGCGACTATAACAACCGGCAGCCGGGCTTCATTTCCCGGCGATTCGGGGAGCGCGCGCGGGCTCAGGAAGCGGTGCCCGGCCGGAGGAGCGTCTCGGCGAGGCGAAGGATGTTGCCGGCGCCGCCGACGGTGAGGTTGTCGATGGTCGCCCAGATCCAGAAAGCGCCGGGCCCGGCCGCCCGGACCTCGCCGACCAGCAGCTCTTCCTCGCCGGCAGCCTGCACCGGTCCGAGCGCGGCCGGCCTTTTCGCCAGGGTACCGGCGCCGCTGCGGCCGAGAAGCTTGCGCAGGGCGGCGGGCTCGATCGCCTTCTCGACCTCGACATAGAGGCTGAGGGTCACGGCATGAAAGATCCCCGCCTGCGCGGTCTGCACTGCAATCCTGCCGGCGGGTTCGTCGCGGAGGCCGAGGGCGACATCTACCTGACGGGCGATCTCTTCGCCGGGAAAGGCGCCAGGCAGGAGATTGAAGGCGATCTGGGCGGGGAAATGTTCGGGTTTCGCCGGCTTGGCCAGCGCCAGCAGAGCGCGGCTCTCCTCGAACAGGGCGTCGATACCGGCGGCGCCGAGCTCCGACGCCGGCAGCACGGCGGTCGCCACGGCCCGGCGGAGGCCGAGGGCGCGCATCGGCTCGAGCAGGCGGGTGAGGCCCACGGCGGCCGGCGAGGGGGCGAGCAGCCGGTCCTGCCCGAGCCACGAAAATTCCTCGACGCCGGCGACGGCGGGGTGTCCGTCCTGCGTCGTGCCGCCATGCGATGCGACGATGGCTCGGGCGCCTGCCGGCAGCAGGGCAAGGGCCTTGCGGTCGAGCGCAATCTCGCCGCAGAGGATCGTCAGGTCGATGCCGTCGAAGCACTCCTCCTCGACCCGGGCGACGAAAGTGGCGCCATCGATACCTTCGGTCAGGGTGCCGACCACCGCCTCGTCGACCGCGAATAGGCGCAGATCTGTACACAGGTCCGGTCGCTGCGCCAGCCGATCGGCGACCTCCTTGCCGAGCAGCGAAACCGAGTGCACGAGAGCGATCCGGCTCACGCTGGCGTGGTCTCCGGAGGTGGCGCGGTCGGGCGGCCGAGGCCGGCGCGCTGGACGAGCCACAGAGCCGGTCCGGAGAGGGCATAGGCGCCCGCCATGACCGGCAGGAATGCCTCCGGATAGAAGGCAAGCAGCAGGATCATCGCCGCCAGCGGGAGCGCCATGCGGTAGCTATGCGGTTGCCGGAGGTCGATCGACTTGAAGCTCCAGTAGCGAAAGGTCGAGACCATGAGCGTTCCAAGCAAGAGGAGCGCGCCCGCCATGACGACGAGCAGCCACCGCCGGCCCTCGACCTGCGGCACCACGATCAGAATGCAGGCGAGTGCCCCGGCGGCCGCCGGACAGGGTAGACCGACGAAGAATCGCTTGTCGGCGCGCACCGTCTGAACGTTGAAGCGCGCAAGGCGCGTGGCGCAGCAGACAACGAAGTAGAGCGGCACCAGCCAGCCCAGCCGGCTCCAGACCGAGAGGCCCCAGAGGTGGGCGACGAGGGCTGGAGTGGCGCCGAAGGTGATGACGTCGGCGAGCGAGTCGAACTCGCGGCCAAAGTCACTCTCTGTGCCAGTCATGCGCGCGATCCGGCCGTCGAGGTTGTCGACCACGGCGGCGATGAAAATGCAGCCGGCCGCCCACAGGAAGCGGCCGCGCAGCGCCAGGATCATGGCGAAGAAGCCGAAGAAGATGTTGCCGATGGTGAAGGCGCTGGGCAGCAGGAATGCGGCCCGCCGTCGATGGCGCAGCAAGCGGGACTCCTGCGTCTGCGACGCCCGCTTGGTCAATGCGCCACCGGAGCTGCCTTGGCGTCGTGGCGATCCCTCGCCATCGGCGTCTCACCGACGCGAACGCGATCGCCCTTCTTGACCAGGATCTCGTAGGAGGCCGGGACGTAGAGGTCGACCCGCGACCCGAACTTGATCACCCCCATGAGCTCGCCCCGCTGCGTTCGGTCGCCCTTCCGGAGGTAGGAGACCACCCGCCGCGCAATCAGGCCGGCGAGCTGACGGACACCGATGCGGTCGCCGTTCGGGCGCAGGAAGACGTTGGTGTAGCGCTCGTTCTTGTCGCCGACGTCGGCGCGGAAAGCGGCCAGCTTCTGACCACGCAGGAGAGCGGAGAAGACCACCTCTCCGGCGACTGGCGCGCGCTGCACGTGAACGTCGAAGACCGAAAGGAAAGTCACCACGCGACGATACGCCCCCGGGCCGATCTCCGCATCGACGACCGCTTCGACCGCGGTGACGAGGCCGTCGGCAGGCGCGAGCACCACGCCCTCGGGCCCGTCGAAATGACGCCGCGGATCGCGAAAGAACAGCAGCACGAGGAAACTCAAAACGGCGACCACGATCGCGGCAGTGCGACGCTCGAACCAGAAGAGCGCGGCGGCAATCGCGACCAGCGGCAGAACGAATGCCCAGGCCTCTTTGGCGAAACTCATGCGCGGCCGGCCCGAAGCAGGGAGGCGGAGAGTCCGGTCGAGGTCAGGCGGTGACCTGGGTTTCTGGCTGTTCGCGCATCATCGCCTCCATGCGGTCCTTGAGCGCGAGCTTGTGAATCTTGAGACGCTTCTCCTCAGCCTCGTCCTCCTGCGAGGGAAGGGTTCGCTGGGCGATCTGCGACAGGCGCTCCTCGCATTCGTGATGCTCCTGGTGGAGCAGGCGGAAGGCCTCGCTGGTGCGCAGGAACTCCTGTCTGAGGGCGTCGAAGTTCGGCATAGACGAGCTCTCCTTTCTTCGGTTGAAAACGATCCGAAAAGAGGATAGCACCCGGCTTTTGCGCTCTCAACCCGGAGCCTGCCTCAGGCGGGACGTCCGTAGATCCAGGCGTCGCAGCCGTCGCGGTAGTAACCGCGACGTTGGTTGCGGTATGCGAACCCCAGCCGCCGATAGAGCTCCTGTGCCGGCCGATTGTCCGCCCGGACTTCGAGGAAGCTGTCGAGCGACTGGCGGTCGAGCTCGGCCAGGGCGACCGTCAGGACGGCGGTAGCTACTCTGCAACGCTGCCAGGCGGGCTCCGTCGCAATACGCAACAACTCGGCTTCGTGCGCCGCGGTGACGACGCGGAAGAGCGCGAATCCGACGGCCAGGCCGCCCGCTCCCTCGGCCAGCCAGCCGCACGCCCCCGGTTCCGCCCAGAAGCCGGCAATGGCGGCGGCGCTCCAGGGATCCGGGAAGGCAGCCGCCTCCAGGGCAGCTAGCGCGGAGAGATCGGCGCGCGTCGCCGGACGAATGCGAAAGGCCGGCGGGGGAGAGCTCAAGGTCTGGCGTTCCGCGGAGTGAAGCCCCGCAGGTAGAGCGGCGCGAGCTCGCCCGACAGAAGAGCGCCCAGGGTCCCGGCCGAGGCCGCGGACGCGACGCCCGACGCCAGCGCAGCAACCCGTTCCACCGGCAGTTCCGCGAGGTGGCTGGGCAGGGTTTGCGCGAGGTGGACGGCGAGGCGTGCGTCCGCAGGTGCAAAGAGCGTGGACGCCGGCAGGCGCTCAGGGGTGCCTTCGGCGGCGAGACCGCGAGCCTCGAAGCGGAATTCCTGGACAAACCACTCGTCACGCAGAGCGTCGATCAGCGCCAGGAACCGGGAGGCTGTTCCCGGGCCGGCATGCAGTGCGAGCGCCGCCAGATTCGACAAGGCGAAGACCGGGACGGCGAGCGCGGCGCGCAGACCGAGGGCGGTGGCGAGGGCAACGCGGATGCCGGTGAAGCTCCCCGGGCCGCTCAGCACGACGATGCCGTCGAGCTCCCGGGCTGCCACCGTGGCCCGCTGCAAGCTATCGTCGATCTGCTGCAGAAGCGAAGGTCCGGAGCGGCTCGCGCCGGTGCTCGCGGCGAGCAGGGTGCCGCCGCGCGCCACTGCGGCGCTGGTGACCGGCGAACCGGCGTCGAAGGCGAGCCATGTCGACATCCGCGCGAGTCTAGCTCGACCGCTATACTCTGCGACCCATGCGCCCAGGGGTCGAGATGACGCCGATGCTTCGGCACTACCTGGAGCTCAAGTCCCGATATCCGGACGCGATCCTCTTCTATCGCATGGGGGACTTCTACGAGCTCTTTTTCGAAGACGCGGTGAAGGTCGCCCCGCTCCTCGATCTGACCCTGACGGCGCGGCAGAAGGGAACTCCGAACGAAGCGCCGATGTGCGGCGTCCCGCACCATGCGGTGGCGGGCTACATCGGCAAGCTCATTCGGCTCGGCCTCAAGGTCGCGATCTGCGACCAGGTCGAGGAACCCGCCCAGGCCAAAGGGCTGGTGCGGCGCGAGGTGACGCGGGTCGTCACCCCCGGCACGATCTCGGAGCTCGCCCTGCTCGAGAGCAAGGAGGAGAATCTTCTCGGGGGTCTCGTCTGGCAAGCGGGTCACCCGGGGAGCGGCGCCGGGGCCTTCCTCGAGGTCTCGACCGGCGCCTTCTTCCTGCGCCGCTGGCACGACCCGCTCGAGGCGGTCGCCGAGCTCGAGGTGCTGCGGCCGCGCGAGCTTCTCTGCGATCTCGAAGGGCTGCCGGCGACGCTCGCCGCCTGGGCGGAGCGCGACATGGTCTGCCGGACGGAGATCGGGGACCACCTCGAATCGCCAGCCAAGGCGGCCGAACGGCTGGCGCGCCAGTTCGGCGTCGCCGCCGTGCGCGGCTTCGGGCTGGAGGAGGGCGAGCCGGGGGTGCGCGCGGCGGCCGCCGTGCTCTCCTACGCCCAGTCGACCCAACGCAGCCAGCTCGCCCACGTCACCGGGATCCGCCTGCGCGGGGCCGCCGACCGCCTGGTCCTCGACGCCACGACCCTCGCCAATCTCGAGGTCTTGCGCACGCAGCGCGACGCCGAGCGCGGCAGCTCGCTGCTGACGATCCTCGATCGCACGGTCACCGCGCCGGGCGGCAGGCTCCTGCGCGACTGGCTGCGGCGCCCGCTGCGCGAGCTGCCCGAGATCGCCGAGCGCCATGACGGCGTCGGCGCGCTGGCCTCCGACACGCAGACTCTCACCCGCCTGCGCGGCGCTCTGGCGCGCGTCGCCGATCTCGAGCGCCTGGCGACGCGCGCCGTCGTCGGCGCGCTCACCCCGCGGGAGGCGGCGGCGCTGCGCGACACGCTGGCCGCGGTGCCGGCGCTCTTCGCCGGCCTCGCCGGGTTGGCCAGCCAGCTGATCGTCCGCGCGGCGGCGACCGACCCGTTGGCCGATCTCGCCGCCGATCTGCTCGCGGGCCTCGAGGAGGAGCCGGCGAATCATCTCGACGACGGACGGGTCATTGCCGGCGGCATCGACCCCGAGCTCGACCAGTACCGCTCGCTCGCCTCGGACGCCAAGCGCCACATCCTCGAGCTCGAGGATCGCGAACGCAAGCGCACCGGCATCTCGTCGCTCAAGGTGCGGTACAACCGGGTCTTCGGCTACTCGATCGAAATCACCCGGGCCAACCAGGCGGCCGTCCCGGCCGACTACGTCCGGCGCCAGACCCTCGCCAACGCCGAGCGCTACGTGACCCCGGAGGTCCAGGAGCTCGAGGAGCGGATCCTGCACGCCGAGGACCGCCGACTGGCGATCGAGAAGCGGCTCTACGCCCATCTCGTCGCCGGCGTCGCGGCCAACGCTGCGCGCCTGCAGCGGCTGGGGCAGGCGATCGCCAGCGTCGATGCAGTCGGGGCCTTCGCCGAGGTCGCGGCGCGGCGCGGCTACGTTCGGCCCCGGCTCCTGCCGGCCGGCTCGGGAATCGCGATCGAAGAGGGCCGCCACCCGGTGCTCGAGGTGGCGCTCGGCGAGAGCTTCGTGCCCAACGACCTAGATCTCGATCCCGAACGCTCGCAGATCGTGCTGCTCACCGGGCCGAACATGGGCGGCAAATCGACCTACCTTCGACAGGCCGCCCTGATCGTCCTGATGGCGCAGGCCGGCAGTTTCGTGCCGGCGCGGCGCGCCACGATAGGGCTCGTCGACCGGATCTTCTCGCGGGTCGGCGCCTCGGACGACCTGGCGCGCGGCGAGTCGACCTTCATGGTCGAAATGATCGAGACCTCGAACATCCTGCGTTTCGCCAGCCGCGAAAGTCTGGTCATTCTCGACGAAGTCGGGCGCGGAACCGCGACCTTCGACGGGCTGTCGCTCGCCTGGGCGATCGTCGAGCATCTGCATGAACAGGTGCGTCCCCTGACGCTTTTCGCCACCCACTACCATGAGCTCACCGAGCTCGCCGAGCTCCTGCCGCGCGTGGTCAATCGCACGATGGCGGTCAAGGAGTGGGAAGACCGCATCGTCTTCCTGCGTCGGGTGGCGCCGGGCAGCGCCGACAAGTCGTACGGCATCCACGTCGCGAAGCTCGCCGGCCTGCCCGAGGCGGTGGTGAAGCGGGCCGAGCAGGTGCTGGCCAACCTCGAAGCGAAAGAGTTCGATCCCGAGGGCCGGCCGCGCATCGCCCACGGCGCGTTGCCGGCCGATCGCAGGGCAGCGCAACTGCCACTCTTCACGCCGCCGGCTCGGACGGAGGAGATCGTCGCCGGCATCCTGCGCGACCTGGATCTCGAGCGCCTGACGCCGCTCGCCGCGCTCAACCTCCTGGCCAGCCTCAAGGACCGTCTGAAGTGAAGGGCGGCGCCGTCCTTTTCCTCGGCATCGAGGGCACTGCCCTCGCCCTGGAGGAGGCGCGAATCCTGCGCCGGGTGCAGCCCGGCGGCATCGTGCTGGTCACCAGGAACATCGCGGGCGAAGAGCAGCTGCGGCAACTCGTCGCGGAGTTGCGTGCGGCGGTGCCGCGGGGGATCTTCTGCCTCGACGCCGAAGGCGGCCGCGTCGACCGGCTGCGCTCCGTCGTCGCGCCGGCGCCGGGCGCGGCGGCGCTAGGCAACTGTCCGCCGGCGATAGCCCGACGGGCCGGGAAGCTCCTCGGCCAGGCGCTTCGCCAGTTCGACTTCGACCTCGACTTCGCACCCGTCGTCGACCTCGATCACGGAATCACCGGCAACGCGCTCGACGACCGGACCTACGGCCAGCAGCCACGTAGCGTTGTCGCCAGGGCGAAGGCGCTGCTCGAAGGGCTCCATGCGGCGGGCGTTGGAGGTTGCATCAAACACTTTCCCGGTCTCGGATGGGCCACCGCCGACACCCACCTGCGGGGCGCGCACGTCCGTGCGGAGAAAGTCGAGCTCGATCGGGACCGGGACCCGTTTGCCGAGCTTCTTTCCGAGACCGACTCGGTGATGGTGAGCCACGCGATCTATCCCGGATGGGGAGAGTCCGTTTGGCCCGCAAGCCTCAGCAGGACGATATCCACCGACCTGCTGCGAAAGGAGTCGGGCTACCGCGGCTTCCTGTTCAGCGACGATCTGGAAATGGGCGCGCTGGACGAGTTCGGAACGCTGCCCGAGCTCGGAGCGCGGGCGCTCGCGGCGGGGTGCGACGGTCTGCTTTTTTGTCGCCGGCTGGAACTTGCCCCCGAGATCGCCAGAGCAGTCAGTCGCAGGGCGTTGCGCCCGCGGCTCGAAGCGGCGTCCCGACGCCTGGCGCGCCTGCGCTCGCAACTCGCCCGCAGGCGGAAAAGCGCTCCGCCGGCGCCGGCGCTCGGCATTCTGCGGGCGAGGCTGGAGGGCCTGGCTGCCGACGTGACAAGTCGGCAGCCGGACGGTTCCCGGTCCTAGAACGGAATGTCGTCGTCCTGGAAGTCGCCGGCGGCGGCGCCATCGTGACCACCGCCGGACGGGGCGCTTGCTCCGGAGTCTCGGCCGCCGCCACCGCTGTCACTCTTCGAGCCGAGCATCTGGAAGTTCTCGCAGATGATCTCGGTCTTGTAGACCTTTTTGCCAGGCCGCTCCTTGTCCTCCCAGGAGGCGGTCTGAATGCGGCCCTCGATGAAGACCATCTTGCCCTTCTTCAGGTACTGCCCGGCGATCTCCGCCTGTTTGCCGTAGACGACGATGTTGTGCCACTCCGTCTCGTCCTTGCGATTGCCGTCGCGGTCCTTGTAGCGCCGCGACGTGGCCACGGAAAAGTTCGCCACCTGCTGTCCGCTCGGCAGCGCGCGCATCTCCGGATCGCGGCCCAGATTTCCCACCAGCATCACTTTGTTGACCATGAATGTGCTCCCTCTCGGCGTGGCCGGGACGGTATCATACGCATCGCGGACCCTTGCCGAACTCCTTTCTGAAGAGATAGGACGTAATTCTTGCGAATCGTCTTGCAGCGCGTCAGCCGGGCGGCGGTCGAGGTCGACGGACGGGAGTTGTCGCGGATCGGCCACGGGCTCCTGGCGCTGGTCTGCATTGCCCAAAGCGACGACGACACGGTTGTCCGGCGCGCGGCGCACAAGGTCGCAGGACTGCGGCTCTTCGAAGACGACGCCGGCAAGATGAACCTCGACCTCGCCGGAGTCGGCGGCGCGGTCCTGGTGGTCTCGCAGTTCACCCTCCTAGCCGACACTTCGCGCGGCCGGCGGCCGTCGTTCGAAGACGCGGCGGCGGGCGCGGTCGCCGCACCCCTGGTCGAGCTCTTCGCCGCGACCCTGCGCCAGTCGGGATTCGCCGTCGCCACCGGCCGTTTCGCAGCGCGCATGCGAATCGAGCTCGTCAACGATGGACCGGTGACGCTGGTCCTCGATTTCTGAATCAGGGCAGTCCGATGGCGATCGACGAGATCGGCACCGGCATGAAGCAGAGCACGAAGATCGCCAGCGCCGCGACTGCCAGCCACCGGCGCCGGCGGTCGAGCGGCTCGGCCTCGTCCAGCACCGGCGGGTGACGCAATCCCATGACGAGCACGATCAGGCTCCACAGGAACCAGCCCGGCCAGACGAATCCGCCAGCGAGCAGCACGAACCAGAGCAGGCGGGCGATGCGGAACTGCCTCCGGCCGGCGACGGCGTAGAGCAGGTGCCCGCCGTCGAGCTGAGCCAGCGGCAACAGGTTGAGCATTGTAGCCAGGCAGCCCACCCAGGCGGCGAGCGCGAACGGATGCGGATTGAGGATCGCGTTCGCCGGCAGGGGGCCGTGGAAGAGCTGGACGAGGGCCGAATAGAGCAGGCTCTTGCCCGGCAGATAGAGGAACAACGCGGCCGAGCTCTCGGGGACACGCTGCACGATCGCCGGCTCCGAGCGCGCGACGCCGTAGATCAGGAAGGGCAGCAGAACAACGAAACCGGCGATCGGCCCGGCCACTCCGACATCGAAAAGCACGCGCTTGCTGCGAATGGCGCCGCGGATCCGGATGAAGGCGCCGAAGGTGCCGAGGCCGATCGGCGCCGGCAAGAAGTAGGGTGGCGTTGCCGGCAGACCGTAGCGGCGGCAGCAGAGGTAGTGCCCCATCTCGTGCGCCAGCAGGATTGCGAGGACCGGCAGGGCGAAGGCGAATCCCCAGCGCAGGAGCTCCGGGTCGGTCCAGACGCGCTGTACCGTTTCGGGCAGGAGCAGCGGGACGATATCGGTGACGACATCGGTGCGGGCCGCGAGGAGGAAGCCGCCGCCCAGTGTCACGCAGGTGAAGAGAGACGCCAGGAAAAGTCCTCCAGCGAGAAGGAAGGAGCCGCGTTGCAGCCGAGCCGGCGGCGGAGTCTCCGGCGGCGTGGTCCACCACACCTCCGGGGCCAATGGGAGGCGAGAGCTGCTCGGCGGTGGGATGGAATCCGGCAAGGCCGGGCCGTATCAGAGGTTCTTGAGGTCTTTGCCGGGTTTGAAACGCACGGTGCGGCCAGGGGTGATCGCCACCTCGACGCCGGTCTTGGGGTTGCGGCCGACGCCCTTCTTGCGGTCGCGCACCTGGAAGACGCCGAAGCCGCGCAGCTCGATCCGCCGGCCCTCGCAGAGGGCGTCTTTCATTGCGTCGATGATCGTGTCGACCGCCTGGACGGCTTTCATCCTCGGCACGTTCGAAACGTCCGAGACCTTCATCACGATGTCTGCCTTGATCATCTCCGCTTGGACCTTTCCGCGAATCTAGCCGCAACCACGAGGTGTGTCAACGCGACGGATGAAGGACTCATGCCTTGCGCAATTTCGACCGCATGATGCAGAGCTCGAAGGCGATCTCGGCCTTCGCTATGACGCGCTGAAGGTCGGCGAGATCGGCCGATGCGAGCTCGGCGCCCGAGGCCAGCCTGGGCTCGACGAGGAGTGCGGCGACGAGGCGTTCCTTCACCTTTACCGGCAGGACGAGAACGTCACCCGCGATCGCTGGCGCCGCGAAACAGGCGGCGAGTGCGACGTGCGCAGGCAGCTTCGAGAGCGGCCCGCGAAAGTAGGCCCCGTCCTCCTTCAGACCTACGAAGAGCGAAGGCTGCTTCAGGTTCAGTCGCAGTGCCGCCAACTTCGCCGGGTCGAAGGCCTCGCCCGACCAGAGCCAGGCCGCGACTTCTTCCTTGCGGACGACGAACATCACCGCTCGCGCAACGAGCCCCGCCGCAAAGTCGAGCAGGACGCGCGCCACGTCATCACGCTCGCGTGGCTGCAGCAGGCGCTGCTCGGCCTCGTCGACCGTCAGTCGGCGGTGGGGTTCGGGAGCCGCGAACGGAGGCTGTGGGGCCTTCGCGGGCGTTGCAGATCCAGCTGCCAAAAGCTGCGCCGGCGCGGTCGGTGCTGCGAGTGTCGCCGGAGTGGCGACGGGCTCCGGTGCGGGCGCCGCGGGGGGCGCCGGAAAGCCGGGCGGAACCGCCAGGGCGGAAAGTGTCGGGAGATCGAGTGTCTGGTGCTGGAAGTGGGGGAGCTCGCCCGAAACCGCAGCCAGTGAGTCGGGCGAAGCCGCCGGCGCGGGCGCGGCTACACCCGCGATCCGAGTGTCCCACTGCAGCTGATCGCCGGCCGGAAAAGGCGCTGTCGCCATGGCGGCGGCGCTCTCGCGCGCCCAGAGGAAGCGCGAGCGGTTCATCTTGTCGAGGAGCTTGGCGAGACGCGACGGGCATTCCTCGCCGTAGTGTTTCTCGAGTGCCTCGATCAGGCGCAGCTCGGGAGCGACGTGCCAACGGATCCGCTTGCCGACGACGAAGGAGATCTCGTCCTGGTAGGCGAGGTTGCGGGCATCGCTCAGCGCGACCTTCACCTGCGTGGTGCTGGCCTGGAAGGCGATGGCCTGACAGCGCTTGGCGATCTTCGCCGGGAGCATCCCGAGGACGTCGTCGGGGATGCCGCGCAGGTCTTCGGGCGTCGCACAAGGGACGCCATACTGCTCGACGAGGGCGCTGCAGAGCTGCTCTTCGGTGATCGCCTCGATCTCGAGCAGGCAGGTCCCGAGTCGTCCGCCGAGAACTTTCTGATTGCGGAGCGCGCGCAGGAGTTGTTCCCGCGTGACTTGGCCACGCTTCTCGAGGAGCTCTCCCAGGCGAGCTGGAGCAGTGCGCAATGCGACCCCTAACTGTAAGAATCGAAAAGGACTTCGATAGAGCGGAAAGATATCAGAGTGGAGCCGGTGGGAAAAGTCCCAGTCCGGCTATGATTGTCTCGTGTACGTCATTCGACCCGCTGCCACCCTCCTGAGTCTTTCTCTCTGCCTGGTGGCGACCGCCCAAGCAGAAGCTCCCCGGTCAGCTGCCGCCTATCCGTTTCTCCTCGCCGGCGCGCTCCTGGCGGACGGCGAGACCGCAGCCGCGATGGCGGCCTACGCGGAGGCCGCGGCGCTTGCACCGGACGATCCCTATGTTCACCTCGAATATGCCAGCGTCCTGGCCCGCTCGGGACGCTTCCTCGAGGCGGCGACAGAGGCCCGCACGGCGCGCAAGTACGCGCCGACCGATACGGAGGTTCTGCGCACCCAGGCGCGCATCGCGATGAATCTCGCTGACCGCGACGAAGCGGCGCGCGTCGAGGCGCGTCAGACGTTCGAGCTGGTGGTGGCCGCCGAGCCGGACGACCTCGAGGGTCTGATTGCTCTCGGCCAGATCTATCTGGCTGAGAACGAGGCCAAGAAGGCAGTAGCCGTGCTCAACAGCGCCGCGGAGCTACGCCCCGGCCAGCCGATGATCGAGGCGCTGCGGGCCCGCGCGCTGGCCGCCGCCGGCGATCCCCTGGCGGCGGAGTCCGTCCAGCGGTCGATGCTCGCAGCTCACCCCGACCGGCTCGAGAGCCGTTTTGAGCTCGCCGAGCTGCTGTCGAGCCGGGGGCAACATTTCGAGGCCGCGGTGCTGCTCGGCGCGGCGCCGGAGGCGCAGCAGCGCTCGCCGGAGCTGCGCCGGCGGCGGGCGGTGGAGCTCTATCTCGACGGCGATCTGCAAAGTGCGGCGGAGCTGGCACGCGGGCTCCACGACGAGCTTCCGGACAACACCAATGTCCTCGTTCTGCTGGCGACGATCGAGCAGGCCGATGGTCGCTGGGCCAGCGTGCTGGAGCTTATCTCCGGCGCCGCCGAGCGCAACCCGCTGCAGGACCAGCTCACATTCCTCCAGGTGCGCGCGCTCGAGCGCCTGGGTCGTATCGAGGAGGCCCTGGCGGCGCTCGCCCGTCGCCGCGAGGCTCTGCACGGCGCGGGGCGCCGGGCTGAGGCCGTTCTGGTGGAGGCCAGCGCCGCCCTGCTCGCGGCGCGCAACGACCGCGAGGCGGTCGCCGCGGAGCTGGCGACGGATGTGCTGCGGACCGCTCCTGCCGCGGATCCCGACATCGCGCTCGAACTGCGGTTGCTCCTGGCCGACATCGAGTTCGGTCGGCAGGGTCTCGGTCCGGCGCTTGCGGCGCTCGCTGATTCCGCAGCGCCGGCGATCGTCGCCAAGCGCTACGAGCTCGCGGTCCGGGCGCACGACGCGGCGGCCGCCGGTTACCGCAAGCAGCTCGCCGACGGTTCCGTCGATCAGCTCGTCGCTCTGGCGACCGCGGAGGAGAGGCTAGAGCAGTTCGATGTCGCCTTGCCGATTCTCGACAAGGCGCTCGTCGCCGAGCCCGCTTCGAGCGAGCTCCGGTTCCGCAAGGCGACGGCGCTCGAGCGCACCGGCCGGTTCGACGAGGCGGCGGCGCTATTCGAGGCGCTCATCGCCGCCGAGCCCGACCACGCTCCGGCGCTCAACTATCTCGGCTACATGCGGATCGAGCGCGGCACCGATGTCGAGCAGGGCTTGGCGCTCGTGCGGCGCGCGCTCATTGTCGACCCCAACAACGGCGCCTACGTCGATTCGCTGGGTTGGGGGCTGTATCGCCTCGGACGCCATGCCGAGGCGAGCGCGATTCTCGAACGCGCCGCTCGGCTGATGCCGAGCGATTCGACCGTGCTCGAGCACCTCGGCGACTCGCTCCTTGCGCTCGGCGCGCTCGACCGCGCCCGCGATGCCTACCGCCGCGCCCTGGCGCTCGGTCCGGACGGTACCGGTGGACTGGCGGCGAAACTGGCCGGCCTGCCAGGGGCTTCCTAGCCTGCGCCGGGTCGGTCCCGATTCCCTTCTTCGATTCGGGCTTGCCGCGCTGACCGGCATCGCCGCCACGGCGCTGCTCGGCTGCGCGACTGCCGGCCGCGTCGCGGCGCCCGGAGCGAGCTTGGCGGGCCCGTCCGCGACTGGCGTCGCCGCGCCATTGCCCGCCGTCGGCGGCCCTGGCCAGTGGCTCTTGCGCGCCGAGGTCTCTGGTGAAGATGGCTCGGCGAGCCTGCGGCTCCTGCTGCGCCGGTTCGACGCTGAGCGCTTCACGCTCAGCGCTTCGGACGCCGCCGGGCAGGCCCGATGGGAGGTCCGCTGCGAGCGCGGGAAGGCGATCTGGCTCGATCCCCAAGCGAAGGTCTTCTGCCGTCTGGACCCCCACCGTCCGTTGCGGGCGAGGCTCGGGCTCCCAGGCATTGCGCTGATCGATTTTCCGGGACTGCTCACCGGCGAGTGGCCGCCGGCAGGGCTCGTGGCGCCGTCGCCGCCGGGAGCGTCCGCGGAGAAGCCGTTCACCGCCGAGCGTAGCGGCTTCGGCGGCGACACCTCCTGGGCCAGTTGGACCCTTTGGCAGGCGGGCGAGCCCGTCGCCTGGTTCAAGCGTCTCGAGGTCGACTCGTTGCTGTCCGTCCGGCGGCCCTCGGTACAGGTGCGGTGGCGGGTGACTGCCCAGGGCGACCTGCCCCGGCCAGAAGGCGAAACTGGGGACGCTTCCCGGTCTGCGACTCCGGCATCCTGGCCCGGCGAGCTCCCCGTGGGCACGCGGGAACTGGTCTGCCCCGAAAATGCGATTCCTTAGCTTCGCCAAGGTGAACCTGCGGCTGGAGGTGCTGCGGCGCCGTGCCGACGGTTTTCACGAGCTGCGCACGATTTTTCAGACGATCGACCTCGCCGACGAGATCGACATTGATTCCGCCGAAGCGGGCGTGGCGCTGGAGATTGCCGGCGCGGCGGGATTGCCTTCCGACGAGTCGAATCTCGCCTGGCGTGCGGCGGCCGGCTTTCTCTCGCGTTGGGGGCGGGCGGGAGAGGGGGTCAGGATCCGGCTGCACAAGCGGATTCCGATCGGCGGCGGCCTCGGCGGGGGTAGCTCCAACGCCGCGACGGTCCTCGCCGCCATGACCGTGGTGCTGGGAAGGAGTCCGGGAAGCACGCAACTCGCAGAACTGGCCGCCGAACTCGGCTCCGACGTCCCCTTTTTTCTCCACGGCGGAACAGCGCTGGGGACCGGGCGCGGCGAGCTCATCGAGCCGCTGCCCGACCCGGTCGCGCCGGCGCTCGAGCTTTGGCTGGCGGTGCCGCCGGTCGCCGCGGCCACCGCCGCGGTTTTCGCCGCCCATCGCATCCCGGCTCCTCCTGCCAGGGCCGGTGCCCGGCCGGCCGGAGGACAGGGCTCGCGGGCAAAGGTGGCCGGTCTACCCGGCGCCTGGCAGCCGCTTGTCGGGGGGAACGATCTCGAACCGACCTGCCTGGCGCTCTATCCTGGGGTGCTCGACGTGTATAATCGCCTCTCCGAATCGGAGGCGCTTGCCGTTCGCCTCTCCGGTAGCGGCTCCACGATGTTCGCCCTGTTCGCGAATCGGGCAGCTGGACGGGAGGCCGGAGATCGTCTCGACAACGACACGATCTGGTTGCCCGTCAAGACGCTGAGCCGTGAGGATTGGCGGCGACGGAGTGGACTGGAAACTCCGTTGGGAGGGAGTTGACTTGGAGATCACCGACGTCCGGGTCTTTCCCGTGCGTGACGAGAAGGTTCGCGCTTTCATCTCGATCGTCTTCGACCGCTGCTTCATGGTCAACGACATCAAGGTCATCCAGGGCAGGGACGGCCTGTTCGTAAGCATGCCGAGCCGCAAGCGCAAGAGCGGTGAGTTCAAGGACGTGGCGCATCCGCTGAATTCCGAGACTCGCAAGTGGGTAGAAGAGCGCATTCTCGGGGTCTACCAGGCGACCCTGGACGGCGTCACGGCGGAGATGGAGTCGACCGCCTCGCCGCTGGTGACGGCGTCTTCCGGGTCGTCTGCGAGCCCGAAGGGTAACGGAGAACCGTCGCTCGAAGAGGTCGAGCGGCTGCAGTTCGGTGACTCCTTCTGGGGAGTGACCTGAGAGGGCGATACAATCACCGGCTTGCGAAAGTCAGTGCGCAGTTCGTGGGGCGTCGCCAAGCGGTAAGGCACGAGACTTTGGATCTCGCATTCGGAGGTTCGAATCCTCCCGCCCCAACCAGTTTCGGCAGGATGTACCTCTTACTCTGTGAACGCTGAATTCGAGACCGAATCCTCCATGAGAACACCGAAGCGCGACGGCGACCACTACGGAGACATCAAGATCTTCACCGGGCGCGCCCATCCGGCGCTCACCCAGGAGATCTGCGATTACCTCGGGGTCTCGCCCGGCAACTCCTCCGCCTACAACTTTTCGGACGGCGAGACGTTCTGCCAGATCGACGAGAATGTGCGGGGATCGGACGTTTTCATCGTCCAGCCGACGAGTTCGCCGGTGAACGAGAATCTGATGGAGTTGCTCATCCTGCTGGACGCCTTCAAGCGCTCCTCGGCGTCGCGCGTAACGGCCGTGCTGCCGTACTACGGCTACGCCCGCCAGGACAAGAAGGACCAGCCGCGCGTGCCGATCACGGCGAAGCTCGTGGCCGACCTCATTTCGCGCGCCGGCGCCGATCGCGTGCTCTGCATGGATCTGCATGCACCGCAGATCCAGGGCTTTTTCGACGTCCCGGTGGACCATCTCTTCGCCGCGCCGGTGCTGCTCGAGGCGATCCGGGCGCTGGCGATTCCCGACCTGGTCATCGTCTCGCCCGACGCCGGCGGCGTGGAGCGCGCGCGCGCGATCGCCAAGCGCCTCGAAGCCGGCCTGGCGATCATCGACAAGCGGCGGACCGCGCCGAACGTCGCCGAGGTCATGCACATCATCGGCGACGTCGGGGGCCGAGACGTCCTCATCCTCGACGACATCATCGACACCGCGGGCACCCTCTCGAAGACGGTCGAAGCCCTGCGTGTCGCAGGCGCGCAGCGCATCCTGGCTGCCGGCGTGCACGGCGTGCTTTCCGGCCCGGCTCTGCAGCGCATCGAGCAGTCCCCTCTCGAACAGGTGTTGATCACCAACACCACGCCGGTCGAGGAGAAGCTCCAGAAGAGCTCGAAGCTCCGTTCACTCTCGGTCGCGCCGCTGCTGGGCGAAGCCATTCGCAGAATCCACGAGAACAGCTCGGTCAGCTCGCTGTTCGTCTAGACGAGAAGGGATCAAGACAATGACTCAGGACCTCACCATCGAAGTGAACCGCCGGGAAGAAACCGGCAAGTCCGCCAACCGCCGCCTGCGTCGCGAGGAGATGATTCCGGCCGTGGTCTACGGCGGGGGCAAGGAGCCGATCTCCATTCAGGTTCCGCGCAAGACCCTCATCGACCTGTTCAAGTCGGGCGGCAGCGAAAACCGCATCTTCCTGCTCAAGCTCGCCGATACCGGCCAGAGCCGGCACGCGATGATTCGCGACATGCAGATTCATCCGGTCACCCGCAAGGTCGAGCACGTCGATTTCATGCGCATCGACATGGCGAAGCGCATTCGCGTCCGCGTGCACGTCACTCTCGAGGGCGTCGCCTACGGCGTGCGCACCGAGGGTGGCCTCCTCGACTTCGTTACCCGCGAGGTCGAAGTCGAGTGCCTGCCGACCGCCATCCCGCAGGAGATCAAGATCGACGTCTCCGAGGTCAGGGTCGGACAGCATCTCGAGCTCAAGGACCTGCAGCTTCCCGCTGGCGTGAAGCTGCTCGAGGAGGAGGATCGCGTCATCGTTTCCGTGGCCCACGCCAAGGTCGAGGCCGAGGCGGCGGGTGCGGGCGCCGAAGGCGCTGTCGCCGAGCCCGAGATCATCGCCAAGGGCAAGAAGGAAGAGGAGAAGGCCTCGTCCTGAGTTTGGCCGAGTCGCGTCGCCTCCGCCGCCTGGTAGTGGGGCTCGGAAACCCAGGCGAGTCCTACCTCCGGACCCGCCACAACGTCGGCTTCCGCGTCGTCGACCGCCTGGTCGAGTTGCATGCGTTCGCCGATTTCCGCGAAGACTGCGGCGCCTGGGTGCGCTCCCGCGGCGAATGGCTGGTCTGCCAGCCCCGGACATTCATGAATCGCAGCGGCAGCGCAGTACGCTGCCTCTGCGAAAGTAACGGCATCGAATCCGGCTACGTGCTGCTGGTGTACGACGACATTCACCTTCCGCTGGGACGGCTGCGCATGCGCGCCGGCGGCAGTGCGGCAGGCCACCGTGGCCTGGAGTCGACGATCGAGGCGTTGCAGACCGAAGCGGTTCCGCGGCTCCGGCTCGGCATCGGCGGGCCGCCTGCCGGTCTCGGCGAGTCGGGCCTCGCCGGCTACGTACTGGCGGACTTCCTCGCCGAAGAGGAACCGGTAGTCGGGGAGATGGTCGAGCGCGCCGCGCGGGCCGTGACCAAGTGGTTCGAAGCGGGGATAGACGCCGCGATGCGGTTGGCGAACGCGCCGGACCCGCCGATCCCGGCGGCCCCCGACTTGCCCGACGGGGCGAAGAGCGAATAGAATCAAGATTCCCCGCGGGTGGATCCCCAACCTGCCGGTGACGAGGATGGTCCGAGTCACCGCTCCTTCCTGTTCCGCGTCGCACGCGGGACCTCAACGGCCATAGGGAGGGCTAGAGTGAGAACGTATGAATTGGCGCTGGTCGCCGATCCGAGACTCTCGGACGACGACATGACGGCGCTCTCCACGGAGTTCAAGCAGCTCATCACCAGCCGCGGCGGAGAAGTCGTCCGCGAAGAGAGCTGGGGCCGGCGGAAACTCGCCTATCCGATCCGCAAACTGACCGAGGGACGCTACCTCTTCCTCTTTCTGGAGATCGAGCCGGCCAAGGCCGGTTTGCTCAAGGAAGTCGAGATGCGCCTCAATCAGAACGACAAGATCCTGCGCTACCTGACGGTGCGCACGGACGAGGATCTCAAGCGCGCAGCCGGAAGGGCGAAGCCCGGCGAGGCCCCACCGCGCACCGGCGGCTACTACGACGTCGATCCGGCGGTCGCCGCTGCCGCCGCTGCCGCCGCTGTCGGCTCCGGTGCCTCCGCGGTTGCGGATAGCACCGAGGCAGCAGCTGCCGTTGTCGCCGCGGAACCCGTACCTGACACCGAGGCCGCCACGAGCGGCGCTGAGGAGGCCTGACGATGCAACCGTTCAAATCAGGTCCCCGCGGGGGCAAGAAGGGTCCAGGCAAGGGCAAGCCGGCGGCGAAGAAGAAGACCTTCTTTCGCCGCAAGAAAGTATGCCGCTTCACGGTCGAGCACATCGAGTACATCGATTACAAGGACGTGAAGCTTCTCCAGCAGTACATTCTCGAGCGCGCCAAGATCCTGCCTCGGCGGATCTCCGGCAACAGCGCCCGGCACCAGCGAATGGTGCAGGCGGCCATCAAGCGTGCTCGTCACCTGGCGCTGATTCCCTACACGACCGACTAGGAGCCGGAGATGAAAGTCATCCTGATGAGCGATTTGCGTCAGCGCGGCCGGCGCGGACAGGTGGTCGACGTCAAGCCGGGCTTCGCCCGGAACTTCCTGTTGCCGAACGGTCTCGCCCTGCCGGCGTCGCCGGGCAACATCAAGCGCTTCGAGCACGAAAAGAAGAAGATCGACGCCCGCCATGACGAGGCGCTCGCCGTCGCCAACGCGGAAGCGGCGAGGATCTCGGGCGTCAAGCTCGAGCTCAAGAAGCGCGCGATGGAGACCGGCACGCTGTACGGCTCAGTGTCGGTCGCCGATATCGTAGCGGCCCTGCACGAGAAAGGCATCGAGGTCGATCGCCGCCAGGTGGATCTCGTCGGCGGGATCAAGTCGGTCGGCGACCATGTTGTCCGGGTCGAGTTGCATGCCGACGTTGTCGCGGAGCTGGCCGTAGCCGTCGCCGCCGAAGACTAGTAGCGTGAAGGGGAGCGATCCGCATCGCGAGCCGTCACCGCCGATAGCGGGTGCGGGCGCTTCCCAGCCTTCGATCGAGCGATTTCTCGGCGATCCGACGAGAAGCATCGAAGACTGGCGATGGCTGTGGGCCGGAGACGAAGAGTTTCCGATCCGCAGCCATCGTGGCTTTCTGGGGCGTATCGTCGTCTTCTTCAAGCGGCTGGCTCGGCCCATGGTGCAAGCGCCCCAACGCGATCTCTGGGACCGCCAGCGCATCTTCAACCTCGTCCTCCTGGAGTACCTGCAGCGCGGCGAAGACGTCCGCAAGCAGGTCACCGAGGTTCACGAGCACCGGATCAATCATCTGGATGCCGTCTACCGCGAAGGGCTGAACGAGATCATGCAGCACAACGACGCGCTCTTCGCGCGCGTCGATCAGAAGCTCGATTTCCTCCGTCGCGAGACCCGGACCATCTGGGGCCGGCTGGGAGCCGCTCTGGCGATCGCCGAGCAGGGCGGGCTGCCGGCGGTCATCAAGGCGCAGGAGGAACACGTCTACGTCGAGCTCGAGCGCCGCTACCGCGGGACCGAAGAAGAGATCGCCGAGCGCATCTCGCGCTTCCTGCCGAACCTGGAAGGGCAGAGCGAGGTGCTCGATCTCGGCTGCGGGCGCGGCGAGGCGTTGGCGGTGCTGCGCGGTCGCGACATCAAAGCCCGTGGCGTCGATCTGTCGGCGGCGATGGTCGCCGAATGCCATCGCAAGGGGCTGGCTGCCGAGGAAGGCGACCTCCTGGAGTATCTCTCCGCCGCGCCGGAAGGGCGGTTCGGCGGCATTGTCTCGTTCCACGTCATCGAGCACTTGCCGCCCGAGATTCTCGACCGGCTGGCGCGCCTCGCCTGGCGCGCGCTCAGGCCCGGCGGCGTGCTGATTCTCGAAACGCCCAACCCGCTGTCGCTGGTCGTGGCAGCGCGCAACTTCTGGCTCGATCCGACACACAAGCGGCCAGTCCATCCGGAGAGTCTGAAGCTGAGTCTCGAGCTCGCCGGTTTCGATCCAGTGGAGCGGGTCGACCTGCGGCCGTTCCCCGACGTCGAGCGGCTGCCGGAGATTCGCGTCGAAGCCGTCGGCGCCGAACAGCGCGCCCTCGCCTTCGAGATCAACTCGCTGCGCGACCGGGTCGACGACCTGCTGTTCGGTTGCCAGGACTACGCGGTCATCGCCACCAAGCCGACCTGAAGCCTCAGTTGGCCTCGTCTTCGGCGGTCTCGACGGGGAAGTTCTCCGCCGTCAGTCCGTCGGGCATCCGCTCCCGGTCCTTCGCGTTGTAGAACGGTCGCTGCTGCGCCCATGGCAGGTCGAGAATGCGCGCCCATCGCGCCTCGTAGAGGCGGTCCGGACCGGTGCCGGCGAGAAAGGCCTCGTTGATCGTCCTCTCGGCGGCGGGTGTGGCGGCGAGGCCGGTGCGGTACTCGACGGTGCGGAACTCGACTCCCGGCGGCACGGGGAACTGCTCGCCCTCTTGCAGCCAGCCCTCCTTCAACCCGGCCTCGGCGATGTCGCGCCAGATCGGAATCGCTGCTTCGGCGCCGGTCATCTTCTTGCCCAGCGTACGCTTCTGGTCGTAGCCCACCCAGACGAGCATTGTGTACCGCGGCGTGTAGCCGACGAACCAGGCGTCCGTGTAGTCGTTCGTCGTTCCGGTCTTGCCGGCGATGTCGAGCGGCAGGTCGGCGAGCTTCGCCCCGGTGCCGCGGTCGACCACCCCTTCGAGCATCGAGGTCAGCACGTAGGCGGTTGCCGGTTCGAACGCCTTGGTCGCTTCGGCTTCGTGCTGCTCGATCGGCGAACCAGTTGGGGAGAGCACTCGCTCGACCAGGTACGGCTTCACGAGAACGCCCTGGTTGGCGAAGGAGGCGTAGGCCGCCGCGACCTCGAGCGGCACGAGGTCGGCGGCGCCGAGCGCCAGGCTGGGATAGGGCGGTAGCGGCGTCGTCAGGCCGCAGCGTCGGGCAAAATCGATGGTTCGCGCGGCGCCGACCAGATCCATGAGCTTCACCGAGGTGACATTGACGGAGAGCTCGAGAGCTCTCCGGAGCGTCAGCATGCCGTAGTACCGGCGGTGGTAGTTGCGCGGACTGTAGCTCGGCAGGCCGTCGGCGCCGGGAAAGAGCGCCGGCGCGTCGAAGAGCGTGTCGGCGGGAGTAAATCCGTTCTCCAGGGCCGCCCCGAAGACGAAGGGCTTGAAGGCGGAGCCCGCCTGGCGCATCGCCTGGTTGGCGCGATTGAATCGGCTGCGGCGGAAATCCCACCCGCCGACCATCGCGCGAATTGCGCCGGTCGCCGACTCCAGGACGATGGCGGCGCCCTCCACCTGCGGCTCCTGCTCCAGCATCCAGTATGGCGCGTCCGGTTTCTTCGGATCCTGGGCCTGGCGAAACCAGGCGACGTCGCCGACGCGCAATATCTCGCCCGGGGAGCGCCGCGATGTCCAGGCGACCCCCGCCGCCTTCACCGTTATCGTCGCCTCGGGAGTCCGCACGCGCGCTTCCGGACCGGTCTCGAGGACCAGTCCGGGTACCCAGGACTCGGGCACGGGATTGCGGCCGGCCGCGGCCTCCAGCGCTTCCCCCTCGAGATCCGTCCGCTGACCGCGCAGCAGTGGGCCACGATAGCCTCGGCGGTGATCGAGCCGCAGTAGTCCCTTGCGCAGAGCCGTCTCGGCCGCCCCCTCCATGCGCAGGTCGAGCGTGGTCTGGACCTGCAGGCCGTCGTGGTAGAGCCGATCGACGCCGTAGGTCGTCTCCAGGTGCTTCCGCACCTCCTCGGCGAAGAACGGGCCGACTTCCGCCTGGGGAGGGGTGCGGACCACGACCAACGGGCTGACGATCGCCTGGTCGTGCCGCGCTGGCGTGATGAAGCCTTCGGCGAGCATCCGATTCAGCACGTAGTTGCGCCGGGCGACGACCAGATCGGGATGGCGGTACGGACTGAACTGGCTCGGACGCTGGACGATACCGGCGAGCGTTGCGGCCTCCGACAGCGTCAGCTCTCCGACGGCGTGACCAAAGTAGGCGAGCGCCGCGCTCTCCATGCCGTAGTTGCCGTGGCCGAGAAAGACGACATTGCAGTACATCGCCAGGATCTGCTGTTTGGAGAGCTGCTTCTCGAGCTCGACGGCGAGGAATGCCTCGGAGATCTTGCGCCGCCAGCTCTTCTCGTCGGTCAGGAAGAGCTTGCGGGCGAGTTGCATGGTAATTGTCGAGGCGCCCTGGGCGTGCCGCCCGCGGCGCAGATTCACCAGCACTGAGCGCAGGATGCCCAGCGCGTCGATGCCGCCATGGCGGAAGAAGTTGCCGTCCTCGGCGGCCAAAAGCGCGTCGCGGAGCAGCGGCGGAATCTCCCGCTGGTCAAGCATCAGACGCCGCTCGCGCGCATACGAGGCGAAGGCGACCTTGCCGTCACGCTCATAGATCTGGGTGACGAGCTTCGGGCTGAAGCTGGCGATCGCGTCGACGCGCGGCACGTGAATCGCCGCCGCGACGCCGATTCCCGCGGCGACGCCGCAGGCGACAACGGCGAGCAGGTGGAGGGGCCAGAAGCGCTTGATCGGGTGCTTCCGGAGTGGACTCTGGGCCGGTTTCGGTCGTCCGGCAGACGGGGCCAGGGACGCCCGCGAGCGCGGTGGCTCGTCCGGGGGAACCGACGAAGAAGGCACGACGCGCATTATAGTCTTCCGTCCTTATGGAGGACCGAGCGATGAACGATTCCCTGCCGCCGCCCCAGTCGAAGCCGTTCGCGCCCGAGAAGATGCGCGGTGACGGGGGCTGCCAGAAGCCCGTGCTGATCGGCTGTGGGCTGCTGTCGCTGCTACTCGGCATCGCGGCAGTGGTCTTCGTGGTCAAGGCGAAGGATGTGCTCGCCTACGCGATGAACCAGCTGCGCGTGGAGATCGTCGCTCACCTGCCCGAGGACGCCGGAGCGACCGAACGTCAGCGGCTGGAGGTCGCTTTCGATGCCGCGCTGGCGCGCATTCGCGGTGGCGAGCTCGATCCGGCGGCGCTCCAGGAACTGCAGAAGAAGCTCACCGTCGCCGCTTCGGCCTCGTCGGCCCGACGCCTGACGCGGGAGGAGCTGGACGGCCTGGTCGCGGCGCTCGACAAGTTCAACCAGGGAGGGGCGAAGGCTCCGGCGGACGCCGCCGCCGAGCCGCCGGAAGCCGGGGCCGGAGCGGCCGCGGCAGGCGATGCGACGGAGGAACCCGGCCATTCGGCCGGTGCTCCCGCCGAACCCGCCGCCGAGTCGGCAAGGCCGCCGGCTCCTTGAACCGTTTCGAGCTCGTTTCGCCGTTCTCGCCGCAGGGCGACCAGCCGGCCGCCATCGCCCAGCTTGCCGAGGGTCTCGAGCGCGGCGACAAGGAGCAGGTTCTGCTCGGAGTCACCGGCTCGGGCAAGACTTTCTCGATCGCCAAGGTCGTGGAGCGGGTCAATCGCCCGACGCTTGTCCTATCGCACAACAAGACGCTCGCGGCTCAGCTGTTCCAGGAGTTCCGCAGCTTCTTTCCGAACAACGCGGTCGAGTATTTCGTGTCTTACTACGACTACTATCAGCCCGAGGCCTACGTCCCGCAGTCGGACACGTACATCGAGAAAGAGACCAACATCAACGAAGAGATCGATCGTCTGCGGCTACGCGCCACGAAGTCGCTGTTCGAGCGCCGCGACGTGCTGCTCGTCGCTTCGGTTTCGTGCATCTACGGCCTCGGGTCACCGGAAGCGTTCTTCGGCATGCTGGAATTCTTCGAGAAGGGGAGCCAGACCGGAATGGATCGTGCGCTGGCCCGCCTGGTCGCCATGCAGTACCAGCGCACTTCTCTCGACCTCTTCCACGGCAGCTTCCGGGTGCGCGGCGACGTCCTCGAGGTCCTCCCGGCTTACGAGGACAACGCTTTGCGGATCGAGTACTTCGGCGACGAAGTCGAGCGCATCACCCGCTTCGACACGTTGCGCGGCGACGCGCTGCAGGACCTCGACCGGGTCGCCGTCTTCCCACGCACTCACTACGTCACGCCGAAGGAGAATCTCGAGAGGGCGATCGGTTCCATCCAGCGCGAGTTGCGCCAGAGGCTCGACGAGCTCGAGGCGGAGGGCAAGCTGCTCGAGCGCCAGCGCCTCGAGCAGCGCACCCGGTTCGACCTCGAGATGCTCAAGGAGACCGGCTACTGTCATGGCATCGAGAACTACTCGCGGCATCTGTCGGGGCGCGCGGCCGGCGAGCCGCCGCCGACTCTGCTCGACTACTTCCCGCAGGACTTCCTGCTGATCGCCGACGAAAGCCACCAGACGATTCCGCAGGTGCGTGGCATGTACCACGGCGACCGCTCGCGCAAGCAGACACTGGTCGACTTCGGCTTCCGCCTGCCATCGGCTCTCGACAACCGGCCGCTCACTTTCGAGGAGTTCGACGCCCGCATCGGGCAGCGAATCTACGTTTCGGCGACTCCGGCCCCCTGGGAGCTGGCGCGGGTCGGCGGAGTCGTGGCCGAACAGCTCATCCGCCCGACTGGACTTCTCGACCCCGAGATCGAGATCCGGCCGGCCAAGGGACAGATCGACGATCTGCTCATGCGCATCCGTGAGGTGAGCGCGCGCGGCGAGCGCGCGCTGGTCACCACGCTGACCAAGAAGATGGCGGAGGAGCTGACCCAGTACCTGATGGAGTGCGGCGTGCGCGTGCGCTACCTGCACAGCGACGTCGAGACGCTCGAGCGCTCGGCGATCATCACCTCTCTGCGGCGGGGCGAGTTCGACGTGCTGATCGGCATCAACCTGCTGCGCGAGGGACTCGACCTGCCGGAGGTTTCTCTGGTGGCGATCCTCGACGCCGACAAGGAGGGATTCCTGCGCAGCGAGACGGCGCTGATCCAGACCTCCGGGCGGGCGGCGCGCAACCTGAACGGCAAGGTGGTGCTCTACGCCGACGTCGAGACCAATTCGATCCGCCGCACGGTCGCCGAGACGAAGCGGCGGCGGATCCGGCAGGAGGCCTACAATCACGAGCACGGAATCGAGCCGCGCACGATCCTGAAAGACATCCACAGTCCGCTCGTGGCAATGAGCAATCTGGACTACTCGGCGAGCCTGAGTCCCCGCCTGCTGGAGGTCGCGGATGGGCCGGAGGTGCCGCTCGCTCAGCGCATCGCCCGGGTGGAGAAGGAGATGAAGGCGGCCGCCAAACGGCTCGAGTTCGAGGAGGCGGCGTTGCTGCGCGACCGACTGAAGGAGCTCCGCGAGCTGCAGATCTATGCCGGATGACGATGCGATGACGGACTGATCTGTCGATGCACGGCGACCTTCGCAGGCAGATCGAAGAGCTCCCGGATTCGCCCGGAATCTACGTCTTCCGCAATCAGGCCGGCGAAGCGCTCTACGTCGGCAAGGCGAAGTCGCTGCGCAGGCGGGTGCCGAGCTATCTCGGCAAGGACCTCGAGCCGCGACTCGCGGCGATGGTCGAGCTCGCGTTCACCGTCGAGTGCGTGGCGACGGCGACCGAGGCCGCCGCCCTGATGCTCGAGAACAACTGGATCAAGCGTCATCGGCCGCGTTACAACGTGCTGCTGCGCGACGACAAGACCTATCCCTATCTCAAGTTGACCAGGGAGCCGTGGCCGCGCCTGGTCTTCACCCGCCGCATCCGGCAGGACGGCGCCGACTATTTCGGTCCCTATCTCCCCGGCGGCATGGCGCGGCGGGCGTTGAAGCTGGTGCAGAAGCTCTTCGGGGTGCGCGTCTGCTCGATCGAGATCGACGGCGGCCTGCCGCGCCCTTGTCTCTACCACGACATGAAGCGCTGCCTGGGGCCGTGCGTCGCTGGCCTGACCTCGAGCGCCGAATACGCCGAAGCGGTCGAGAGCGCCCGGCTCTTCCTCGGCGGCAAGACAGCGCCGCTGTGCAAGAGCCTGCGGGGACAAATGGAGGCGGCGGCCGAAAACCTCGAGTTCGAACGCGCTGCCCGCTTGCGCGACCTGGTGCTCGAGGTCGAGCGTCTGTCGACGCGCTCGCCGCTCTCTTCGGTGCACGAGGAGGACATCGACCTGTTCGGCGTGGCGGTGCACGGCAATCAGGCGGCGGTGTCGATTCTCGTCATGCGCTCGGGGCAGGTTCTCGACCGGCGGGAAGTGTTCTGGGAGGGCGAGAGCGCCGCCGCCCCGCCGCAGCTCCTTTCCGAGCTTCTGCCGCAGATCTACGACCAGACGACCTTCCTGCCCAAAGAGCTCCACCTGCCTTTCGAGGTCGACGGCGGCGAGGCGCTCGCCGATTGGATGTCGGAGCGCAAGGGGGATCGCGTCTACCTGCGGCATCCCGAGCGCGGCCCGAAGGCCGAGCGCCTGCGCATCGCCGCCAAGGACGCCGAGTTCGCCTTCCGCCGGCGCTTTCGCATCGACCCGTCGCGCGACGCCGCGCCGCGGGCTCTGGCGCGCCACCTCGGTCTGGCGAAGCCGCCGCGGTGGATCGAGGGCTTCGACATCTCGAATCTCCAGGGAACCGCGGTCATCGCGTCGATGGTGGTCTGGCGGGACGGGCGCATCCGCAAGGGGGAGTACCGCAGCTTCAACATCCGCAGTTTCGTCGGCCAGGACGACTTCCGTTCGATCGCCGAGGCGGTCGAACGCCGCTACCGCCGCCTGCGCGAGGAGTCCGGAGTCCTGCCCGACCTGGTGATGATCGACGGTGGGCGCGGGCAACTGGGAGCCGCCGCGGCCGCGCTCGCTGGTCTCGACCTCGAGGAACTGCCGCTCGTCGCCCTCGCCAAGCGCGAAGAGGAGCTCTATCTCCCCGGTACGCCGGAGCCGCTGCGCCTGCCGCGGCGGGACGAGGGGCTGCGGCTGCTTCAGATGCTGCGCGACGAAGCGCATCGTTTCGCCGTGTCACGCCACCGTCGCCAGCGCTCGACGGGGGCGCTGCGCAGCCGGCTGGAGGACATCCCAGGCGTGGGGCCGGCGCGTCGCCGGCTTCTGGCGAAGCGCTACGGGACCTGGGAGGTGCTGGGAGCGGCGCCGCTCGAAGAGATCCAGGGGCTGCTGGGAGGGGCAATCGGCGCCGCCGTTCACCGGCATCTGCATGCCGGCTCCGCAGAGCGGGCCGAGATGGACTAGACTGCGCCCGATATGCACGGGCGTTCCAGCGAGCTGCGGGGAGACCTGCGAGAGCGATCGATCTTCGATCTCATGCAGGAGCTCCACTTCGAGCGCGCCACTGGAGTGCTCGAGGTGGCGGGTGGGGGGCACAAGCGACGCCTCTTCCTGCGCGACGGCAGCCTCTACCTCGCCGGTACCCATCCTCTCGCCCGCCGGCTCGGCGAGCTGGTGAAGGCACTCTCCGATTCATCGCAATCCGCCGCCGCCACCGAAGCCCGAAAGCGGTGCATGGATCTCGTGGAGCGGATGGCGCGCGTGATCGGCGAGTGGAAAACGGGTCATTTCCGTTTCCTCGACGACCCCGCTGCGCGCTCTGCGGATCTCGTCGGGCCGCTGCCGACCCGGCGGCTCCTCATGCTCGGAGCCACGGCCGTCGCGGCGCCGGCGGATCTCGCCGCGCGCCTCGGCGGCGAGCGGGGGCAACTCGTCGCGGTGCCCGAGAGCGACGCCGCGGACGACCCGAACGACCTGCTGGGACTCGGCCCCGAGGAGCATTTTCTTCTCGAGCGGCTGCGCCAGCCGATGACGCTGGCCGCGATCGTCGCCGAGAGCCCGTTCGACCGCGACACGACGCAGCAGCGCCTCGTCCAGCTACTCGCGGCGCGCAAGATCCGCCGGCCCGAGCGCGGCGATCCGGCGACGCCTACGGAGCCCGTGCAGGACGCGGCACTCCTGCACAGCCTGTCGAACCGCTTCGCCCGCAATCTCAGGGAGGATCCGCTGGCGCTTTCGCCGGAGGAGTTCCGGGCGCGGGTCGCCGAACTCTCCGCCGGCCTCGGCGCGATGAATCACTACGAGCTGCTGGGCGTCGACCCGTCGTCGTCGGTCGAGCTGGTGCAATCGAAGTACGAGCTGTTGGCGCGGCAGGTCCATCCCGCGAACGAGGCCGCCTATGGCCTCACCGGCCTCAAGCCGATGCTCGAGCTGCTGTTCGAGCGTGCCACCCTGGGCTACCTCGTGCTCTCCGACCCCGAGCGTCGCCGGAAGTACAACCTTAGCCAGGCGATCGACCTGACGGCGGCGCAGGTCACCGGTGCGGAGCGTGAGGTCGAGTCGAAGGATCTGGCAAAGCAGTATTTCGACCAGGCGCAGGCACTGGTGGCGCGCGGCGATTTTCACTACGCGATCGAGCTGCTGCAGCTGGCGGCGAAGCTCGACCGCCGGTCCGAGTACTTCCTCGCCCTCGCCCGCGTCGAGATCAAGAATCCGAAGTGGCTGCAACGGGGCATCGACAACTGCCGGGCTGCGCTCGAAGTCGATCCCCACAACGCCGAAGCGCGCTACCTGCTGGGCGAGATCTACGAACAGGAGGGGGATCCCGACCGGGCGCGGGCGCAATACACCGCCGCAACGCGCGCGGACCCGAGCCACCTTCAGGCGGGCGCGAAGCTGCGCAACCTGGTCGCGTCGAAAGCGGCCAAGTCCGAGCCCGAGAGCAGTCTCTTCGGCCGTATCTTCCGCCGTCGCGACAGCTAGCCGGAGGTGCTATCTTCGTCCCGGTCGAAGAGCCCGGCGCGGTCGCTCCACGTTCGCGTGGAGAGGAAAGTCCGGACTCCAACGGGTGGCATGCTCGCCAACGGCGAGGCGCAGTGATGCGACGGAAAGTGCAACAGAAAACAGACCGCCCCGCCTTCGGGCGAGGTAAGGGTGAAACGGTGCGGTAAGAGCGCACCGCCCGGCCGGCGACGGTCCGGGGCTAGGCAAACCCCATGCGGAGCAAGACCAAATAGGGGGATGGCAGTGCGGGCCACCCGTCCCGCCCGTTCCGGTTCGCCGGGACGACTTCCCCGGGTAGGTCGCTCGAGGCCGGCGGCAACGCCGGTCCCAGAGGAATGACCGTGACCGGCGGTCGCGAGATCGCCGGCACAGAACTCGGCTTATCGGGCTCTTCGACCCTTTCATGCCATGGCCCCCGTGATTCCCGTCCTCCCTCCCGCCGTCCGCCCCGGCGATCGCGTCGGAGTCGCGGCGCTCTCCGGCCCGGTGGATCCGGAGCGGCTCGCACGCGGCATGGAGGAGCTCGCTCGCCTCGGCTTCCTCCCGGTGCCAGCGCGGAACCTCGCTGCGACCTCCGGCCTCTTCGCCGGCGACGACCGGGAGCGCGCCGCGGCCTTTCACGAGCTCGCCGACGATCCGGGGATCAGCGCCATCTTCTTTGCCCGCGGCGGGCACGGCTTGCTGCGGGTGCTGCCGCTGCTCGACTGGGACCGCCTCGCCGCGCGGCCGCGCGCCTATGTCGGCTACTCGGACCTCACGCCGTTCCTCCTCAACGTCGTCGAACGCCTGGGTCGGGTCGCCTTCCACGGCCCGATGGTGGCGGCGGAGATGGCGCGCGGTCTGAGCGCGGAGGAGAGCCGGAGCCTGCTCGACGCCCTCGCCGGCGAGGTGCGGCAGGAGCTCGCGCTGACGCAGGTGATCGCTGGTTTCGAGCCGGCCGAAGGACGTCTGCTCGGCGGCTGCTTGAGTCTGCTCGCGTCGACGATCGGAACTCCCTTCGCGACGCCGCTGGCGAACTCGGTCCTTCTGCTCGAAGACGTGCACGAGCCGCTCTACCGTGTCGATCGTATGTTGACCCAGTTGTACCTGTCCGGTAGTCTGAACTCGATTCGCGCCATGGTTCTCGGAACCTCCATCTTTCCCGTCCTCGACGAAGCCGCGGCCGCGCGGATCCGCGAGCGCACCGGCGAGACGACCCTCGGCCTGGGGCTCGCCACCGGGCACACGACGCCGAACTTCACGTTGCCGCTCGGGTGCTTCGCCCGGATCGACGCGAACCGCTCGCTTCTCGTCATCGACCACCCTCAGGTTTAGCGAGCGAGATCCGCCATGGCGACCTCCAAGCCGGTCTTCAAGACCACGAGCAAGAAGCCGAATCTGCCGAATTACACGGTGGAGTTCGCGCCCGGGGAGTTCATCTTCAACGAGGGCGACCTCGGGATGGAGATGTACATCATCCACGAGGGCAAGATCGAGATTCTCAAGCAGATCCAGACCGAGCAGCGGCAGCTCGCGGTGCTCGAGAAGGGCGACTTCTTCGGCGAGATGTCGATCCTCGAGGATCTGCCGCGCACGGCCGCGGCGCGCGCCATCGGCGAGGTCAAGCTGCTGCTGATCAACGGCGCCACCTTCGACCAGATGCTGCGGACGAATCCCGAGATCGCGGTACGCATGATGCGCAAGCTCTCCCGCCGGCTGCGCGAGACCGACCGTATGCTGCGCGAAGTCCCCGGGGGCGCGCCGGCAGCGCTCGACGAACCGGTGCCGGCGAACCCGGCGGCGGCCGAAGCGAGCGTCGACAAGGGTCCGCAGTGCCTGGTGCACGACAAGTCGGGAATGGAGTTCGCGCTGGCTCGGGCAGCCGAGACGATGATCGGTCGCCGCGATCCGGTCACCGGCATCGACCCCGACATCGACCTCACGCCGGCCGATACCCAGCGCTCGATCAGCCGCCGCCACGCCAAGATCTACCGCCGCGGCGCCAAGTTCTTCATCGCCGAAGAGATCGGCACGATGAACGGCACCTTCGTCAACGGCACCCGCCTCGAAACCGGCGTCCCCACCGAGATCAAGTACGGCGACGACGTCCGCTGCGGCCTCGTCAACCTCAAGTTCCGCGCCGAATAGCCGGGCGTAGCGCCGCTGGCGGGGAGCCCTCCTCGCCAGTTGATTTCCGCTTCAGTTCCGCCAGCACTTCAGACCGTGCCTTGACGACTGGAGAGTCGTGTAATGATGCCGTCACTCCAAGGAACGGTTTGACTCTCGCTGGTCGGAAAGTGGTCGTCATGAACTCAGATCTGTCGGGTGCCGCCATGTCTTTCGCAAGGAAGCGCTCTGCGCGGGTGGTTTTGCCGCGCGTAGCATGGGTGATCGTCGCCGTTGCGGTTTGCGGCCAAGGTGCCTCGCACGCCGAGGCCCCACCGCTGCCGTCGAGTCGATTCGGCTCGGTCACGGTCGCCGGAGCCCCCGCAGCCCCGGGCACCATCGTCACCGCTTACCTCGCCGGCAGCCAGATCGCCAATGGCCCGGTCTTCGACGACGGCGGCGGCCACTATCGCCTCGACGTTCCGGGAGATCGCCCGGAAACGCCGGAGATCGAAGGGCCGGTCGCCGGCCAGTCGTTCGAGATCCGGGTGGCGGGAACCAGCGCGGGAAACTCGACCTGGAGCGCAGGCGCCTTTACCGCGCTCGATCTCGCGGCGGCCGCCGGCCCCGACCTCGCCATTGCGATCGACGACGGGCAGGCGACGGCGCTTCCCTCCCAGATCCTGAACTTCTCGTTGAGTGCCCAGAACCCCGGCGCGACGCCGGCGAGCGGCGTGCAGATCGCCGTCACGCTGCCCCCCGGAGCGACTTTCCTTTCGGCCAGCGACGGCGGTCTCTACGCGAGCGGGGAGGTGCGTTGGCCCGCCCTGAGCCTCGCGCCCGCAACCTTCGTCGCGCGTTCCCTCGCTTTTCGGCTACCGGCGAGATTCGCTGCCGGAATCGAAAATGTGGCCACGACCGCGCGCATCGCGCACGACGGCTCGAGGGGTGGCGATCCCCAGCCGGCGAACGACCAGGCGACCGATCTCGACTTGCTGCTCGCGGCACCGGATCTCGTGGCGGCGATCGACGACGGCAGCCCGACGACCACTCCCGGCGGCACGGTGAGCCAGCGACTCCGGATTGCCAACACCGGCTCGCAGGATGCGACCAACGTCACTCTGGCCATCGACCTGCCCGCCGAGGCCGTCTTCTATTCGGCGAGTCACGGCGGAATCCTTTCCGCGGGCACCGTGAGTTTTCCCGCGGTCAACCTCGCGGCCGGCGCCAGCCTCTCGCGTGCCGTGACGTTGCGCATCCCGACCGGGCTGCCACCTACCGTCACCGAGCTCGCCGTCGTCGGGCGCGCGGCCGACGACGGCGCGAACGGCCCCGACGCGACCCCGGCGGACAACACCGCGATCGACCTCGACAGCGTCACCCATGCCCCCGACCTCGCGGTCGAGAGCGTCGACGCTACGGCGGCGCCGGTCGATCCGCAGACCTTGGCGATCTCCGGCGAAATCGCGGTCGAATTCACCAATCGCGGGACGATCGCCGCCGACGCCTTCCAAATCGTCGTTTTCGAGGATCTCGACGGCAACCGTACTTTCTCGAGAACGACCGACCGGTTGGTCGGCGAAGTGGCGGTCGGCGGAGCCACGGTGGGGGAGCGCTCGACCGTCACCCTCGCCGTCGCCGGCCTTCTCGAGCTGCGCGACGACCGGATTTTCGCCGTCCTCGATGCCGATGCCGCCATCCCCGAGCTCGACGAGTCGAACAACGTCGGCGACTCCGGCACCGCCTGCGGCACGCTGGGAGATCTGACCCAGATGTCTCCGGAGGTCGAGCTCGCGTGGCCGCCGGCCGGCGGGCCAGCGTACAAGCCGCTTTCGGTCGATTCCGTTTCGACGCCGATCGTCGTTCAGCTGACCGACGACAACGGCGACGGCCGCTGGGACGCGAACGACGTTCCCGACATCGTCTTCGTCTCCGCCAACCTGGCGCCGACCTTCCCTCCCGAGCCCGACATCGTTCTGCGGGCGATCCGCGGTGACACCGGTGCTGCGGTCTGGAACGTCCCCGGTCTGTTCACCGTGCCACCCTCGTTCCTCTCCCTGTGTGGCCTCGCGGCCGGCGATATCGACGGCGACGGCAAGGTCGAGATCGTCACTTCGGTCGTCACCCCCGAAGGCTCCGGCTTCCTCCAGGCATACGAGCACAACGGCGCTTTCAAGTGGCGCAGCAATACCTACGACACGCATCCGTTCGCCAGCGGAACGAGCAATCGCGACAATCCGTCGATCGCCGATCTCGACGGCGACGGCAACGTCGAAATCGTCGTCGGGGCGTACGTCTTCGACCGGGCTGGCCACCGACTCTGGGCGGGCACCGGCGGACAGGCCTACCAGACCCAGCGCAACAACCAGCTCGTCGGCGGCGCCATCTCGGTCGTCGCCGATGTCGATCTCGACGGGCTGCAAGAGATCGTCACCGGCAACACGCTCTACCGCTTCGACGGTTCGATCATCTGGCAGCGGCCGGATCCCGATGGCTATCCGGCGGTGCTCAACGCCGATGACGATCCGCAGGCCGAAATCGTCGTCGTCGCCCAGGGCTTCATCCGTCTCTACGACACCGACGGCACGCTGATCTGGGGGCCGCTCGAGATGCCGGGTTCGGATCCGGAGTCGGGCGGGCCGCCGTCGGTCGGCGACCTCGACGGCGATGGCGTGCCCGAGATCGTCGTCGCCGGCTCCGACATCTTGTGGGCCCTCCACCTCGACGGCACACCGCTCTGGCAGGCCTCGACGCGCGACTACTCGTCCTCCCAGACCGGCGCCACGCTCTTCGACTTCGAAGGCGACGGCACCTACGAAGTGGTCTACCGCGACGAGCGTCGGCTGCGGATCTATCGCGGCTCCGACGGCGAAGTCCTGTTCGAGCACGTGCTCTCTTCGACGACGATGGTGGAGATGCCGGTCGTCGCCGACGTCGATCGCGACGGCAACGCCGAGATCGTCGTCACCAGCGATCATGCCTGGGACTATCCGGTGCCCTCTGGCGAGCGCACGGCCGGCCTGCTCGTCTTCGGCGACTTTTCTGACAACTGGGTCGGCGCGCGGCCGATCTGGAACCAGCACGCCTACTCGATCGACAACGTCACTGTGGACGCTGGGATCCCGGCGCATCCGGCCTGGGGCTGGCTCGATCACAACAGCTTCCGCGCCAATGCCGGACCGACGCTGGCGGAACGCGGTGGAACCGATGTCACCGCTGGGCGGCTCGTCATCGACTCCTCCGCCCTGCCGCTGATTCGCGCCACCGTGCGGATTGGCAACGCCGGAACGACCCCGATCCCCGCCGGCCTCGAGGTCTGGCTCCACGAAGGGGATGAGTCGTGGGTGAACCTACGTGCTGTCGCGGCGACCTCTACGCCGCTTCCGCCAGGGGCACATCTCGATCTCGAGCTCTCTTTCGACGCTGGCGCCGGAGTCACCAGCCCCCTGATCGCCATCGCCGATGCCCTGGGTCGCGAACGCGAGTGCGACGAACAGAACAACCGTGTCGAAGCCGCTGTCGACGTAACCGCGCTCGGCATGTGGGTGACAGTCACTGACGGGACCTCAGGGGCCTCGCCGGGCGACCACTTGACCTACGTGGTCACCGCGCACAACGCCTTCGCCGGCACCGCGACCGGCATCGCGGTGGCCGACACGCTGCCGGCGGGCCTGCAATTCGTCGCCGCGAGTGGCGGCGGTGTCGAGTCGGGCGGTACGGTTACCTGGCCCGTCTTCTCCCTGGCGAGCGGCGCCGCGACGGCCCGGACGGTCACCGTGCTCGTCGATCCCGCGCTGCCCCTCGCCGTCAGTTCGCTGAGCAACGTAGCGATGGTCGCCGACGACGGCGCCAACGGTCCCGACCCGACGCCAGCCAACAACCAGGCGACGGACATCGACCAGGTGGTGAGTGTCGTCGCCGACGCCGGTGGGCCCTACAGTGGCGATGAAGGCGCGGAGATCCAGTTCGATGCCAGCGCGTCGATCGATCGCGACGGCGGCGCCCTGCTCTTCGCCTGGGACCTGGACGGCGATGGCGCCTTCGACGACGGCAACGCCGCGACCGCCAGCCACATCTTCGCAGACGAAGGGACCTTCACGATCCGCCTCCGGGTGACCGACGACGAGGGCGAGGTCGATCTCGACGAGGCCACGGTCACGGTGGCGAACGTCGCTCCCCAGATCGTCGCGCCGGTGGAGATCGCCGGCACGGAGGGAGGGCACATTGACCTCTCCGGCTTCCGCGTTCTCGATCCCGGAGTCCTCGACTACGGGCCTTCCACCGTCGACTGGGGGGACGGCATCGTCGACTCCCTCTGGGTCGACGCCGGAATTCCCCAGGGTGAGCACCTCTATCCGCAGGACGGCATTTTCACCGTCGAGGTCTGCGCTGACGACGGCGACGGCGGCAGAACCTGCGCTTCCGCGCCGGCGAGAATCGCCAACGAGCCGCCGATCGTGCAGCGCGGTGGCGATCTCGGCTTCGCCGGCTGGCAGCGCGAAGAGCTGGGCGGCGGCGCGACCTCGCGCTGGACGACCTCCGCCGACGAGCGTGCCGTCACCCAGGAGCTGAACGGCGAACCGGCGTTCTTCGTCGGCGATCTCCCCGGCTACGGCACGACCGAGCTCACCCTGCGCGTGAACGCCAACGGCGACGACGACTACGTCGGCTTCGCGGTCGGCTTCGAGGCTGGCGACACCACACGGGGCACCGCGGAGTATCTGCTCGTCGACTGGAAGCAGGGCGACCAGAGCGGTGCGCGGCGCGGTCTGGCGTTGTCGCGAGTGGTTGGCGCCCCCTCCGCCGGCGAATTCTGGGTGCATCAGGATCTGGCGGCCAACGGCACGGCGAACCGGGTCGTGGAGCTCCAGCGAGCCGCCCACCTGGGCACCGCCGGCTGGGCACGGCAGACCGAGTACAGGCTGCGGATCGAGGCCAGCCCGACCCGGCTGCGCCTGTACGTCGACGGCCGGCTCGAGATCGACTACATCGGCCCAGTGCCGAACGGCGTTCTCGCGCTTTACGACTATTCGCAGGCGGGAGCGCAATTCGGCGGCGGTGTCGCCGACAGCTATCTTGCCGGCCGCGAAGGTGACCTCGTGAGGCTTCGGGCGGCGTTCAGCGATGCCGGTATTCTCGACACCCACACCGCGACGATCGACTGGGGCGACGGTGACTCGGCGCCCGGCGCGATTTCCGAGGAGGAAGGTCAGGGCTTCGTTCTCGGTCAACACACCTACCGCGACGACGGTGACGGCACGGTCGGGGTCTGCGTCTCGGACGACGGCGGCGACGAGCACTGCGTGGAGATTCCGGTGGCGATCGACAACGCCGCCCCGGTGCTCGCGCTCGCCGTCGGCAGCGCCGGATTCGTCGAAGAGGCGGTAACCCTCGCCGGCTCGACCTTCACCGACGCCGGCATCGACGACACCCATGAGGTGTCGGTGGACTGGGGCGACGGCGCCAGTGAGAGCCTCCCGGTTGCCGGCGCCGCCGGTAGTTGGAGCTTCGACGGCGCGCACTTCTATGCCACGCCGGGCGCCTACGAAGTCGCCGTCTGCGTCGTCGACGACGACGGCGGCGAGAGCTGCGACACGCGCAGCCTGAACCTGGTGCACCGGGCACTCGACCTGCGACTGGCGATGAGCCTTCTGCCGGTCGAAGCGCGGCCCGGACAGAACGTCGTCTTCACCCTCCGGGTCGAGAATGCCGGCACGCTAATGGCGACCGGCGTGGTGCTGGACGACGCCGTGCCGACCGGCCTCACCTACGTCAGCTCGACCCTCGGCGGCGTCTCAGGGAGCAGCGCGGTGACCTGGAATCTCGGCTCCCTTGCGCCGGGCGCAGTGGTCTCGCCTACCGTGACGATGCAGGTGCCGGCGACTGCCCCCATCGGCGGCACGGCGACGAACACCGCCGTGGTCGGCGACGACGGCACCGCCGGGCCCGATGCGACTCCCGGCGACAACTCCGCGATGGCGGCTGTCCTGTTCTCGGACGCGCTGACGCCGATCGTGGCGATTTCCGGAGCCTCCGCCGGCTGGACGGGCGCGGAAGGGACCCTGTTGGTGCTTTCCGGCGTGACCTGGAACGACACCACTGCCGGACAGACCCACACCGGCACGATCGCCTGGGGCGACGGCCAGACGACCGCCGCCACCCTCACGCCGGCCAACGGCATCGCGGGGACCGTCGGCGGCAACCACGTCTATGCGCAGGACGGCGTCTACCCCGTCGAGATCTGCGTCCGTGACGCGACGGCGCGCGTTGGTTGCCGCTCCGCCCTCGCCACCGTCGCGAACCTCGCGCCCGGTGTCATCGAACCGGGCGCCGTGGACCTTCACTCCTGGATCGAAGAGGAGTACGAGACGGCGGACGTCTCGGCGTTGTGGACCGTCGCCGCCGACGGCCTGAGCGTCTACCAGTCGATCAACAGCCAGCCGTCGGTCTTCTTCAGTCCGCTGCCGGCGGTCGGCTCGTTCCTCGAGGGAACGATTCGCGTCGAGCCGGCCGGGAACTGGGACAACGACTACATCGGCTTCGTGCTCGGCTTCCAGGCCGGCGATACGCTCAACCCGGACTCCGACTTTCTCGTGGTCGACTGGAAACAAGGCAATCAGTCCCCGGCGCGCGGCGGGCTGGCTGTCTCCCGCGTCCTCGGGGCGATTGGCGAGGAGTTCTGGGCCCACACCGACTCACCCAACAACGGCGCCGGCACCGGCGTCTTCGAGCTCGCCCGCGCCGTGACGCTCGGCAGCACCGGCTGGGCCGACAATCGCGAGTACCGCTTCCGCTTCGAGATTGCCCCCGACCGGCTCAGGATCTGGGTGGACGGCGTGCAGCAGTTCGACCTGGCGATTGCCGTGCCGACGGGCAAGTTCGGCTTCTACAACTACTCGCAGGAGGCGGTGCGCTACCGAGGCTTCAGCACCGGCCTGCAGCAGCGCTTCGAGGGCGAGACCTTCGACCTTTCAGCGCCGTTCACCGACGCCGGCGTGCTCGACCTGCACACCGCTACCGTCGCTTGGGACGACGGCGCGAGCTCCGAGGCCGACGCCGCCACCGAAGAGGGGTTCGGCATCGTCACGGCGAGCCACACCTATGCCGACGACGGTGATTTCTCGATTCAGGCCTGTGTCGAGGACGACGCCGGCGCTCGCGACTGTGGCAGTTTCCCGCTCCTCGTCCTCAACCTGCCGCCGGCGATCACTCCGGCGGCCGACGCTTCCGGCGTCGCCGACTCGAGCGCGCGCTTCGCCCTCGCCACCTTCACCGATCCGGGCACGCTCGACAGCCACCAGGCGACGGTCGACTGGGGAGACGGCACCGTCGAGGAGGCCGAGGTGGAGGAGGACGGCGGCGCCGGCACGGTCGCGGCGACGCATGCCTACGATCTCTCCGGCAGTTACCCGGTAGCGGTCTGCGTCACCGACGACGACGGCGCGACGGCCTGCACCGACCTGGTTCTCACGATCGGCGGCTCGCCGCCGCAGCTCCGCGCCGAGAAGTCCGCAACGGTCTTCGACCGTGACGGTGATGGCCGGGCAACCCCCGGTGACGACATCGTCTATCGCATCGAGGTCTTCAACGACGCCCTCGAGCCCGCCACGTCGGTGCGGGTGATCGACCCGGTGCCGGCCCACACCACGCTGGTCCCCGGTTCGATCTTCCCCGAGCTCGGAGTGGTCTCGATCGACCCGGTGACGGTCGATCTCGATCCGATCGACGGCACCAGCTCGGTCGTCGTCCAGTTCGCGGTGACCATCGCCTCGCCTCTGCCGGCCGGCGTGACGGCGATCGTCAACTCCGGCATCGTGCAGTCGGCGGAGGCGCCGCCGGCGCCGACCGACGACCCGGCGCTGCCCGGCATGTCCGATCCGACCCGCACGCCGGTCTTCGTTTCGCCGGACCTCACCGCCACCAAACGGGCGACGCCAATCGATCTCGACGGTGACGGCGTGGCCTCCCCCGGCGACCAGATCACCTGGACGATCGAAGTGCACGCCGCGGGCGACAGTCCCGCCGGTGGCGTCCTGGTGCGGGACGCGATCGGGCCGCATCTCGCCCTGGTTCCGGGCTCGCTCGCCGCGCCGGGCGCGCACGTACTCTCGATTTCACCGCTGGCGCTGGTCTACGACGAGATTGCGGTCGGCGGCGCGGTCGAGATCACCTTCCGGACGACGATCGATCCGGCTCTGCCGGCGGAGGTGGAGGCGGTCGCCAACCAGGCGACGGTGCTTGCGACCGACGTCGATGCGTTTCTCTCGGACGACCCGGACACGCCCGTCGCCGCCGATCCGACCGTGGTACCGGTCTACGTCGATCCGACGCTGACGGTCTCCGGCCTCTCGCTGGCGGAAGGCAACGCCGGACTGACGCCGGTCGTCTTCCCCGTAACCCTCGACCGCCCGGCGCGTCTCGCGACGACGGTCGATTGGACGGTCGAAGGGATTACCGGCACGGCCGGCGAGGACTTCGTCGCCGCGTCGGGCACCCTGACGATTCCGGTCGGCAGCTCCACCGGCGAAATCGTCATCCAGGCGATCGGTGACCTTCTGGTCGAGAACGACGAGCTCTTGCGGCTCGTCCTCTCCGCCCCGGCGCACGCCGAGCTCGCCGTGACGGAGGTCTTCGCGACTCTGATCAACGACGACTTTGCGACCCTTGCCATCTCGGACGCGACGGTCGAGGAGGGTGCCGTAGCGATCTTCACCGTGCAACTCTCCGCGCCGAGTTCCCTCCCGGTCAGCGTCGAGTACGCCACCGCCGACGGCGCTGCAGTTGCTGGCGCGGACTTCACCGCGTCGAGCGGCACCCTGGTCTTCGCACCGTTCGAAACGGTGCGGTCCGTCACCGTAGCTACGCTCGAGGATTCTGTCGCGGAGCCGACCGAGACATTCAGCGTGCTGCTCAGCAACGTCAGCGGTGCCGGGCTGGCAGACGCCAGCGGCAGCGGTACGATCATCGACAACGATTCGGTGAATCTCTCTATCGCGGACGCAGAGGTCGTCGAAGGGGACAGCGGCGACGTCGAGCTGGCACTGCCGATCCAGCTTTCGGCGCCCTCGTTCAGCGCTGTGGAAGTGGACGTCAGCGTGACCGCGGGAAGCGCCACCGAGGGCTCGGACTACTCCGCGGTCGGCGGCCACCTGACGATCCCGGTGGGAGAGACCGCTGCCTGGGTGGTGATCGTTGTTCACGGCGACCTGCTCGACGAGGCGGACGAGACGATCCAGGCCTCCCTGACGAACGTCGTCGGGGCGACTCTCGGCAGCGCCACGGCCACCGGCACGATTCTCGATGACGATGATGAGGCGACGCCGGGCTGTCTCGGCCCGAATCTGCTGCAGAACGGCGGCGCCGAGGAGCGGCCCGACGGCTGCGAGGTGCCCGGTTGGACCGAAGTCGCGGGCGACTGGTGGGTACGGCGCGCTGAGCCCTCCTTCCTCCCGGCCGAAGGCGAGCGGTACTTCGTTGGACGGTCGGGAGAGAGCGACGACGATGGCCACGGGCATGGCGATCTCTGGCAGGCGACCGGTGGCTCAGGTGGCTCGGGTGGTAGCTGTGAAGGCGACGATAACGACGACGATGACCACGGCCAGGGCCACCCGCAGCTCGACTCGATGTCGGGCGATCACGGGGACGACGGCGAGGGCTGCCATGGGGGCGACGACCTCGCCGCCATGAATGGCGGCGGGCACGGTGACGACGACGAGGACTGTGTCGCTGAGCTCGCGCAGACGGTGGACGTTTCTGCCTTCGCGGCCAGGATCTCCGCCGGCGCGCAGGCGTTCGTCTTCTCCGGCGCGGTCCGGACCGAGCTGGACGACGGCTCGGCCCGGGTACGGGTGATCGTCGAGTACCTTCCGGCGAGCGGCTCGACGGTACTCGAAACCTTCGACACCGGCTGGATCTGGAGCGACGGTCTCTGGCTGGCGGTGGAAAACGAGCGCACGGCTCCCACCGGCACGCGGAAGATTCGTGTCCACCTCTACGTCGAGGGCGACGACGACCATGACCACGGCGACCTGGGCGAGGCCCACGGCGGCGGCGATGATGACGACGATGATGGGGAGGGCGGCGGCTCCTTGGGTCTCTTCGATGCCCTGGAGCTCCGCCCGGTCGATACGACGGTCCTGTGGGCGCGCGACCTGTTCGAGTACGAAGGCCAGAGCGGGTTGCACGATGCCTGGGTGCCGCTCGATGTCTTCTGTCCGGCCGACTTCCCGATCGGCCTCACCTATCTCACGGCGAACGGCACGGCGCGTGCGCCGGGGGACTACTCGACGCGCAGCGGATCGATCACTCTGCCGCCGGCGTCGCTCGGGGCGACGGTCCCGGTGCCGATCAAGGGCGACACCGTCGACGAGCCGGACGAGGATTTCGAGCTGAAGTTCACCGGTCAGAGTCTCGGCGACGCCGTCCTCTTCGACCGCGCGAGCACGATCACGATCCTCGACGACGACTACTGCCGCCGTTCGCCGGGGTACTGGAAGACGCACCGTTCGAGTTGGGCGGTCGACCATCTCCTCCTCGGAGCGACCGAATACGACGACCACGCGATGATGGACTTCCTCGACTACGGTGGCTCCGACGGATCGAAACGCCTCGGCCGGCACCTCGTGGCGACGAAGCTCAACCTCGCGAAGGGATCGCACCCCTGGATCCAGTCGACGGTCACCGCCGCCGATCTCTTCCTGATCGCCCACCCTCCGGGCAGCGCCCCGTCGGGCGCGGCGCTCACCCAGGCGAACAGCCTCAAGGATCAGCTCGATTCCTACAACAACTCCGGATGTCAGGTGCCTTGATGATGGCCTCACGGTTTCAGAAGCTCCAGAAGACGACCGCCCGCCTGCTCCTCACCCTCGGCCTCCTGCCCACCGGGCCGGTGATGGGCCTGGGGGCCGTCGCGCCGCGGGACCTCGGGCTGCAGATCTCCGAAGTCGCACCGAAGCTCGGCCCGCACATCACGCTGACGAGCCGGACAACCAGCCTTGCGCTGGCGGAAGCGTTTGCGCGGCAAGCCGCGCGGGGGGCGTGGCGCGGCTTCGCCGCGCAGGTCGACACTGTTGGTCAATCAACGAAAGGCTTCGGTAAAGGAAAGAGGCTGCAGGAGGTGGGCGTTCGCTACGCACTCGAGACACTGAAGCGAGGCTCTTCCTTTACCAGCAAGCTTTTTTCTACCGAGTCCTCGATGTTGCTCGCAGCCACGGGCGCTCCGTCCGCCGCCCCCCGCGCCGCAGGCGCAACCGGCTCGGGCCAGGCTCCGCTGACGGATCTTCCCGAGGGCCAGATCCCGCCGCCGCCGACGCCGCCGGATTCGAATCCGATCTCACTTCCTGCCGGAGCAGCTCCGCCGGTTGCGCCTCGCGCTACGCGCTCCGGCGCGGGGGTGGGGTCCGTGCAGCCGATGGTTTCCGTTCCGGTGGTGCCGGCGTTCAATCTGCTTTCGATCAGTTGGCAGCCCAACGATCCGTCACCGGGCGCGCTCTTTCTGCCGATTCAGAGCTCGGTGCGGCGGGTCTTCGCTTTCGACGCCTGCGACACGACGGACCCGTGGAAGGTCTGGGACCCGGCGAGTCCGGGGACGTCGGATCTGACTTCGATCACGCCAGCGAAAGGCTTCTGGCTCGAAGGGCAGGGGAGCGCGACGCTTCCGGAGGGCGGCCCGGAGCCAACGACGACCTCGATCCCGCTCTGCCTGGGCTGGAATCTGATCGGCTTCCCGGCGGCCTCGGCTCGCCCGGTCGCCACGGCGCTCGCGCCGATCGCCGGCAAGTACCTGCGCGTTTTCGGCTTCGACCCGACCGACAGCGCCGATCCGTGGGAGGTCTACGACGTCGCGGTGCCCTCGTGGGCAAATGACATGACCGAGCTTCGCCCCGGGCGCGGCTACTGGATCTACGTCACCGAAGCGACGACGCTCGTGGTCTCGAACGAAGAGGAGTCTCCGGGCGTCGCGATTCTGTCGCCCGCCGACCTCGCCGAGGTGACCGGCCCGACGGCGATCGTCGGCACGGTGCGCTCGGCGAATCTGCTGGACTGGCAGCTCGCCTTCCGGGCGTCGGAAGCGGCGGACTGGATTCCGCTCGCCACCGGGACCACTCCCGTCGAGGCGCAGCCGCTCGCCACCTTCGATCCCACGCAGCTCGAGAACGACCTCTACGAGGTCC
>JBDTQT010000003.1:0-44548 GCA_039932055.1 Thermoanaerobaculia bacterium
GTCAGCAAGTACGGCTGGGACCGCTTCTACAAGGGGCTGCTCGATCTCCTGACAGTGCTGTTCATCACCAAATACACCCGCCGCCCGCTGCACCTGTTCGGGGCGATGGGCCTCGCCGGCCTCGGCTGCGGTCTGCTGATCAACCTCTACCTCGCCGTGCGATGGTTTCTCGGCGAGTCGCTCTCGAACCGGCCGCTCCTGCTCCTGGGCTCGCTCCTCATGCTGATCGGCCTGCAGGTGCTGATGACCGGTCTGCTGGCGGAGATGATGACCCACAAGACCTTCCGCCGCACCGACAGCTATTCGGTCAAGGAGCTGCTCGATTAGCCCGTTGGGCGTTCTCTTCCTCACCCAGACCTACCCCCGGCGGGCGCACGACAGCGCCGGGCCGTTCATCCGCGATCTGGCGCGCGCCCTGGTTCGGGGTGGCGACCGCGTGCGCGTGCTGGCGCCGCACGCCGCCGGCCTCGCTGCCGAGTGGCGCGAGGAGGGGGTGGAGGTGCGCACCTTTCGCTACGCCCCGGAGCGCTGGGAGCTTCTGGGATACGGCCGCTCGCTGCACGCCGACGAGCGCATGGCGGGAGCGGCGGCAGCGGTCGCGCCGCTCTACCTGCTGGGGGCCCGGCGGGCGCTGAAGAGCGCTCTCGCCGAAGGCGGCTGGGACGTCGTCCAGGCGCACTGGTTGGTGCCCAATCTCTTTCCGGCGGCCTACAGCGGCAGCCGCCTGCCGCTCCTCGTCGGGCTGCACGGCAGCGATGTCTTCATGGCGGAGAAGGGGCCGGTCCGCCCGTTCGTGCGCCGGGCCCTGCGCAGCGTCGACGGCCTCACCAGTTGCTCGCCCGAGCTCGCGGCGCGGGTGCAGCAGATCGGCTTCCCCGCCGAGCGCTCTCGCGTCATCCCCTACGGCGTCGACAGCGAGCTTTTCGCCCCCGACGCCGCGCGGCGTGCGTTCTGGCGCGAACGGCTCGGAATTCCCGCGACCGCGCCGCTGCTGCTCGGCGTCGGGCGAATGGCGACCAAGAAGGGCTTTCACCTCCTGATCGAGGCCCTGCCGGCGCTCTTCGCCAGCCTCCCCGAGGCTCATCTCGTGCTTGCCGGCGGCGGCGATCGCCTCGCCGAGTTCCGCCTGGGGGCGGCGGCGTTCGCCGGGAGGGTGCACTTTCCCGGCGCCGTGCTGCACGACACCTTGCCGGATCTCTATCGCGCCGCCGACCTCTTCGTTCTGCCGGCGGTGCACGACGCCAAGGGAAACGTCGACGGACTGCCGAACGTGATCCTCGAGGCGATGGCGAGCGGCCTGCCCGTGGTGGGCTCGCGGGTCTCCGGCCTGCCGACCGCGATTGGCGACGGGATCAACGGCTGGCTGGTGGACGAGGGGAGCGTCGCCGACCTGGTCCGGGTCCTGCCGCAGGCTTTCGCCGACCGTGAGCGCCTGCGCGGTTTCGGCATGGTCTCACGGACGCGGGCGTGCCAAGAGTTCTCCTGGGAGAGCGTCGCCGCGCGCTACCGTGCGGCCTACGTCGCAGCCTGCAAACGGCACCGCGCAGCCGCGCGCTCTTGAGGAAGACGGGCGCCGGCGGAGCGCCGGCGGTGGGGGTGCCGACGCATTTGTCTAAGGCTGGAGAATGACCTCGACCTGTTTGCCGGCGCGCAGCACCGAGAGCTGGATCGAGATGCCGCGCGAGCTCTCGATCATCGCTTGCAGGCCGGAGGCCTGGGTGACCGGACGGCCGCCGGCACGCAGGACGAGGTCGTCGACCAGCAGGCCGGCGCGGTCGGCGAGACCGCCCGCCACGACCGCTTCGACCAGCAGGCCGCGGATTCCGAGCGGCGGGTAGTCGACTGCATTCAGGGTGGCGCCGAGCTCCGGTTTCTTCGGCCGCGCCGGCGCCGATGTTGGCGGTGCCAGGGGTTTCGCCGCTGCTGTCCGTTTCGCGGAGTCTTTCTCGTTCGCCGCACCGGCACGCAGAGCTTCGAGGCGGGAGAGCGCGCTTGCCGACTCGGTCGCCGCGGGGTCCAGCGCGACCGCCCGGCGAAACGATGTCTCGGCCTCCGCGTAGCGCCGTTGGGAGAGGTAGATCGTGCCGAGATTGTGCGCGATGTCGACTCGATCGGGTGCGACCTCGGCCGCCTTCTCCAGGGAATACGCCGCGTCCGGCAAGCGTCCAGCGGCTTGCTGCGCCAGCCCGAGCAGCGCCCAGGCGCTGCCATCCTCGGGGCGCAGACGCGTGGCTGACTCGGCGGCGGTGGTCGCCCGGCCGAAGTTCTTCGCGGTCAGCGAGGACTGGGCGAGCTCCATCGCCGCGCGGAAGCCCGCTCCCTGGGCGTTCGCCGGATCGAGGGCAATCGCTTTGCCGAGGCTCGCGGCCATTCCTTCGATGTTGCCGAGACCGCGCTGAGCGAAAGCGAACTCGAGCCAGAGGGCTGCCGACTCCGGGTGCGCCTGGGTCGCCTCGAGAAGCACCGCCACGGCGTCCATGAAACGCCCGGCTGAGGTGTAGGCCCGGCCTGTCTCGAGCGCGATCTCAGGGTCGCGCCGGTCGAGCTCGTGCGCCGTGCGCAGCGCTTCGAGGCCGAGGACGGCGAGGCCGAGCTTCTGCCGGGCGATCCCGAGATTGAACCAGATGCGCGGATTCCTGGTGTCGAGCCGCGCAGCCTCCTCGAGAGCGTGGACCGCGTCCTCGAACTGGCCGCGCCCGAAGTAGATGAATCCGACGTTCAGGAGAGCCTGGGACTTGAGCGCGGGCGGCAGCCTGGCCGGCGCGCTGCGCTCGAGCGCGAGCACGCGCTCGAACCCGGCCAGTGCCGGGTCGGTGCGTTCTTCCGCGAGATCGACTTGCGCCAGGGCGAAGAGCGCGCGCAGCGAGGCCGGCGCGAGCGCCAGGCTCGCCTCGATCTGGTGCCGGGCGTTGACCATGTCGCCGCCGGTGAGGGCGTCGATTCCCTGCTTGAGGAAGAGCGCGGCGCGCCGCTCGCGCTCTTCGGCGGCAGTGCGCTGGGTGTTCTGGAAGAGCGCCATGAAATCGGGACTGTAGATCCCCGCCCGCGGTTGATAGCCGGGATCTTCGACCAGCGCGGCGGTGAGCTCGCGGCCGGCACCCTCCGGGTTGCCGAGCTGGAATTCGAGCCAGGCGGCGGTCACCCGCAGGCGCGTGCTCTCCGGGGGCGCCGCCGCCTGCGCGGCGAGCTCGCGATAGAGACCGAGGGCGCGCGCCAGGTCGCCGTCCATGAAAGCCTGCTCGGCCTCGCTCTCGCGCAGCGTGCGCGCATCGGCGATCACCGCGGTCGGCGCCGCCTCCGGCGGCTGGGCGGGTGGCGGCGCTTCGTCGAGGAGGTCTTCGCTCGTCACCTCACCGGGCGGCGGCGACTGGCCCGCCAGCGGTGGCGGCGGGAAGATCAGAAGCAGGAGGACTGCGGCGAGGAACGACAGCGAGCGCATCGGCGAGTGGATCCGCGACGACTCTAACAGAGGCTGGAAGGCTAGTTGGGAACGATCGGCTTCTCGGCGAGGCGCTGCGGACTCCGGCCGTCGAGGTCGAAAGTGAGGATCGATTCGTTTTCGCTGCGAATCTCGACGCTCTCCCGGCGCAGCACCGGCGACGCCGGATCCTGGCTGGCGACGATCTCGACGATGTGCGGGCCGGGAGCGAGCCAGCGGCCGCGCAGCGGCGTCGGGACGGCGGGCGCGCCGTCGAGTCGCACGTACGCCTGGCGGGCGTTGATGTGTGGCTGCACGGTGAGCTTTCCCGGTCGCTCGATCGGCGAAACGAGCTGTCTCTTCTCGCCCTCCTTGAGGCGCACGGTGGTCTCCGCGGCATGCGCGTAGACCGGGGTGTCGATGGCGAACTTGAGCTTGTAGCTCCCCGGATCGAGCTCGAGGCGGCGCTCGCGGTCGAGCGACCAGACCTTGCCGCCGAGGCGCAGCGTCATCGCCGAGTCCCAGGCCGCGGCCACGGTCAGGACGGCAGGTGCCGGAGTGGGCGGAGGCGGTGGCGGCGCGGTGGCGTCCGCTGCGGGCGGCGCGGTGCTGGGAGGAGCGGAAGCCGATTCGCTGGCGCTCGCCGCGGCGTCCGCTGGCGGCGCGACCGCTGTCCCCGCGGCCGCAGCCGGCGGCACGAAGGATAGCGTGCTCTCCACCTTCGCTGCCGACTCCTGAGCTGGCGTTGCGGCCTGGCTCGCCGCGGGAGGTGCCTTGGGCGCCGGTAGCGAGACCACGGCGGGAGCGTTCGACCGGCTCGTGTCCCAGTAGCGCCAGCCGCCCCACCCGGCGGCGGCCACCACGAGCAGACCGAGAAGCCCGCCCGCGATCCGTCTGCCGGCGCCGGGGCGGCGCTCGAAGGCAACAGTCGGCGGGCCCTCCGCATGAGCAGCGGGCGCGGTCCGTGAATCGAGCACGATCTCTCCGAGGCTCAGCGTGCGCGGCGGGGCGGCGCCGGCATGGGCTCCGGCCGGCGTGGCCGCCACGCCCGTTGGAGGAGCGCTCCCTTGGGCGACGGCGACAGTGCGGCCGGTGAGTGCCGCAGTGGCGGGCTCGCTGGGGTCCTCGCGGGGTCGGCGGTGGGCGAGCGCCTCGATGTCGGCGAGCAGCTCCGAACAGCCCGGATAGCGCTTCGCCGGCTCCTTCTCCAGACAGCGCTGGATGATGCGCACGAGCTCCTCGGGACAGTCGGGGGCCTTGTCGCCCAGCGCCGGCGCCGGTTCGTTGAGGATCTTGTAGAAGACCGCGGAGATCTCCGCTCCCTGGAACGGCCGCTCGAGGGCGAAGAGTTCGTAGGCGAGGATGCCGAACGAGAAGAGGTCGGTACGGGCGTCGAAGGCGCCGCCGCGAATCTGTTCGGGGGCGAGGTAGGCGGCGGTCCCGAGGGTGATCCCGGCCTGGGTGAGCGCCTGCTCGTGCTGGGCGAGCTTGGCGATACCGAAGTCCATGATCTTCGCCGTGTCGTCTTCCAGGATGCGGATGTTCGCCGGCTTGATGTCGCGATGCACGACGCCGCGCGAGTGCGCGTACTGCAGGCCGCGGACGATCTGCACGAGGTAGAGAAGCTTCTCCGGCAGGCTCAGGAACTCGCGGCGCTTGATTTTGCGGTCGAGATCCTCGCCGGAAAGGTACTCCTGTACGAGGTAAGGCACGCCGTCCTGGAAGCCGAAGTCGTAGACCGTGACGATGTTGCGGTGATGGAGGTTGCCGGCGATCTCGGCTTCGCGCATGAAACGCTCGCGCGTTTCGGTGTCCTCCGAGGTGCATGTCTTGATCGCAACCGGCCGCTTGATGAACGGGTCGTAGGCTTTGTAGACGACTCCGAAGCCGCCAACGCCTATCTTTTCAAGGACTTGGTACTTGTCCAGAGTCTGCATGATCGAGGTGGAAATGCTAACACGGCGGGCGCCGGGTCAGGGCGGCGTGCCGAGGTTCGCGCTCAGGAACTCCCACAGCGCGGCATACGCCGCCGTCGGGTCGCCGGCCGTTCGCGGATCGCCTGCCACGAAGAGCTGCCGGCTCGACGGGCCCGTCGGCAGGAGCATGCGCGCGCGGTCTCGCCGCAGTGCCTCGCTCACCGGGTCGCCGAGGCGGGCGATCCACCAGGTACGCGCCGGTTCGGCGAGCGCGAGCACGGAGTCGAGCGCACGCAGAGGGTCGGGATCGCCGCCGAGATCGGCGGCGGCGGTGAAGCTCCCGGGGCGCGCGACAAGCACCATCGCGGCGAGCGCTCCGGCCCAGGAGCCTTCACCCAGCACTGCAATGCGCCGGGGATCGCCGCCGCGCCGGACGAGCTCGAAGCGCGCGGCGTCGAGGTCCTCGAGGCCGGCGTCGACGAGGCGCCCGTCGGCGGCGTGACGAAAGCGCTTGCCGAAGCCCATGGAGCCGCGCAGGCGGAGGCGCAGCGCGGCGACGCCGCGGTTGGCGAGGAACTGCAGGAACGGATCGAACTCTCGCCAGGCAGGCGGCGCGTCGTCGTTCTCGAGCCAGATGAGCGCCGGCGGTGAAGCAGCCGGGCGACGAGGCCACCAGAGATCGGCGGGCACCGGCAGCGCGCCGGCGATCCTCAGCTCGACTGCTGCCGGATCGACGAGATCCGCGGCGGAGATTGCCGGCGCCAGTCCGAACGAGAGCGGCCGCACTTGGGCGTCCGGGTCGAGGCGGTCGGCCAGCATCAGGTCACGCGGGAAGTGCGCGCTGGCGACCTCATAGAGCGCTCCGCCCGCCGCTCCCGCCGCTCCCGCCGCTCCCGCCGCTCCCGCCGCTCCCACCGCCCCCGCGGCCCCCGCTGGCAGCGCGCGGGCGAGCCGCGTGTCCGACGGCAACGGCAGGGGCCCAAGCCCGGCGCCCGTGGCGGCATCGAACAGGGCTGCTTCGACGGCGCCGGAACAGCTCCACTGCAGCGCATACACGGCACCGTCCGGACTGCTGTCGAGCCGCAGCGCCGCGCAGCCGGGGCGACTGCGGCGCAGGCGCTCACCGGTGTCGGGATTCAGGATCTCGAGCTGCAAGGTGTCGTCGCCATCGTCGGAAAAGAGGAACAGTCGACCGCCGTCGGCGGAGAAGTGCTGCGGCAGGAAGCGGGCATCACGATCGACCGGCAGCAGCAGGCGCGTCTCTCCGGTGGAGCGGTCGTAAAGGAGGACCTCGGTGGTATCCGGGTCGATGTCGCGGACGAGGGCGACGCGATCGCCGCGCGGTGCCACGGCGGCGATCCGGAAGCCGGCTGGCGCGACGGCGAGCGCCGATGGTTGGGTCGGGAGAGGCGGGGGGCTCCAGGAGAGACCCTGCGCCGCCGCGAGGCGCGCCGCCGCCGGCGATTCGACGCCGGTGGCGGTGCTGGCGAGGAAATCGCCGAGCTCGAAGCGCCTGGGCTGGAGCGCCGGAGCCACGGGCTCGGCATGCGCACTCCTTCCCTCGCTGCAACTGCCGATGACGGGCAGAAGGGCGGCGACGACGAGGAGAACCGACCGGCCCGAGCGGCGGGCAAGCAGTCGATATACTGCCGTCATGAGTGATCGCAAGTACAAGCAGAGCGGCTACCAGGATTCCGGTTCATCGCGGAGCGACGCCAGCCGCCCGCAGGGCGACCGGCCCTCCGGAGCCGCGCGTGGAACCGGCGGGACGGGCAATCCGAGGGATCCGCGCGACGCGCCGCGCGGGCGTGGATTGGGCGCGCCAACGGCGAGCGCCTTCCGCTGCGCGAGCTGCGGCGAGCTGCAGAGCATCGGCGCGGCCGCCGGGCTCGCGGCGCGCTGCACCGCTTGCGGCGCCGATCTGCACTCCTGCACGAATTGCGCGCATTTCGATCCCGGCGCGCCGGCACAGTGCCGTCAACCGCAGGTGACGCTGGTCATGAAGAAGTCGAAGGCGAACGAGTGCGCCCACTTCGAGCCCCGCGAACGGCAGGAGTTCGCCGCCGAGAAGCCGGCGCCCGCCGCCAAGGACCCGCGCGCCGCCTTCGACGCGCTCTTCAAGTAGGTTTCGCACCGCTCCCACCGTTGCGCTCAGCCTCCGATGTACGACATTTCGACCCGGTGGGGGAGGCCCGTGGTCGCCTGTGACCGCTTCTCCGAGTAGCGATCGGCGCGGCCCAGCCAGATCGCCGCAATCTCGCCGCGGAGTTCCTGGTCGCTCGCGCCCGAGCGCAGCGCCGTCTTGATGTCGCTGCCTTTCGCTGCAAACAGACAGGTGAAGATCTTGCCGTCCGCGGACAGACGGGCGCGCACGCAATCGCCGCAGAAGGGTTGCGAGACGGAAGAGATGATGCCGATCTCCCCGGAGCCGTCGCGATAGCGGTAGCGGGTGGCGACTTCACCGCGCGTCTCCCGGACGACCGGTTCAAGGGCGGTGTCGGGAGCGGCCGCCATGATCCGCTGCAAGATCTCGTTCGCCGGCACGACATCCCGCAGCTGCCAGCCATTCGATTCGCCCACGTCCATGTATTCGATGAAGCGCAGCACGTGCCCACTGCCGCGGAACCGCCGCGCCAGGTCAGCCACGCTGTCCTCGTTGACGCCGCGGCGCACGACAGCGTTGATCTTGATCGACTGAAACCCTGCCGCCTGCGCCGCCGCGATACCGGCGAGAACGTCCTCGGGACCGAAGTCGGCGTCGTTCATCCGGCGGAAGATCCCGGAGTCGAGCGTATCGAGGCTGACCGTAAGGCGAGTGAGCCCGGCGCGGTGCAGCGCCGCCGCCTGCAGCCGCAGAAGCGAACCGTTGGTCGTCAGCGCGATCGGCGCCCCCAGCGGCACGAGCCGGCGAATGAGGTCGGGCAAGTCGCGCCGCAGCAAAGGCTCGCCGCCAGTGAGCCGGAGCTTGCGCACGCCGAGAGCGACGAAGATTCCCGCCAGACGCTCGATCTCCTCGAACGTGAGCAGCTCGGCGCGGGCGAGGAACGGATGATCCGGGCCGTAAACCGCGCGCGGCATGCAGTAAGCGCAGCGGAAGTTGCAACGATCGGTGACCGAGATGCGGAGATCGCCCAAGGGACGCCCCAGACGGTCGGGGACCGGGACTTCGATCACCGGAAGTCGGCGCGGCAAGTTCACGACAGCGATTCTATGCCGGGGACAGCCGGCGGCTCATGCCCCCTCCGGCGGGAGCGTCGGAGGCGCCGGCAGCCGGGCGGTGGCGGCGGCCAGATCCCGCATCCGGCCTGGAAGGTCCGCGGCGACGTCGGCGTGGCGGACACGCCAGCTCCAGTTGCCGCTCTGCCTTCCGGGAGTGTTCATGCGCGCTTCACTTCCCAGATCGAGGACGTCCTGCAACGGCAGGATGGCGAGCTCGGCCACCGAGCCGTAGGCCGCGCGGATCATCGCCGCGGTGACCGTCTCCGGCGTCGCGCCGAGGTAGGTAAGGACACGCCGGCGCTCTTCGTCGCCGGCGGTCGCGAACCAGCCGCGCGTGGTGTCGTTGTCGTGCGTCCCGGTGTAGACCGCCGACCGCGGCTCGTGGCGGTGCGGACTGTGATCGCTGTCGGCGACGCCGAAGCCGAACTGGAGAACGCGCATGCCCGGCAGATCGAGTCGCCGCCGCAGGTCGTGCACGCGGGCGTCGATCTCGCCCAGGTCCTCGACGAGGAGCGGAAGACTCCCCAGGCCCTGGCGCACGGCCTGGAAGAAAGCCTCGCCCGGCCCCTTGACCCACTTTCCGCGACGCGCGGTCGTGTGGCGATGGGGGATCCGCCAGTAGGCCACGAAGCCGCGGAAGTGATCGAGTCGCAGGTAGTGGGCGATCTCGAGCTGCGAGCGCAGCCGGGCGATCCACCAGGCGAAGCCCTCGGCGCGCAACAGGTCCCAGCGGTAGAGCGGATTTCCCCAGCGCTGACCGTCGGCGCTGAAGTAGTCGGGCGGCACGCCGGCGACGGCTCGCAGGCCGCCGTCGGGGTCGAGATCGAACAGGCGGCTGTTCGCCCAGGCGTCGGCGCTGTCGGGGGCGACGTAGATCGGCACGTCGCCGAGAATGCGGATGCCGCGGCTCTCGGCCGCGCCACGCACAGCGGCCCACTGGCGGAAGAAGAGGAATTGGCAAAAGATCGCGTAGCGGATCTCACCGGCGAGCGCCGCGGCCTTGCGGCCCAGCGCCTGCGGCTCACGCTGCCGCAGGCGCGGCTCCCAGTCGAGCCAGGAGGCGCCGCCGTGCTCTCGTTTCAGGCTGGAATAGAGCGCCCAGTCGTCGAGCCAGGCAGCGCGGCGCTCGCGGTCGGCGAAGCGCTCGAGCCCGGCAGCGACCTCCGTGAACTCCCCCGATTCGAAACGCAGGAAAGCCTGCCGCAGGAGGCTCTCCTTGCAGGCCGCGGCCGCCGCAAAGTCGACGCTGGCACTCTCCTGAACCGTCCAGGCCGGCAGCGCCTCCGGCGACAGCAGGCCGTCGGCAACCAGGGCCTCGGGCGAGATCAGGAGCGGATTGCCGGCGAAGGCGGAGAGCGCGTTGTACGGCGAGTCGCCCATACCGGTCGGACCCAGGGGGAGAACTTGCCAGACAGTGAAGCCGGCGCTCACCATCCAGTCGAGCATAGTCACCGCCGAAGGCCCCAGGTCGCCAATCGGAAAGCGCCCGGGGAGGCTCGTCGGATGCAGCAGCAGGCCGGCGGCGCGCGCCGGGCGCGCGGCAACTGCGGCCTGTCCCGTCCTGCTCACTCGTGCTCGAGGTAGGTGTAGCCCGAAAGCCCCTGCTCGTAGACCCGCAGGAGGTTGCGCGACTCCTCGAGCGTGATCCGCTTCGTCCGCAGGGCGATCTCGGAGAAACGGCGGACGTTCGCCACCAGGTCGTCGCGGTCGTAGCTCACGTACTTGAGGACGTCGGCGACGGTGTCGCCGGCGAGCACGTGGTCGATGTGATAGCCGCCCTCTTCGCCGAGCGAGACGTGCAGCGTGTTGGTGTCGCCGAAGAGATTGTGCAGGTCCCCCAGGATCTCCTGGTAGGCCCCAACCAGGAAAACGCCGAGAAGGTAAACCTCGCTGCCGACCTCGTGCAGCTCGAGGACGTCCTTGACGTCGCGGCGGTCGATGAAGTGGTCGATCTTGCCGTCGGAGTCGCAGGTGATGTCGGCCAGGACGCCGCGGCGCACCGGCTCCTCGTTGAGGCGGTGGATCGGAACCACCGGAAAGAGCTGGTCGATCGCCCAGGAGTCTGGCAGGGACTGGAAGATCGAGAAGTTGCAGAAGTAGGTGTCGGCGAGCGCCCGCTCCAGCCCGGCAAGCTCCTCCGGAACTTCGGGCAGCTCGCGCACCATGCGCAGGATCTTGAGCGCCAGCGCCCAGAAGATGTCCTCGGCGAGCACCCGTTGCGCCAGGGTCACGTGATTGAGGTTGAAGAGGCTGAGGACCTCGTCGCGGTAGCCTGCGGCGTCGTGGTACGACTCGAGGAAGTTCTTGCGCGAAACCTCGCGGTAGGTGTCGAGCAGATAGCGCACCGGTGCGGGGGTCCCCTCGGGAAGCACCTCGGGGAGCTCCCCGACGGTGAACTCGCCGACCCCGAGCACGTCGACGATGAGCGCGGCATGGTGCGCGACCAGCGCGCGTCCCGACTCCGAGACCAGCGTCGGGTGGGGCACGTTGTCGGCGTCGCAGAGCTCCATCGTGCCGAAGACGATGTCGTTGGCGTACTCCTGCATGGTGTAGTTCATCGACGACGTGAAGTTGGTCTGCGAGCCGTCGTAGTCGATGCCGAGGCCGCCACCGACGTCCAGGTAGCGCAGCGGCGCGCCGAGCTTCGAGAGCTCGACGTAAGTCCTGCCGGCCTCGCGCAGTGCTTCCTTGACGTTGCGGATGGAGGATATCTGGCTGCCGAGATGGAAGTGGAGGAGCTCGAGGCAGTCGAGCAGGTCGTTCTCGCGCAGGAACTTCATCGCCTGAAACAGGCCGCGCGCGCCCAGCCCGAACTTGGAGCGGTCGCCCGCCGACGCCTCCCAGTGGCCGGCGCCGCGCGCCGACAGACGCGCGCGAACGCCGATGGCTGGGCGGACGCCGGTGCGCTTCGCCACCTCGGCGATGAGCTGGAGCTCGGAGAACTTCTCGACCACCAGGATGACGTGGCGGCCGAGCTTCGAGCCGAGGAGCGCGGTCTCGATGTACTCCTCGTCCTTGTATCCGTTGCAGATGACGAGCGCCTCTTCGTCTTCGAGCATGCCGAGAACGGCGAGCAGCTCCGGCTTCGAACCGGCCTCGAGCCCGAAGTGGTAGGGCCGGCCGGCTTCGATCAGGCGCTCGACGACGTACTTCTCCTGATTCACTTTGATCGGGAAGACGCCGCGGTAGGTCCCCTGATAGCCGTATTCGGAGATTGCCCGCAGGAAAGCCTCGTTGAGCTCGACGACGCGCGCCTTGAGGATTTGGGAGAAGCGGATGAGCATGGGGGCGCCGATGCCGCGCTGACGGACCTCGTCCACGAGGTCCTTCATGTCGACCGCCGGCGCGCCCGGCCCCCCCGGCTGCACGACGAGGTTGCCCTTCTCGTTGGCCGAAAAGTAGCCGTTCCCCCATTGCCGGATGTTGTAGAGGTCGAGCGCGTCCTCGATCGTCCATTTGCGGTGATTCAGAGTGGTCAAATCCCCTTCTCCCTCGCTCTTTTGGAGCATCCTCCGGCCGAATGGCCGGGGAAACTTTAGCATCTTCCTTTCGCTGTCCAGCGGAAGGAACTCGGCGCGCGCGAGCGCTTCAGGGTTGTGGCGCGGCGGTCAGCACGCGCACTCGGCTGGTCGTCGGTCCGGTGACGAGCGCCGCCGCGGAGAAGCGGATGGTGGCCGGGTGGAAAGTGGCCTTGAAGGGTGTCGGGCGTTGACTGAGATCGCGGAAGAGGTCGGAAAGCGGTCGCAGGCGCGCCGCATTCGCGCCGAGCTCCAGGACACCGGAACCGATGTAGCCGCCGACGCCGTCGACGAGGTCGAAGCTGACCGTGCCGCGCACGCCGTCGAGGTTGGCGACCGCCAACGTCGCAGAAGTCGTCGAGCCGAAAGGGATGCCGAGGATCTGCTTGCCGGCGCTCGTCCAGGAGGATTCGGGAAGGCCGCCGACGTCGGCGCCGTCGCTGCCGTCAGGGTCGCTCGCGCTGCGCACGAGGGCGCGCGCCCCGAGATCGGCCGGATTGCCTCCGGGCAGGGCGAAGAGCGTGATCTGCATCGCGCCTCTGCCGGCGCCGATGCCGAAGCCGGTGGCGAGGATCTCGGCGATCCTGATCGGAGTCTGGGGCGCCACGACGAAACGTCTCACTGGCGGCGGCGAGTCGTAGACGATCTCGGGTATGAAGGTCGCTTCGATGACGCCGAAGTCGTTGCCGGAGTTCGAAAGCGAAAGATCGGAGACGAGCTGTCCATCGGCGGACTCGGCGATCAGGGGAATCAGCTCCGACGAGGTCGCCCAGGCTGGCTCACTGCCCGCGACGACCACCCGGACGGAGTCTTCCGAGACGGCGCCGCCGGCGGTCGAGCCGCGCACCGTGACCGTGTAGGTTCCGGGGTGAAGGTACATGTAGAAGGTGCTCAGGTCGGCGGGCGGCGGTGTCGTCGCATAGCCGCCGTCGCCGAAGTCCCACTCGATCTTCACGAACTGATCCACGGCGTTGCCGTCGATGCCGAAGGCGGAGAGCGCGGCGGCGGTCAGCGGACCGGGAGGCGGCACGATCACGATCGCCGGAGTGTCGAGCAGCGGTAGCAAGGTCTCCAGAAAGAGGCCGGCGATCTCGATGTAGCCGTCCGTGTTGGGGTGGCCGACGACGTCGATCACATCGGGGTCGTAGTAATAGTAGTTCGCGAAGACATCGGGCAGTCCTTCGAAGAGAGTGAACTGATCGGCGACCGCTCGATGCACCTCCTCTCCCATGTTGCGGATCGCCAGCGCCAGCGCGGAGGTCGCCGCATTGCTGGCATCCGCGGGCGCGGTGGGGACGCGCGGAATCACCGAAGCATGGACGGCGACCATGCCCAACGCCTCGGCGCGGCTGGCCATCTCATCGAGGTTGAAGCGGATCGACTCGATTCCGACGCGCTGCGAAATGTCGTTCGTCCCCTCCATCAGGAGCAGGAAATCGCCGCCGTCGGCGAGCACGGAGTCGATTCGCGACAGGCCGGAGGAGGTCGTTTCGCCACCGACACCGTGGCTCTCCACGATGGCATCGTAGCCCTGCTGGCGCAGCCAGCGCTGCAGGCGTGGCGGATAGCCGCCGCCCGGGTTCGAGGTGTCGCCGTAGCCGACGGTGATGCTGTCGCCGAACGCCAGAAAGCGAATCTCCTGGCCCGTCGCCGCGGTCGCCGCGAGCGTGGCTACACCCAGTGCGAGGAGCGAGGCGGGTAGAAGACGCAGGCGCATGGTCTCGGGGGGGCCACGGATGTGGGCGCACAAGTCTAGGGATCGGCGCCGACTCCTGTCAACGAGCTTCCCCGCGAACGCCCGGCCCGCGCTAGAATCTGCCCCAGTGACCGCCCCAAATCTCTCCGGACTCCCCGCCGGCATCTCCGCCGCCGAGGCCGCCGCCATCCGCGACGCCGTGGCGGAGGCCGAAGGCCAGACCGGCGGCGAGATCGTGGCGCTCGCGCTGGCGAGCGCCGACGACTACCAGTTCGCCTACTGGAAGGGTGCCGCGCTCGCCGCGTTCGCCGCTGCGGCGGCGGCTGCGGCCTTCGATCAGCTGCGCCCATTGTGGATCACTCGACCGGTCTGGATGCTGCTCTACGTCTCCTGCGGACTGCTCGGCGGCGCGATGCTGGCGCGATTCGTCCCTCCGTTCCGGCGCTGGCTGTGCGGTTCCGCTGTGCTCGAGCGCCGGTTGCAACAGCGGGCGCGCGAGGCCTTTCTCGTCCACTCGGTCTTCAGCACGCGCGACCGGACTGGCATCCTGATCGCGGTTTCGGCCTTCGAGCGCCGGGTGGTCGTCCTCGCCGACGAAGGGATCCACTCGGTCGTTCCGGCGGGAACCTGGGAGGAACTGGCGCGCGAAACCGCCATCACGGTGAGGTGTTCCGGACCGGGCGCCGGGCTGCTCCAGGCGGTGCGCAAGGCCGGCGGCCTGCTCAGGCACCACGGTCTCATTCGCCGCACCGATGACCAGAACGAGCTCCCGGACAATGTGCGGGGCGAGTTCCAGTAGCTCGCGGACATCGTCCGGGGGCGAAGGCGATCCGCGTGTTAATCTGATTTATCGTCACGATCTTCCAGGCAAGGAGCCGACATCATGAATCAGCCTCTCACCCCTGAAGCCGCTCCGAAGAAGGGCATGTCCACCGTCGTCAAAGTGCTCCTCGGTTGCGGAGTTCTGTTGTTTCTTCTGGTCGGGAGTTGCGTCGTCGTCGGCGGCTACTTCGCCAAGAAGACCATCGGAGGCCTCTCCGATTTTGCCAAGGAAGTCGAATCCAATCCCGATGCCGCGACAGTGAGGGCGGCGGCAATCGCGATGCGCCTCAATCCCGAAGTCGACGTGATCTCCTCCGATCCGGCCGCCGGAACGATCACGGTACGCGAGAAGAAGACCGGCAAAGAGGTCACGTTCAATCTCGAGGACATCAAAGCCGGGAAGTTCTCGATCACCGCGGATGGCGAGAAGACCAACATCGACATCGACGCCACGGGCGAGAACGGCGGCCAGATGAAGGTCGTCACCGACCAGGGTACGGCGGTCTTCGGCGCCGGCGGCGGCAAGACGCCGGAGTGGATTCCGACCTATCCCGGAGGGCGCAGCGAGGGCCTCGCCAACATCGAAGCCAAGGGGGAGAAGTCGGGCACTTTCACCCTGCGCACGGCGGACGCACCCGACGTCGTCACGGCATTCTACGAGGCGAAGCTCAAGGAAGCCGGCTTCGAGGTCCAGAAGGCGAGCCTGTCGTTCAACGGCGCGCCGAGCGGTACACTTACCGCGACGATCGACTCCGGCAAGCGCCAGTTGTCGATCACCGCCGCGGCCCAGGACGGCGAAACCCAGGCCCTCGTGACCTACAACGAGAAGCCCTGAGCGGCCGGCCCTGAGCCTCTTCGCACGACAGACCAGCGGCTCGGTTGTCTGCGCCTCCTGCGGGCGACTGGTCGGTGTCAAGGACGAGCGCTGCTTCCACTGCGGCGCGAGCAATCCGTCACTCTGGGGATTCGCGCCGCTCCTGCGCCGTCTCGGTGCCGACCTCGGATTCGTTCGTCTGCTCATCGGCGGCTGTTCGATCCTCTACGTCGTCAGCGTTCTGATGTCCCCGGGAGCACTGCACCCGAGTGGTGGATTCATGCAGCTCTTCGCCCCCGACACCCGGGCGCTCTTCCTGCTCGGCGCGAGTGGCGCGTTGCCGGTTTATGGCCTCGGGCACGTGTGGACACTGCTCAGCGCCTCGTGGCTGCACGGCGGGCTGCTGCACATCCTCTTCAACATGATGTGGGTGCGGCAGCTCGCGGGTCCGGTGGCCGAGCTCTACGGTGCCGGCCGGATGATCCTCGTCTGGACCGCGGCGTCGATCGTCGGATTCGGCATGAGCTCCACGGCCAGCGCCTTTCTGCCGGCGATTCCGATTCTCGGCTCGCACGCGCCGTTCACCGTCGGCGCGTCGGCGTCGATCTTCGGTCTGCTGGGTGCGCTCGTCTGCTACGGCCGGCGCACCGGCCAGCGCGCGATGCATCAGCAGGTCTGGACCTGGGCGGTGGTGATGTTCCTGTTCGGCGCCATCATGCCGGGAGTCGACAACTGGGCGCACGCCGGCGGATTCCTCGGCGGATTCGGCGCCGCGCGCGCTCTCGATCCGCTGAAGCCGGAGCGCACGACCCACATGTTCTGGGCACTCGTCTGTCTCGTTCTGACGGCGTTGTCGATCGTCCTGTCGATCGTGACCGGCGCGCAGATCCTGCGCGCCATCGAGGGTTCATGAGTGAGGCGGCGCCGGAGAAGAAGAAGCCCAAACTGAAGCTCGAATCGGTCTGGCGCGAGGCCAAGACTCTGGTCTGGCAGCAGCGCCGGCGGCTCGGCTGGGCACTGCTGCTGATGCTGATCGGCCGGCTCGCCGGCCTGGTCCTGCCGGCATCGTCGAAGTATCTGATCGACGACGTGCTCGGCAAGGGCGATCGCGGTCTGCTGCTGCCGCTGGCGCTCGCCGCCGGGGCGGCGACACTCGTTCAGGCGGCCACCGGCTGGGGACTCGCGAACCTGCTCGGCATTGCCGCCCAGAAGCAGATCGCCGAAATGCGCAAGCGCCTGCACGCCCACGTCCTGCGCCTGCCGACGAGCTACTTCGACGGTACCAAGAGCGGCGAGCTCATCTCGCGCGTCATGAGCGACGCCGAGGGAATCCGCAACCTCGTCGGCACCGGTCTGGTGCAGCTGATCGGCGGACTGGTGACGGCGACGCTGGCGCTGGGCGTGCTCTTCTGGCTCAACTGGCGTCTCACGACGGCGATCCTCGCGGTGATCCTGCTCTTCGCCGGCATGCTCTCGTACGCCTTCCGCCGCTTGCGGCCGATCTTCCGCGAGCGCAACAAGATCCAGGCCGAGATCACCGGTCGGTTGGCCGAGTCGCTGGGCGGCGTGCGGGTCGTCAAGGCCTACACGGCGGAGAAGTTCGAGGAAGAGGTCTTCGGCGGCGGCATCGACAAGCTGTTCGGCAACATCCGCAGCACGATGAGCGGCATCGCCGGCGTCACGAGCGCCTCGACCGCTCTTCTCGGGGTCGTCGGCGTGATCATGATGCTGGTCGGCGGACGGGCGATCCTCGCCGGCGCGATGACCCTCGGCGACTTCATCATGTACATCTTCTTCAGCGGTCTGCTGGTCGCGCCAGTGGCCGAGATCGCGGCGATCGGCACCCAGCTGACCGAGGCGTTCGCCGGGCTCGACCGCATTCGCGAGATTTTCGGCAAGACCACCGAAGACGACGAGGACGCGGCGCGTTTGCCGGTAGAGAAGCTGCGCGGCGAGGTCGAGTTCGAGGATGTCTGGTTCGAGTATCAGGCCGACACGCCGGTGTTGCGCGGCATCTCGTTCCGCGCCGCGGCCGGCTCGACGACGGCTCTCGTCGGTTCCTCGGGTTCCGGCAAGAGCACCCTGATCGGGCTGGTGATGGCCTTCCACCGCCCCACCCGAGGGCGGATCCGGGTCGACGGCGAGGATCTCGCGAATCTCCGTCTGCGCGACTACCGCGGGCATCTGGGCGCGGTCTTCCAGGACAATTTCCTGTTCGACGGCTCGATCGCCGAGAACATCGCCTACTCGCGTCCGCATGCAACCCGGGACGAGATCCTCTCGGCCGCGAAGGTGGCGCACTGCGACGAGTTCGTGGAAGGGTTCGAGAAAGGCTACGAGACGATCGTCGGCGAGCGCGGCGTCAAGCTCTCCGGTGGTCAACGCCAGCGCGTGGCGATCGCCCGCGCCGTGCTCGCCAATCCGACCATTCTGATCCTCGACGAGGCGACCTCGAGCCTCGACAGCGAGAGCGAAGCGATGATCCAGGACGGTCTCGCTACCTTGCGGGCCGGCCGGACGACCTTCGTCATCGCTCACCGGCTTTCGACCATTCGCGCCGCCGACCAGATTCTGGTGATCGAGGAGGGCGAGGTTGTCGAGCACGGCACTCACCGCGAACTCATCGCCCATGACGGGCGCTACAAGCAGCTGCACGATCGCCAGTACCGGCTGGAAACCGACCGGTTCATCAACCCGGGCGAGGACTTCACGCCCCCGGCGGAGGGCGCGGCGGCCACGCCGGTCAAGGTCACGCCGACCGGCCGGCTCTGATCGGGACGCCAACCGGCTGCCTGCGTTAGGATCGGAGACAGCGATGCGCGAGACAGTCCTCCTCCTGGCGGCCCTGGTGCTGCCGGCCGCGGCCGGCGCCCAGGATTGGCGTGGCCCCGCGGCGATCGAAGTGCAGGTCGAGGACGCCAAGGGCCGGAACCTCGCCGGAGCGGAGGTCCTTCTGGTCTATCTGTCGCCCGACGGCGGCGGCAGCCTGCCCTCGGTGCTCACCGACACCTCGGGCAAGGCAAACATCGGCGGCCTGGCCGCCGGCAGGTGGAGCGCGGAGATCCGCCACGCGGGCCACATGAGCTACCGCGCCGAGCTCGCGCTCTCCGCCGACGGCAAGCCGGTCGTGCAGTCGGCATCGCACCTCATGGCGCCGGGCGCCACCGCGACGATGAAGGTCAAGTTCGTCCGTGGCCGCGGCGGCGCGCCCGCGCCGGCCGCAGCGATAGAAGAAGCTCCAGTCAATGAAAATCCACCTGCTGCGTCGGTGGCTCCTGCGCGTGCACCCGTGCCCGCCGTAGCGAGAGTGAAGGCTCCAGTAGAGGAAATTCCTGCTCCTGCTCCTGCGCCGGTCGCTCCTGCGCCGGCAACCGTTCCCGCCACGGCGATAGAAGAAGCTCCAGTAAAGGAAATGCCTCCTGCTGCAGCGGTGGCACCCGCACCTGCGCTGGTGCCGGCTTCTCCAGCAGCAAAGGCGCCAGTGAAGGATGTTCCCCCGATGGTGCAGCCACCGGCGGTGCCGGCGCAGCCGTCGCCAGCGGCTCCCGCCCCTTCGCCAGCAAGGACTCCACCACCGGCAACTCCGCCTCCGGCAGCTCCACCGGCAGCCCCGCCGACGGCTTTGGCGGCGGCTCCTGCAGTGGCCCCGGTCGACGTAGTGCCTGCAGCGCCGTCAGCGCCGCCTGCCGCTCCAGCCGCGGCGCGGCCTCGGCTGTGCGTCGAATGCCCGGCGGGCGAGAGTGCGGAGTGGGGGGAGGCGGCGATCCCGGGGGGCGCGGCGGCCGGCTGTCCGGCAGACCTCGCCGAGAAGTTGAAATCCGTCGAGCTCGGCGCCGTGGCGCAGCTCTCGGCCGATCTGGCTGCGGCCGGTGCGGGCTGTCGGGTCATCGCCGTCGAACTGCCGGCGGGGGCGCGTTTTACCGGTTACCGCTACGAGGCGCAGAGCGCCGGTGTAGCGGCCGATTGTCTGCCGGGGCGCGGTTGCCCGGCGGGCGACTGCCGCTTCCCGGCCGATCCGGTGCTGCGTCAGGTGGGCAACAAGACCGTGCTCCTCGTCCCTTTCGAGAGCACCGCCGCCGACCTTCGCCGCGCCGTCGTCGCCGGCTACTCCACCTACAACAAGCGCTAGAGATTTCGAGTCAGGCGGGGGAGACCTCGACTCGCGCGTCGTTGAAGCAGGCACCGTCGCCGATGTCCGTCAGGCTGTCGGGGGCGAGAGCGCAGGCGGTGAATCCGTTGTCGGTGTTGTGCGCCCAGAGTCCCTTGGGCAGCTCGACGACGCCCGGACGCTGATCGTGCGACAGTCGCAGCCGACAGTGGACTTCGCCGTGAGCGTTCGTCACCTTGACGTGCTGGCCGTCGGCGAGGCCCCGTGCGGCGGCGTCCGCAGGGTGCATCTCGAGCGCCACCGGGCCTTTGCGCAGTTGGCCGAGCGTCGAGCTGATCGTGCGGTTGGTCGCCGGAGAGATCAGCGTCAGCGGAGCCTGCGCCGAGCCCGGATCCTCCTGGTAGGTGTAGAGGCCCTCGCGCGCTTCCGCGTCGAGCGCCACGGGAACGAGGTGGATCTTGCGGTCGTCGGTCTTCGGGAAGACGTCGACGAACTGCACCGGACGATCACCTCCCGTTGGACGGGCGAAGCCCTGCGCCGCGAGCTCTGCCTGCAGGTCGGCGCCGCGCCCGCTCGAATCGAGGATCAGCTCGATCGCGTGCTCTTCGGTCGGGATCTCGTCGGCCGAAGCGACGCCGGTGCGGACGGCGAGGTCGGCGAAGACGCTGTAGTTCGAGCGCGCCTGGCCGATCGGAGGGACGACCGGGGCGATCTTTTGCAGAACGAAGGCGCCGTAGCCCCGGGCGAGCTCGTGGTGCTCGAGAAAGGTGGTCGCCGGCAGGACGAGGTCGGCATAACGGGCGGTATCGGTGAGGACTTGATCGAAGACGATGGTGAAGAGGTCCTCGCGCTCGAGGCCGCGGCGGACGAGCGTTTGATTGGGCGTCGTCATCAGGGCGTTCGAGTTGTAGACGAAGAGCAGGTGGATCGGTCTCTCCTTGGTCGTGGTCAGCGCCGCTCCGAGCCGATTCATGTTGATGATGCGCGTCGGAGCCTCCGGCCCCGAGATCGCCTGCGCGTTCATCTTCCAGGCCGTCGAGTTCGAGAGGGTGTAGCCGCCGCCGCGCACGCCGAACTTGCCGGCGACGGCAGGCAGGGCGAGCACTGCAGCGACCGCGGAGCCGCCGTTGCGATTGCGCTCGAGTCCCCAGCCACAACGGACGACCGCCGGCGAGAGGGTGGCGTAGAGATCGACGAAGCGCTCGAGGTCGACGAGCGCAACGCCTGCAACCTCGGCGGCGCGCGCCAACGTCCAGGGCGCGGCGCGGCGCTCGAGCTCGTCGGCGCGCGTGGCATGGCGGTCGAGGAAGTCGCGGTCCGCGCGGCCGGTGGCGAAGAGCTCGCGAATCACCGCCAAGGCGACGATCAGGTCGGTGCCCGGGCGGATCGCCAGGTGGAGGTGGGCCTGCTTGGCGATCGGCGTAGCGCGGGGATCGATGACCACCAGCTTGGCGCCGGCGTCGCAGGCCGCCTGGATCGGCGGCACGAGATGGATACCGGACACGGCGGGGTTCGCCCCCCAGACCACGACGAGGCGCGCCGCCGGATAGTCGGTGATGGCGACCCCCTCCATCTTGCCGTAGAGCCCCATCGCCGCCCTTCCAGTGGCCGCGGCGCACACCGTGCGCGCCAGGCGGGAGGCGCCCAGGCGATGGAAGAGCAGGGCGTCGGTCGAATCCTGCGACAGGTAACCGTTCGAGCCGCCGTAGCTGTACGGCAGGATTGACTCGCCGCCGAATCGGTCACGGGTTTCGACCAGGCGCTTGGCGGCGATCGACAACGCCTGCTGCCACGACTGGGGCTCGAACACGCCCTCGCCTTTGAGGCCGACGCGCAGCATCGGCTCGAGGATGCGCTCCTTGCCGTAGAGCTGCTCCGGGAACTTCCGCACCTTGGCGCAGATGTAGCCCTCCGTTACCGGATTGCGGTCGCGGGCACCGTCCAGCTTGGTGACGCGCCCGTTCTCGACCGTGACGTCGAGGCTGCAGGCGTCGGGGCAATCCAGCGGGCAGGCCGAAGTGACCTTCACAGGAAGAAGTCCGCGATCAGCGGCTGGCCGGGCTCCACGGCGTAGCGGTCGAGATCGGTGACGCCGGAGCGCGTCAGCACCTCGTCGTCGATGAAGAAGTTGCCGCTGCACTCGCGCGCCGGCTGGGTGAGGATCCAGTGCGCGGCGTCGGCGAGGATCTCGGGCTTGCGGCTGTTCGCCGCCGAGACGAAGCCGCCCAGCATGGCGAGTGCCGCGGTATCGATCGCGGTGCGCGGCCAAAGGGCGTTCACCGCCACGCAGTCGCCCTTGAGCTCCTCGGCCATGCCGAGGACGCACATGCTCATGCCGTATTTGGCCATGGTGTAGGCGACATGTCCCGCGAACCACTTCTTGTCCATGTTGAGCGGCGGAGAGAGATTGAGGATGTGCGGATTGGCCGCCTTCTTGAGGTCCGGCAGACAGGCCTGGGAGCAGAGAAAAGTGCCGCGGACGTTGACCGAGAACATCAGGTCGAAGCGTTTCATCGGCGTATCGAGCGTCGGCGTCAGGCTGATCGCCGAGGCGTTGTTGACCAGGATGTCGATGCCGCCGAAGCGGGAGCGGACCGCGTCGACGGCGGCCTTGACCTGCGCCTCTTCGCGAATGTCGCAGGCGAGCGGCAGCGCCTTCCCGCCCGCGGCCTCGATCTCCGCGGCGGAGGTGAAGATCGTCCCCGGCAGGCGGGGATGCGGCTCGGTGGTCTTGGCGAGAATCGCGACGTTGGCGCCGTCGCGGGCGGCGCGCAGGCCGATCGCGAGTCCGATGCCGCGCGAGGCGCCGGTGATCAGGAGGGTCTTTCCGTTCAGCGTCGACATGGCGGATTCCTTCCGGAAGAGGTCGAGAAGGGCATTTTAGCCCCTCGTCGCGGCATCGTGCCTGCCCGATCGGTCGGCTAAGCTTCGCTGCGTGAGCCTCGAGCTTTTCGATCCCAGGATCCGCAGCTGGTTCGAGCGGCGCTTCGGCGCGCCGACCGAGGTCCAGCGGCTCGCCTGGGGTCCGATCGCCGACGGCCGCAACGTCCTGCTCACCGCCCCGACCGGCAGCGGCAAGACGCTCACTGCCTTCCTCTGGGCGCTCGAGCAGCTGGCGACCGGCGCCTGGGAGGAAGGGACGACGCGGGTCCTCTATGTCTCGCCGCTCAAGGCGCTGAACGCCGACATCGAACGCAACCTCGCCGAGCCGTTGGCGGAAATCGCCGAGGCCTTCCGGGCGGCGGGGAGCGAGCTGCCGCGAATCCGCGTGGCGACGAGGAGCGGCGACACGCCCCCGGGCGAACGGCAGAAGATCGTGAGACAACGGCCGGAGATCCTCATCACGACGCCGGAGAGCCTCAACCTGCTGGTCAACTCGAAGGCAGGTCCGGCGCTCTTCGCCGGCCTGCGCACGGTGATTCTCGACGAGATCCACGCCGTGGCGGCAGGGAAGCGCGGGACGCATCTCATCACCGCGGTCGACCGCCTGGTCCTTTTCGCCGGGGAGTTCCAGCGCATCGCACTGTCGGCGACGGTCAGGCCGCTCGAGCGCATCGCCGCCTGGGTTGGCGGCTATCGGCTGGAACGCGGCGCTGACGACCAGCCGCTCTACGTACGGCGCCCGGTGACGATCGTCGAATCCAGCCAACCCAAGCGCTACGACGTCGCGGTGCGTTTTCCTCCCGCGCTCGCCGCGCTCCCTGGCGAGAGACGCGAGGGCGACACGCTGTGGACAGCGCTGGCCGAGGATCTCCGCCAGCGGATCGGTGAGGCGCGCTCGACGCTGGTGTTCACCAACAGCCGCCGCCTGGCCGAAAAGATCACCCGCCTGATCAACGACGGCGGATCGCGCGAGATCGCCTGGTCGCACCACGGGTCGCTGTCGCGCGAGCTGCGCGGCGCGATCGAGAAGCGGCTCAAGGCTGGCGACCTGCCAGCGCTCGTCGCGACGAGCTCGCTCGAGCTCGGCATCGATATCGGGGCGCTGGATCAGGTCCTCCTGGTGCAGTCGCCGCGTTCGCTGGCGTCGGCGGCGCAGCGCGTCGGCCGTGCCGGGCATTCGGTCGGCGAGATCAGCCGGGCACGGCTCTATCCGACCCACGCGCGCGACTTCCTGGAGTGCGCCGTGGCCGCCCGGGCGGTGCTCGACGGCGAGATCGAGCCGATCCAGCCGGTGCGCGCACCACTGGATCTTCTCGCGCAGTGGATCGTCGGCATGGTGGCGCACGAGCGCTGGCGGGCCGACGATCTCCATGCATTCCTGCGCGCCAGCGAGCCGTACCACGAGCTTTCGCGGCGGCAGTTCGACCTCGTGGTCGAGATGCTCGCCGGGCGCTACGCCGATGCCCGCATCGCCGAACTCCGCCCGCGGATCGCTTTCGACCGGCTGGACGGCACGATCGCGGCGCGGCCGGGGGCGGCGCGGCTGGTCGCGCAGTCGGGCGGGACGATTCCCGATCGTGGCTATTTCCAGCTCCGTATCGAGGAGTCGAACGCCCGTCTCGGCGAGCTCGACGAGGAGTTCGTCTGGGAGCGCGCGCTCGGCGACACCTTCCTCCTCGGAACGCAGTCCTGGTGCATCCAGCGCATCACCTCGAACGAGGTCTTCGTGACGCCGGCGCGCGGCGGTGCGATGCTCGCGCCGTTCTGGCGGGCGGATGCGCGAGATCGCGGCGCCCTCTTTTCGGAGCAGATCGGCCGCCTGCTGGAGCGGGCCGATGGCGACCTCGAGCGAACGGGGTTCGCCGCCGCCCTGGCGGAGGAATACGCCCTCGACGCGGCCGCGGCGGCCGAGCTCGTCCGCCTGTTGAGCGAGTCCCGGGCGGCGTTGGGCGGCATCCTGCCGCATCGCCATCGTCTGATCTTCGAGGAGACCCGCGAGCACGGCTCTGGCGGACAGGGGAGTCCGGGGGAGGGACGGCGGCAGGTCGTGTTGTACACCTTCTGGGGCGGAACGCTCAACCGGCCTCTCGCCCTGGCGCTGGCGGCGGCATGGGAGGAGGCCGAGGGCGGCGTGATCGAGACTCTCGCCGACGACGACGCGGTCCTTCTCGTGCTGCCGACGGGGGCCGATGCGCGGGCACTTTTCGCCCTCGTGAAGCCGGAGCGCCTGGAGAATCTCCTGCGAGCGCGCCTCGAGTCCTCCGGATTCTTCGGCGCCCAGTTCCGCCAGAACGCCCAGCGCGCGCTGCTCCTGCCGCGTGCCGGCCCACGCCGCCGGACGCCGCTATGGGTCTCGCGGGAGAACGCCAAGAAACTGCTCGACGCCGTGGCGCGCTTCGACGACTTTCCCGTCACTCTGGAGACCTGGCGGAGTTCGCTGCACGACGAGTTCGACCTCGAATCGCTGCGCCGGCGGCTCGAAGAGGTCGAGCGCGGCGAGATCGAGCTCGCGAGCGTGCGCAGCGAGCGCCCCTCGCCGCTCGCGGCGGGGCTGATCTGGCGGCGCACCAACGAGCTGATGTACGAGGACGACGCGCCGGGGGCTCGGCGTGGGACCTCGGTACGCGGTGATCTTTTGCGCGAGGTCGCGCTCGGCGGCGAGCGCCCGCGGATCGCTCCGCGCCTGGCGGAGGAGCTGCGCCAGAAGCTCCAGCGTCTCCTGCCCGGCTATGCGCCCCAGAGCGCGAGCGAGCTGCTCGAATGGGTGAAGGAGCGCCTGCTCCTGCCGCCGGCCGAGTGGCGGGAGCTCCTGGCGGCGATCGAACGCGACCGGCCGGGGGGGACGGCCGGGATGCTCGCCGAGCTGGCTGCCGGCGAGAAGCTCGCGACGCTCGTTCTCGCCCCGGACTGCGGCGAGACCGTCGTCGCGCGCGAGAATCTCGTGCGCCTCGCCGACGCGCAGACGCCGGCTGCGACCGGCGCGAGGCTCTCAGGGCTGCTCGAGGAGTGGCTGCGCTACCAGCCACCCGTCGCGGTCGAGCGAGTCGCCGTCGCGTGGGGGCTTTCGCGCAGCGCCGCCGAAGCGGCGCTCGCGCCGCTCGCCGCCGGCGAGCGGGTGATCGTCGGGGAGCTGCTCGAGAACCATGAGGAGGGAGCGACGACGCAGGTGGCGACCGTCGGCGTCGTCGAAACGCTGCTGCGCTGGCGCCGGGCGGCGGCGCGCCCGGTGTTCGAGCCGTTGGCGCTCACCGAGCTGCCGCTGTTCCTGGCGTGCTGGCAAGGACTGGCGGAGCGCACGACGGGGGGCGAGGGACTGCAGGCCGCTCTCGAGCGCCTGTTCGGCTTTCCGGCCCCGGCCGGGCTCTGGGAGAGCGCTCTCCTCCCAGCCCGGCTCGAGCCGTACTACCCGGCCTGGCTGGACGGTCTGGTCGAGGCGAGCGAGCTCGTCTGGTTCGGCGCCGGCAGGGAGAGGATCGCCCTTGCCTTCCGGCCCGATCTTGACCTCTTCCAGTCACCGGTCGCTGTCGCCGAAGACGCGGAACCGGGTTCGGCTGCCGAGGTCGTGAGCGAACTGCTCGTCCGCGAGCCTCGCGGTCTCGAAGTCGGCGAGCTCGTCGAGCGCAGCGGCCTCCCCCTCGCCATGGTGACCGAGGCGCTGTGGACTCTCGCCTGGCGGGGCGGAGCGACCTGCACGTCGCTGCGCGTGCTCCGCCAAGGGATTCAGAACGGTTTCCGGGTCGAGGCGCCGATCCCGCAGGAGATGGCCGGCGGAGGCAGCGGACGCGGCGGTCGCCGGGGGCTCTTTCGCCGCTGGCAGGGGAGTCAACCGCTCGCCGGTCGATGGCTGGCGCTCATGGCGGGTCGTGCACGCGATACTGGCGAGGCCGCCGACCCCTTCGTCGAGGAGGAGCGCAGCCGCGAGCGTGCGCGGCTCCTGCTCGACCGTTACGGCATACTCTTTCGCGAGCTGCTCGCGGCCGAGCAGCCAGCGCTCGCCTGGAGCCGCGTCGCGCGGGCGTTGCGCGGCCTCGAGCTCGCCGGTGAGATCGTCGCCGGACGATTCTTCGAGGGTGTTCCGGGTCTGCAGTTCGCCTCGCCCGGGGCGTTGCGGCGGCTGCGTGAAGGGCTTCCCGCAGGCGCCAACTGGTGGTGCTCGGCGCTCGATCCGGCGTCGCCCTGCGGACTCGACCTGCCCGGGTTGCAGGGCACGCTGCCGCGGCGGTCGGCCTCGACGCGGCTCGCCTATCGCGGCTCCCGCCTGGGCGCGGTTTTCGCGCGCGGCGGGCGCGAGATTCAGTTCGCGGTGCCCGCGGACGACCCGGGTCTGCCGGAGCTCCTCGAACCGCTGCGTTCGGCCCTCACCCGCGCGGTGGACGCCGAGCGCGGTCTGGATGTCGAGCAGATCAACGGCGAGCCGGCCGGTTCGAGCGCCTATTTCGCGGCGTTCGCCGCTTTCGACCGCACCCGTGACGGCGGCCTCCTGCGTCTCCGGCGGCGCTACGCCGGTCGGGAGGCCGGCGGCTGATTGTTGGTAGGCTCGCGCCGCTGCGGGCAACGACCCGCGATCCAGGGCAACAGAACCGGAAAGGACCGAAGACCGATGAACAGGACTTGGCATTGGACCTGCGCGCTGGCGCTCCTCGCGGCTGGCTTCGCCGCGCCCGCTGCGGCGGGAGAGCACCGCATCGGCGGCGGGCTGCACTATTGGCAGAGTGTCAACCAGCTCGATGACAACTTCCCGGACTTCGAGGTCCAGGACGACGGATTCTCCGAGGTGGTGTCGTATCAATACCTCGCCGGCTTCATCCGTTTCGAGGCCGCGGCGGAGTACTTCGACAAGGGTTTCCAGGGTTCGCACGACTGGGCGATCTCGCCGCAGGTCTACGTTCTCGCCGGACGCGGAATCTACGGTGGCCTCGGCGTGGGCGTGACCTACTCCGACTTCGCCAGCGGCAGCTGGTCCGACCCGTTCTACATCGCCAAGGCGGGGGTCGACTTCCTCTTGCTGCCGAAGCTGCACCTCGACATCAACGCCGACTACCGCTTCTTGAAGTGGGAAGATCTGGATAACTACGACAGCGATACGATTACCTTCGGCGCGACGGTTCGCGTCGGCTTCTGAGGAAAGGAAGACTCATGGCCATTCGCAAAGCGAACGCCGTCTGGAACGGCGGACTGCAGGACGGAAACGGATCGATCAAGCTGGGCAGCGGTGCGTTCGAGGGCCGCTACTCCTTCTCGTCGCGCTTCGAAGAGGGGACGGGGACGAACCCCGAGGAGCTCCTGGGGGCGGCGCATGCCGGCTGCTTCTCGATGGCGCTCGCCGCTGGCCTCGGCCGGGCGGGATTCTCGCCGAAGCGCGTGGCGAGCGAGGCGCGAGTCCAGCTGCTCAAGAACGACGCCGGTCTCGCGATCACCCGCATCGAGCTCGACTGCGAAGCGGAAGTGCCCGGCATCGACGCCGCAGCTTTCGCCGAGCAGGCCGAAGGCGCCAAGGCCAACTGCATCATCTCCAAGGCGCTGTCGGCCAGCATCGAGATCGTCCTCAACGCCAGGCTCGTCTGATACTGCGGTGTCGCGCACCGCACCGGGGAACCGGGTGAGTCCACAGTGAAGCCAGGGCTCGTCCGCATCCTCGCCGTCGTTGCTTTGGCCATTGCCCTGGCGGCGATCGTTCACTGGTGGACGAGCGATCGCCGCCGGATCCTGGCGCAGTTCGAAGCGTTGCAGAGCGCGATCGAGAAGAACGGCCCCGGGGGCTCCGAGGGGACGCTCGACCGCTTGGCTCACGCCCGCGCTGTCTCGCAGATGTTCGCCGACGGCTTCGTCATCCTGGCGCAGCCGTACGAAGGCACCATCGACAGCCGCCAGCAGCTCATGGCGGTTGTCGATCGCTACCGCGGGAGCGCCGAGACGATCGCCGTTTCGGCCTCCGAGGTGGAGGTGAAGCTGCGTCCGAACGCTACCGCCGAGCTGACTGCGGAGGTCGAAGCGGTGGGTCTACGGCAGGGGGGCCCCGGACGGGAACGCCTGCGGCTTCGCCTCGCCTGGCGCGAGGACGAGGGCGTCTGGCGGATTCAGGAGCTCGAGGTGATCGAAGTCCTCGACAGCTCCGGTCTTTTCTTCTGACTCGGCGCCCGGGTCAGAGCCACCAGGCGAGCGCGAAAATCGCCACCATGAGCAGCAGGGTCACCAGCTTCGCCACCGCGGCGAGCAGCATTCCGAGCCAGGTCGCGAAACCGACTTTGCCCGCCTGACGCAGATCGCGCCGCGCCAGCCACTCGCCGGCGATCGCACCGACGAACGGCCCCAGGAGCAGTCCCGGCAAGCCGAAAGCCAGCCCGATGAGCGAGCCGACGAGCGCTCCCACGATCGCCAGCTTGCTGGCGCCGGCGCGTCGCGCGCCCAGCGCCGTGGCGGTGATGTCGATGGCGAAAGTCAGACAGGTGAGCAGAAAGAGGAGGGCCAGCGTCCCCCAACCGACGCGCTCGAAGTCGTCCGCCGCGGCACCGGCCAGGAGCCCGAGGAGGACCAGCGGCGGACCCGGGATCGCCGGCAGGACGGCGCCGGCGAATCCGACCGCGACCAGTAGAACGCAGAGCAGCCAGAACAGCGAAATCAAGGGCTTCCGCCGAGGAGTCCGCCCGGGGTCAGCGAGCGGGCCGCGGGAGAGATCGAATCGCTGACCGCCGCTGCGAGGACGACCAGGCGCCCGCTGCGGGGAAGTTCGACCTGCGAGCCTGCAAGCGAGACGGCGAGCTCGACGGTGAAGAACTGCACCGGAGAACAGGGCTCGATTCTGCCGCGCCGATCGTGGCGATGCGGTATCGCCAGCGCCAGCGGCTCGGTGCGCAGAAATCCGTCCACGACCGCGCCGGTCGGTCGCCCGAAGAACCCCCGCCTGAGCTCGTCGAAACGCCCAAGCTGCGCGAAGCCGCCGGCGACTCGCCGGGCGACGGCGAGCCCGTCGACGACAAACGCCACTTCCAGCGCCTCGGGAAAGGCAGCCACGAGCAGCACGAGGCGGCAGAAGCCGGCCGGAGTCGAGAGCCGCTGGCCGGCGCAGAGCAGGCCGGAGGGTTTCCCAGGGCGCCGCGCGTGCGACAGATCGAGCTCCACCCCCGCCCGCACGAGCGCAGCGGGCAAGAGCTCGCGCGGAATCGAATGTCCGCGCCCATCCAGCCCACCTCCGCGCGCCCGCTCTCCGCGCGACGTGGCGGCGAAGCTGTTCCAGGGCAGAGCGAGCGCGGACGTTCCTGTTTTGTGTCGCGCCAGGACCGGTAAAGGAGAATCCAGTTTCAGCGCGACCGCGGCGAGCCCGAAGCTCCGCAACGGAACGAGAGTCTGTCCTTTTACTGGAGCTTTTCGCGCCCCGACTCCCCCCGGTGCTTCCGCTGCGAGCGGCCTCTCGCAGCCGTCGATCGCGCGCAGGTTCTGCACTGGCAGGCTCGTGTGAACCTCGACCTGCCGGCTTTCGCCGGCGATCTCGCGCAGGCGCAGGACGAGCTCATCGCCCTCTTCGGCGAGCTTCAGCGCCTGAACGGCGACCGCTTCATGGTCGAGCGCCAGGAACGAGAGGCCCTGCGGGCGCGTTGGAGCCTCTGGCTCTGGCGCCGGCGAGGCCGGCGCGAGGAATGGGCGCAGGGGCTGATTGAGGCGCTCGGCGAAGCGCACCGTGCCGGCGAGGGACTCGCCGGCGCGAATCGGCGCGATCGCCACGCGAATCTCATGGTGCCCGAAGTCCTGCTGCGCCTGGTAGCGGAATCGTCGACCGATTCGCGGTGTGTGGAGCAGCGTCAGACGCAGCGTGTCGAGGGCGGGGTGATCCCAACCGTACTTGCAGTCGTTGGCGATCGCCGCCCCGGCTCCACTGGCGTCGGGGCCCGCGCGGAGCGCCGCCCACTGGTGCGCCGGCACTTCGTAGAGCTGCGCCGTCGCCACCGGCCGGCGAGCGACGCCGACACCCTGGTCGAAGAGCGCCTGCTCGGCCGGCGTCGACAGGGGAAACCGCATCTTGAGCAGGGCGCCGTCGGTACGCCAGTCGATGGCGTTTTCGATGATGACGTGGTCGCCGGCCGCGCCGGCAGCGAGGGAGATGGTCTGCACGAAGCGTGAGCCCTCGGCCGTACGCTCGATCGTGATGGCGACGCGGGCGGCGCCGCGTTCGATGGCCACCGTCCGGACGGGGCCAGCGATCCGCGTTCGGGCCGGGCGAGAGGTGTCTTCCCAGCGGATCTCCCACGACGGAAAGCGCTCGGAGACGTTGTCGAGAATTTCCAGCCCGATCGGCGCCGCGAGGAGCTCGCGGCCGTCGAGCTTGTCGAAGATGCTGGCGATGTCGCCCTGGGTGTCGACCTCCACCCGCAGGCGCTCGTTCTCGAGGAAGTTCCCGTCGGCCGAGAGCTCGGACCTCCGGTCTGCGGGCTCCCGCAGAGAACAGCGCAGTTCGAAAAGCGAAAAGCCCAGTGAAGGAACATGTCCGGTGAAGCAGCCTCGCGTGATCCATCCTTCCCGGTGCCATTGCGAGGGAACCTCGCGCCCCTGGGCGTCGAATACGGCGAGCGAGCCGCTCGACAGGGCCGGTTCCGCGAGCTCGACCTCGACCAGGTCAGTGCGCTCCCAGCCCAGGGCATTGAATACGACAAGCGGTGTGCCCGTCGTCCGCGACGCCGCCGTGTCGAGCGTTGCCGCGACGGCCCCCACTGCTTCTTCGAGCTCCTGCCGGAGCTCGTTGAGGGAGAGTGCCAGATCGTTGGCGGAGTAGCGATAGGCCGCGACGAGACTCGTGCCGGTGAGATCGTCGTGCATCTCGTGGGCGAGGATGCGCAACCAGGCTTCGCGCAGCCGCTCGCGATCGCCCGGCCGGACGCCCAGCGCGTGCGCGATGGCAGCCGCGCGCTCGGAGGCTTGGGCGAGCTGCTCGGCCTGGCGATGGCGGCGCTTGAGCTCGGCCCGCGAGCTGTAGCAGCCGGTGGCGTGCAGGCGCAGCAGGAGCTCGCCGTCGTAGACCGGCAGGAGCGCCCGCGTCTCCGGATCGAGGTCGCGGAAGATCTCTTCGGAGTCGGCCAGGCGGACCTCGAGCGCTCCGCTGCCGGCGCGCGCCCGCTCGAGCCACTGGATCGCCGCGGCGGGAAGGGCACCGCCCTTGTCGCCCAGTCCCTGGTAGGTCATCAGCACGTCTGGACGGCCGGCTGCGGCGAGCCCGCGGAAGCGCTCGATCCAGACCGGGTCCGCGCCCAGGTCGGACGAGGCCTGGGCGCCGTACTCTCCGGGATCGAGGACCGCCGGCAGGGTCGAGCCGTCGGGTCCGACCCAGAGACCGAACGGAAAGGGCACGCCGAAGGCCGAGCGCATCTCAGCCCCCCGGCGCAGCTTCTGGGTGGAGAAGCCGACGATCCCGCAATGGACGGCGAGCGTCGGCAGGGCCTGCGAAAAGCCGAAGCAGTCGGGCAGAAAGAGGTCGCGGCCGGCTCTGCCGACCGCGCTTTCCAGGTAGCGGGTGCCGTAGAGGAGCTGGCGGACGATCGACTCCGGCGCCGGCAGGTTGGTGTCGAACGCCTCCCAGGCGGCGCCCGAGGGGAACCAGCGGCCCTCCGCCACCCGCAGTCGCACGCGTTCGAAGCGCTCGGGATGACACTCCGCGAGCAAGCGGTAGCGGTAGGCCCCCTCGAAGTTCAGCCGGTAGTGCGGAAAGCGGTCGAAGCGATCCTCGTTCTCGTCCACCGTGCGCGGCAGGAACGCGGCCGCGGTATCCCTTGCCGTCCAGCGCCACTGCGTGTCGAGATGGGACAGGGCGACGACATAGAGTCGGGGCCGGAGTCCAGCGACAGAGGGCTGCGGGGGCGTGGTTTCCGGCGCGGGCACGAGGGGGAGAGTCTATCGGCAGGAGGTCCCCGGACGCCGGCGGTCGGTCTATACTTCGTCACCTCAAGAAAGGTGTCCATGAGCGATCCGGCAGCACGTGGCTACGCCCATCCGGAAGTCCTCGTTTCCACGGATTGGGTGGCGGAACATCAGGACGATCCATCCGTCCGCATCGTCGAATCGAACGAGGACCCGCTGGTATACCCCTCGGGGCACCTCGCCGGCGCGGTCGAGATCGATTGGGCTCTCGACCTGAACGACAGCCTGCGCCGCGACTACCTCGATCGCGCAGGTTTCGCGAAGCTGATGCGCCGCCACGGCATCGGCAACGACACCACGGTCGTCTTCTACGGCGACAAGAACAACTGGTGGGCCTGCTACGCCTTCTGGATCTTTCAGCTTTTCGGGCACACCCGGGCGAAGGTGATGGATGGCGGCAGCGTGAAGTGGGGGCAAGAGGGGCGCGCGCTCGTTCGCGAGGTGCCCTCGTGGCCGCCTTCGGCCTACGTCGCGCCGGAACGCGACGATTCGCGCATCCGCGCCTTCCGCGACGCGGTGCTCGCTCACGTTGCTGCCGGGCGGCCGCTGGTCGACGTCCGCAGCGCCGAGGAGTTCAGCGGCGAACGGCTGCATATGCCGGCATACCCGAACGAAGGGGCATTGCGCGGCGGGCACATCCCGGGCGCCAGGAGCGTGCCCTGGGCACGCGCCATTGTGCCCGAGACCGGGGAGTTCCGGAGCGCCGGCGAGCTCGCGCAGATCTACTTCGAAGAGCAGCGCCTGCCGCGCCAGGAGGAGATCGTCGCCTACTGCCGGATCGGCGAACGCAGCAGCCACACCTGGTTCGTGCTCACCTATCTGCTGGGACATCCGAGGGTGCGCAACTACGACGGCAGCTGGACCGAGTGGGGCAACCTGGTGGGCGCGCCGATTGAGCGCTGACGCCGGAGTGCCGCCGGAGATCGCCGCGCTCCCCGAGCTCGGCGACCTGGTCTCCACACTTTCCGGGATGGACCGGGCGGCGCGCATCGAATCGCTGATCGCGCTGGCCGAGGGTTATCGCGAAGTACCCGGCCGACTCGCACGGCGCCCGTTTCCCGAGGCGAACCGGGTCCCGGCCTGCGAATCACAGGCCTACGTCTTCGCCGAAGCGCGCCCGGACGGCAGGCTCGACTTTTACTTCGCGGTCGAGAATCCGCAGGGCATCTCGGCCAAGGCGCTGGCGGCGATCCTCGGCCGCACGCTCTCCGGGGCGCCGCTCGAGGCGATAACGCGCCTCCCGCTGGAAGTGGTTGAGTGGCTCTTCGGTCGCGAGCTCTCGCTGGGCAAGTCGATGGGTCTCACCGGCATGCTGCTCGCCGTGCAGCGCGAGGCGCGCACGCAGCAGACGCGGACGGAGACGGTGCCGGCATGATGGACGCTCTGGCTGGGTATCTTCCAAGGAGAAACCGATGAAGCGATGGCTCTGGCTGTGCGCGAGTTTGTCGGGTCTGGCGAGCGGCCTCTTCCTGCCGGCTCGCGGGGTGGCCGCAGAGCCCCAGGGGGCAGCGAGCGCTCTCGCTCAGGCCAGGGGCGCGCTCGACCGTGGCGATCTCGACGCGGCGCGTCCCGGACTCGCGACGGCCGCGGCGGAAGCGCTCTTCGAGTTGGCTCTCGCCGAGCGCGGAGAGTCCCGGACCGCCGACCTCGGTCGCGCTGGAGCGCTCGCTCCGGAGGGTCACTGGATCCGGGCGGCGGCGGCCGGTCTGGCGCTGCTCGACCAGGAAAAGACGCCGGAGGCGGTCGCCAGGCTGCGCGAGGCAGTGGCCGCGAAGAGTGCCGACAAGCGGCTGCACAAATTTCTGGGCGACGCTCTGCGCGCCCAGAATGACCCGGCCGGCGCCCTGGTGGAGTACAACGCGGCGGTCGCCCTCGATCAGGCTTACACCGCCGTGCTGCTCACGGTGGGTGACCTCAAGCGCGCCGCCGGTGACTTCACCGCCGCCTACAACGCCTTCAACCATGCCGTCGATGAGCAGGGCCGGCCGGTCGCGGCGCTCATTGGACGTGCTGGAGCTCGCCTGTTCATGGGCGACAAGGACGGCGCCTTCGCCGACCTGGCGAAGGCGGTCGATGCCTCGGTCCCCGGCAACGACCGCTATCGCGCCCTGATGTCGATCCTGTACGCACAGACCTACCTGCGGCAGCTGCCGCAGGGCCTCGACAGCGCCGAGCAGGCGGTGGTGATGTGGCAGGGAATGGGTCGTCCGGACATGGCAGCAGCGGCCTGCAACGCCGCCGGGCGGGTTCTGCTCGAAACCGGCAGCAGCGGCCCGGCGCTCGAGTGGTACGACCGCGGCTGGGCGATCATCCAGGGCTCGACGATGAAGGTAGAGGAGCGCCCGATCTGGCACGTTCGCCAGTTGCACGGTGCAGCGCGGGTGGCGGCGCAACGGCGCGAGGTCCGCAAGGCCCAGGGGCTCGCCGACGAGGCGAAGGCCCTGATGGACTCCGACCCGGCCAATGCCGAGCACTACAAGTGGATCTATCCCTATCTTGTCGGCTACCTCCGCTACCAGGACAAGGACTACGCCGAGGCCATCGCGCAACTTTCGCAGTCGGAGACCGATCGCGCTTATATCCAGTATCTGATTGCCGACTCCTACGCCCGGGAAAGGGACCGCGAGAACGCCCGCATTTGGTACACCAAGGCACTCGCCAGCGCTTCGGGTCTCGACTCCGAGTCGGTCATCGTGCGGCCGCTGGCGTCGGCCTGGCTGGCGAAGAACCCCGCCGGCTCCTGAAGCCGCCCGAGGATCGCTTGCCGTCGACGCGCGGGACCGGAAGGTCGGGGGGAACGCTATCCGTCGCCATCGGCATTTTTTGTAGCCGGTTGGCCGGCCTGCTTCGGACGAGCGCCCTGGGGGCTTTCTTCGGCGTCGGGCCGCACGCCGACGTCTTCAGCGCGGCGCTGCGCCTGCCCAACCTGCTGCAGAACCTGCTGGGCGAGCAGACTCTCTCGGCGGCATTCATCCCGGTCTATTCGCGGCTGCTGGCCGCCGGCAAGCGCGACGAGGCCGGACGTCTCGCGGGCGCGGTCTTCTCGCTTCTGGTCGCCGCCGCCGGGGGGGCGGCGGCGCTCGGCGTGCTCTTCGCCCGGCCGATCGTGGGTCTTCTCGCCGCCGGCTTCCTGCGCGACCGCGAGCTCATCGCGCTCGGGCAGGCCAGCGTCGATCGCTATGAGCTGGCGGTGGCCGCGGTACGCTGGATCTTCCCGATGACAGCGACGCTGGTGCTCTCGGCCTGGGCGCTGGGCGTGCGCAACAGCCACGGCAAGTTCTTTCTGTCGTACTTCTCGCCGGTGTTCTGGAACGCCGCGATCGTCGGGGCGGTCGCCTGGGCGGCCTACCGCGGGGATGCCGCTGCCGCGATCGCCGGCCAGGGTGGAGCGATGGGTGCCGGCAGCACCGTTGGAACGATCGGAACGATTGGAGCGATTGGAGCCGCGGACCGGATGCTCGAGGCGGCCTGTATGGGAGCCCTCGTCGGCGGCATCCTGCAATTTCTGGTTCAACTTCCTGGATTGCGGCGGGACCTCGTGGGGTTCCGGCTGTCCTTCGACCTCTCCTTCCGGCCGCTGCGAGAGGTCCTCGCTGCCTTCGGTCCGACCCTGGCGGGCCGAGGTGTCGTCCAGCTCTCATCGTACCTGGATCAGTTGCTCGCCTCGCTGCTCGCTGCCGGTGCGGTCGCCGCTCTCTTCTACGCCCAGACGCTCTATCTGCTGCCGGTGAGCCTCTTCGGCATGTCGGTGGCGGCGGCGGCGCTGCCCCGCCTGGCGAGGAGCGGCGGCGCCGGCTCCGAAGCCGAGTTGGCAGCGGGGACGGCGCAGGCTCTCGAGACCGCGGCGTTTTTGAACCTTCCGAGCTTTGTGGCGTATCTTTTGCTGGGTCTGCCACTCGTGGAGGGAATTTTCCAGTTGTTTGGAAAGGGATTCGGTGCCGCTGAGAGCCGTCTGGTCTACCTCGTGCTCGCTGCCTATTCAGCGGGCCTGCCCGCATCGACTTCGTCGCGGGTGCTGCAGGCGGGCTTCTACGCTCGCGGCGACACCCGCACTCCGGCCCGGATCGCAGTGCTGAGAGTGGCGACGAGCCTGGCGGTTGGCTTACCGGCGATGATTTGGCTCGACCAACTGCGCCTCGGCGACCTCGCGCTCCTGGGCTCTCCCGGTAGCGCCCTCCGGCTCGGCGCAGTCGGTCTCGGCCTGGCCGCCACCCTGGCCGCCTGGGTAGAGCTCGGGGCGCTCCGCCGGGCGGCGCGGCGGCAACTGCCGAGCCTCGTCTGGCCGTCGCCCGCCTTCCTGCGCTTCACCCTTTACGCCCTCGGTGCCGCCCTGCCCGCGGCCGCCGCCGCCGTCGCGACGGCGGGCTGGGGGGCGCATCCGACGCTGCGCGCAGCGGTCGTCTTCGCGCTCTTCGGCACCGGCTATCTGGCGCTTGCCACCGCCTTCGGCGAGGAGTCGGCGCAGGCCTGGGCGCGACGCCTGCGGCGAGGGAAGAGATGACGCGCTGCAGTCTCCGCCTGGCGGCGATCGTGCTTTGCGTCCTGAGCGCCGGCTGCGCGACGCAACGGCTCGGGGTGAGGATGCAGCACGAGTTGCAGGACCAGATCCACGAGCGCGGCATCGACCCTGCCAGGGTAGTCATCCCGTTTTCCGCTACCGACGAGATGCGCGCCTGGCTGGCGAAAGAGGTCCCGACCTCGACGCGCGGCGATATACAGCTCAACTGGCTCCTCCAGTCTTTGCTCAACCGCTCCACCTCGCCGCTCACCTACCTCGCCGGGCACACCGGGACGGCGGCCGAGGTGTTCGCGAGCGGAACGGCGAACTGCCTCGGTTTCTCCCAGCTGTTCGTCGCTCTGGCGCGGGAGCTCGACCTGCCGGTCTACCTCCTGCGGGTCTCCGATCTCCAGAGCTTCGAGCGCGAAGGCGACCTGATCGTCGCTTCGGCCCACATCACGGCAGCCTTCGGCACTCCGGACCGGCGGCGGATTCTCGACTTCGCCCAGCGACCGGTGCGGGCCTACCGCTGGGTCGAGGAGATCTCCGATCTCACGGCTGTCGCGCTCTACTACTCGAATCGCGGCGCCGAGGAGCTGCGCGATGGCGACACCGAAGCCGGGCTGGGGCTCCTGCGCACTTCGGTGCAGCTCGACCCCGAGCTGGCGGAGGCATGGATCAACCTGGGCGTCGCCGAACGCCGCACCGGCGATCTGGCGGCCGCCGAGAGCTCCTATCGCAAGGCGCTCGAAGTGGATCCTTCGATGGTGACGGCGTACCAGAACCTCTCGGCCCTCCTGCGCATGGTCGGGCGGGAGCAGGAGGCGGAAGACCTGCTGGCGCTCGTCGACCGCTCGGGGAACCGGAATCCGTTCAGCTACATCGCCCTGGGCGATCTCTCCCTGCGCCTCGGGCGCGTGGAAGAGGCCGGCCGGTTCTACCGCCGAGCGGTAAGGCTGGATCCGACCCAGGCGGAGAGCGAAGCGGCGCTCGGGCACTGGGCGCTTGCCGCGGGCAAGACGCGCGAAGCGCAGAAGCATCTGCGCAAGGCACAGCAGATCGACCCGAAGAACTCCCGGGTCGACGACCTCGCCAAGCGGCTGCAGGGCTGAAGCCTCAGGTCCTCCGCCGCCACTGGCGCAGCACTTCGTAGACCGCAATCCCGACGCAGGTCGAAAGGTTCAGCGACCGTACCTCACGGTCGGCGATCGGCAGGCGAACCAGGCGGTCGCGATAGCGCTCGCGCAGCTCGCCGGGGAGTCCGCGGCTCTCGCCGCCGAAGACCAGAGTAACCGGCGAGGGGTATTCGACGTCCCAATAGTCGAGGTCCGCATCGGCGGAGAAGAAGTACGGTGCGCCAAGAGCGGGGAGCGCGCTCTCGAAGTGCGTCCAGCCGTCCCAGCGCTGGACTGCGACGCGCTCCCAGTAGTCGAGACCGGCCCGGCGGACCTCGCGCCCGGCCAGCGAGAAGCCGAGCGGGTCGACGAGATGGAGTTGCGCGCCGACGGCGAGGCAGGTGCGGCCGGCGTTGCCGGTGTTCCAGTGAATTTCGGGCGCGACGAGAGCCACGTGCAGGCGGGGCATGAAACCTCCGTTCCCGGCGGTCGTAGTGAGCAGCAGGCGGATCTTACGAGGAGATGACAATGGGCAAGCCGATGAAATTCGTGGTCGGATCGCTGGCGGTGGGAATCGCGGCGGTCGGCCTCTTTCTCTACAGCCGCAACGCCTCCGCCAAGCAGGAGGGACTGAAGTCGGTCGACATCACGCGCGGCGCCATCATCGACAAGGCGCTCGCGGTCGGGCAGATCGTTCCTGACCAGGAGATCCAGGTCAAGTCGCAGATCTCCGGCATCATCGACGAGTGCTTCGTCGAGGTTGGCGATCGCGTCGAGATCGGCCAGCCGCTGTTCTCGGTGAGCCCGGATCCGACCCCGCTCGAGCTCGCCGACGCCGAGCGCCGGGTGCAGCTCACCCAGGTGTCCTATGACCGCGCGCAGCAGGATCTCGAGCGCACCAAGTCGCTGTGGAGCGGCGGCATTCTGGCGCGCGACGCCTTCGACGCGCGGCAAAAAGACTTCGAGCAGGCCCGCATCACCCTCGAACAGGAGAAGGACAAGCTGGCGCTCCTCAAAGAGGGTCGGATCGTGCGCAAGGTCAACGGCGTCGACTCGGTGATCCGGGCCTCTGCCGCCGGTACGGTGCTCGAGCGCAAGGTGAACCCGGGTGACCCGGTCGTGCCGCTGACCTCCTTCCAGGAGGGCACCGTACTGATGACCCTCGCCGACATGCGGACCCTCGAGTTCAAGGGCACCGTGGACGAAATCGACGTCGGCAAACTGCATGAAGGGATGGAGGTTCGCATTCAGATCGGCGCCCTGCCCGGGAGCTCGGTTCCCGCGAAGCTGACCCGCATCGCCCCCAAGGCTCGCGAGAAGGAGGGCGCGACGATCTTCGACGTCGAGGCTGAGATCGACACGACGAAGTCGACCGTGACCTTGCGCGCGGGTTACTCGGCGAACGCCGACGTCATCATCCAGGAGAAGCAGGGCGTGCTGCTGGTGCCCGAGCGCCTGGTGACGATGGACAAGGACAAGGCCTCGGTCGAGATCCCAGGCGCTCGGCCCGACGACGAGCCGATAAAGAAGGAGATCCAGGTCGGCCTTTCGGACGGCCTGAACCTCGAAGTCATTGCCGGCCTGGCCGAGGGCGACAAGGTCGTCCAGCGGCCGGCCAAGGAAGTCGAGTAGCACGATGTACCTGCGCAACTATCTGCGGCAGTTCCTGCGGGACGTCCGCGCGCAGAAGCTGCGGCTCTTTCTGACCGTCTTCGGCCTCATCTGGGGCACGGCGGCGGTGACTCTGATGCTGGCTTTCGGCGAGGGACTGCATCACCAGGTACTGGTGGCGCAGAAGGGGCTCGGCGACGCCATCGTGATCGCCTGGCCTTCGCGTACCAGCAAGCCGTGGCAGGGTCTACCGCGCGGCCGGCGGATTCAGCTTACCGACGAAGACGTGATCCTGCTGCGCAACGAGGTCGACGGGATCCGCAACATCAGCGAGGAGTATTCGCAGGACGGTGCGCGGATCACCTACGGCAAGAAGGCACTCTCGGTCGACGTCTCGGGCTCGAACGTCGAGTTCGGCGCGATGCGATCGATGAACCCGCAGGCGGGCGGGCGCTTCCTGAATCAGCTCGATCTCGACGAGCGCCGTCGGGTCGTCTTCATCGGCGATCAGTTGGCGGTCGACCTGTTCGGCGCCGGTGTCGACCCCGTCGGCGAACAGGTACGCATCGACGGCTCGCCGTTCACGGTCGTCGGCGTCATGGTGAAGAAGGAGCAGGACTCCTCCTACAGCGGACGCGACAAGGACAAGGCGATGATTCCGTCGACCACTTTTCGCGCCGTCTACGGCTCGAAGTACATCGAGAATCTCATCTTCCAGGCAAAGGACGTGCAGAAGATCGAGAGCGTCAAGAAGGCGGTCATCGCCACTGCTGCGCACAAGTACCGCTTCGACCCGAGTGACGACGAGGCGATCCAGATGTGGGACACCACGGAGGGGACGAAGTTCCTCGATACCTTTTTTCTCGCCTTCCGCGGTTTCCTCGGCATTGTCGGCGCCCTGACGCTCGTCGTCGGCGGCATCGGCGTGAGCAACATCATGAACGTCGTGGTCGAGGAGCGCACCAAAGAGATCGGGATCAAGATGGCGCTCGGTGCCAAGCGGCGCTACGTCGTCGGCCAGTTTCTCTTCGAGACGCTGCTCATCACCGTCGTCGGCGGGATCTGCGGCTTCATCATCTCCTGGAGCGTCTGCGCGGCCTTTCCGAGCCTCGGTTTCGAGGAGTTCGTCGGCACGCCGCGGATCTCCTTCCAGGTGGCCGCCATCACCACCGCGATCCTGGGGGCCATCGGCCTGCTGGCGGGCTACTTTCCCGCGCGCACAGCCGCCAATCTCCGGCCGGTAGAAGCTTTGAGGATGTAGCCATGTGGAACCTGCCGCTGATCGTCAAGCTCTTCCGGCGTACAGCCGGCATCAACCGCAAGCGCATGGTCATGACCGTCGCCGCCATCGCCTGGGGGACGCTGTCGATCGTTCTGCTGCTGTCATTCGGCGAAGGGCTGAAGCGCAATCTCACGAAGGGCAGCCGGGGGTTGGGCGAGGGCATCATCGTCATCTGGCCGGGGGCGACTTCGAAGGCCTTCGCCGGATTTCCGCAGGGGCGGAATCTGCGCTTCCTGCCGGAGGATGCAGATCTGCTCGAGGCCAACATTCCGGAGCTCGCGCTCACCTCGGCCGAGATGCGGCGGTGGGGCAATACCGTGACCTACGGACGCAAGACCCTCACCAAGCCGGTGGTCGGAGTGGAGCCGGCCTACGGCGAGCTGCGCAATCAGATCCCCCAGGTGGGCGGCCGTTTTCTCAATGATCGTGACGAGGAGCTCAAGCGCCGGGTGGTCTTCCTCGGTAACGACCTCAAGGACGAGCTGTTCGCCGAAAAGGAGGCGATCGGCGAGACGATCTTCATCAACCAGGTGCCGTTCATCGTCGTCGGCGTGATGCAGAAGAAGATCCAGATGGGCACCTACGGCGGACCAGACGCCAACAACGCGGTGGTTCCGCTGTCGACCTTCCGCGCCATTTTCGGTAAGCGTTACGTCTCCGACCTGGTGGTGCGCGCGACGAGTCCGGAGGTCAACGAAGCGGTGAAGAAGCGGCTCTACCAGATCCTCGGGTCGAAGTACCGCTTCGACCCGACCGACGAGCGTGCGCTCGCCATGTGGGACACCGTCGAATCGCAGAAGATCACCGCCAACATCGGCATCGGTATCGAGATCTTCCTCGGCATCATCGGCGCCCTGACGCTGCTCATCGGCGGCATCGGCGTCGCCAACATCATGTATGCCGTGGTCAAACACCGGACGAAGGAGATCGGCGTGCAGATGGCGCTCGGGGCACGACGGTCCTACGTCATCGGACCGTTGGTCGTCGAATCGCTCTCGCTCACCGCGATGGGCGGCCTGATCGGCATCGTCGTTGGCGTCGGCCTGGTCCAGCTGCTCGCCTTCCTGCAATCGAAAGCGCACAGCGATGCCCTCGAGTTCATGGGCGCCCCGACCTTCTCGCTCGGGGTCGCCTTCACGACGGTGGGGTTGCTGGGCTCGATCGGCTTTCTCGCCGGCTTCTTCCCTTCCCGACGCGCGGTCACCATCCAACCCGCGGTCGCGCTGCGCTACGAGTGAGGTAGAGGATCATGAACTTGTTCGTCGGACGGAACAGCAAGAAGATTGCCGCCGTGGAGACGGTCCCTGCAATCATCGACATGCGCGACCTGCGCAAGGTCTACGACACCGGGGCGGTCAAGGTCGAGGCGCTCAAGGGGATCGAACTCAAGGTCGAAGCCGGGGAGTTCGTCGCCATCGTCGGTCCGTCCGGCTCCGGCAAGTCGACCTTGCTCAACATCGTCGGTTGCCTCGACACGCCGAGCGGCGGTTCCTACCGCCTGGACGGCGAGGAGGTCGCGGAGCTCGACGTCGACGAGCTCGCCGACATCCGCAACCGCAAGGTCGGCTTCGTCTTCCAGAGCTTCAACCTGCTGCCGCAGATCACCGCTTACGAGAACGTCGAGCTGCCGCTGCTCTTCCACGGCGACGGCGCCCGCGAGCGCCAGGCGCGGGTCGAGTTGCTGTTCGAGCAGGTCGGCCTCGCCGACCGCATGCATCACCGGCCGACCGAGCTCTCGGGCGGTCAGATGCAGCGCGTCGCGATCGCCCGCGCCCTGGCCTGCGAGCCGGCGCTGGTGCTCGCCGACGAGCCGACCGGGAACCTCGACTCTTCCTCGGGCAAGGACATCATGTCGCTGTTCGAAGATCTCGCCGCCAAGGGCCACACCCTCGTCCTCATCACCCACGACAACGCCCTCGCCAAGCGGACGCGGCGCATCGTGCAGATTCAGGACGGCCGGATCGTCGACGACCGGCCGACCGAAGTCGCGGCCTGATCGCGCGGCGTTCTCCAGGATTCGGCTGCCGGCGGCGATGGCCGTGGCAATTGCGCGGGTTCGCCCCGGTATTCGAGCAGCCAAGGTACCGACGAGGGGTGGCTGGACCGAGGGCTCCCATAGGCGCGGAGCGCGCTTCCTCAGCGCGAGCACCTATGGGAAGCGGGCCAGACAGGACCCCGAGCCGAACGCTGCCCGGTCGTTCCGGGTTCAGCGGACGCGGCTCTTGCGATTGCGGATGTAGTCGGTGAGGAGGAACTCGCCGAGATTGTCGGGGGAGGCGAAGTAGGCGCGGCCGCGATTGACCTTGGTGAGCTGGTCGACGAACTCCTGCAGGAAGTTGTCGGTGGCGATCATGAAGGTCGTGATGACGATCTTCTGCCGCCGGCAGAGGTCCGCCTCCTCGAGCGTCAGATTGACGATGCGCAGGTCGAGGCCGAACGGATTCTTGTACACCTGGCCGTTCTCGGTGATCGCCGAGGGCTTGCCGTCGGTGATCAGGATGATCTGTTTGTTCGGCTGTTTCTGTCGCGTCAGCAGGCCGCGTGCGAGCTGCAGCGCCTCGCGGGTATTGGTGTGGAACGGTCCGGCCTCGAGGTAGGGCAGGTCGCGGATGGCGATGCGCTGCGCGCGGTCGCCGAAGGTGATGACCGAGAGATGGTCCTTCGGATACTTGGTGGTGATGAGCTCGGTCAACGCCAGCGCCACCGTTTTCGCCGGGGTGATCCGGTCCTCGCCGTAGAGGATCATCGAGTGACTGATGTCGATCGCCACCACGGTAGCGCAGGCGGTCTGGTGCTCGGTCTCGAAGACCTCGAGGTCCTCTTCCGCCAGCTCGAGCTCGCCCTGCGTGCGCTTCAGGGCATTGCTCAGCGAGCGCACCGAATCGATGCGGGCCAGGTCGTCGCCGAAGGCGTACGGCTTCGACTCGGGCAGAGTCTCGACACCTTCGCCGCTGCTACGGATGGCGTGATAGCCCGGCGTCCCCTTGGCGAGGCCGGAGAAGATCTGCTCGAAGGCGCTCTTGCGGATCTGGCGCTCGCCGGCGCCGGAGAGAACCAGGCCGCCCTCGCCGTCGCTCTCGAGCAGCCGCTGCTTTTCGAGCTCGGCGAAGAAGGCCTCGAGATCCACCGACTCGTCGATGTAGCCCTGCTCCTGGAGATAGCGCATCCACTCCATCGCCTCTTCGGCGTCGCCTGCCGAGGCGAGCAGCAACTGGTTGAAGAGCCGCATGAGGTCGATCCCCGCCAGCATCTGGCGCAGCAGGTCGGGGTCGAGATGGAAGTAGCGATGGCGCATGGCTGGTCTGAGAAAGCCCCGGCTAGTTGATCTCGCCGGTGCCGCGCCGCCCGCGGCGTGGCGGCTTGAGCAGCTGGAACTTCAGCAGTTCCTTGTAACTTATGGTGCTGTCGATGTCGTGACGGGCGAGCTTGACGCTCTGGTGCAGGCCGTCGAGCACGAGCTCAGCCCAGAAGGCGAGCTGCTCGCGCGATCCGCCCTGCGCCGCCACCATCGCCGTGAGCCCGGGAATGCGGGCGAGCTCGGTCTCATACTCCGCGAACGGCATCTCGTCCGAGAGGGTCACGGCGTTGCCGGCCGCGAACCAGGCGAGGATCGGCGCATAAGGTCCGGGCTCGTCGACGGTTCCCGCCGGGTCGCGCTCGAGCTCGGGGAAGCGTCCTTCGAAGAGCTTTTTCACCGCCGTCCCGATGAGCTTTCTCGCCACCACTTCCGGCCCCTGCTGCTCGC
>JBDTQT010000004.1:0-44378 GCA_039932055.1 Thermoanaerobaculia bacterium
TCGTCCGCCGCCGAATTCGACTCCCTTGCCCGACTCGAGATCGATCTCGACCGGCCCGCTATAGTCGGAAGGCCCCTTGCAGTAGACCCAGTAGGCCTCGCCCGAGTGGATCGCGGTGCCGAACGGACTGACGACCTCCTGCCATTGACCGGCAACCAGGCGGTAGATCGGCTGTCCGACATGCGCCGGTGACGGCGCCAGGAACTGGCCGAACGTCGGCTGCTGCTGCGGATCGACCGGAAAGCCGACCAGGTTGAAGCTGTCGGGTGCCCAGCGGTAGTTCTGCACCTCGGGGGCGCCGGTGACCGTCCAGGTCACCGGCTGGTTGCCGTCGATCTTGATCAGATAGGCGCGATTGGCCTGCACCGCGAACATGTTGGTGAGGATCGATTCCGGCCGCGGGCGCGGGAAGTACCCGAGCCATTGCGGGCTGGGGGTCAGCCGCTCCGTCGGATCATCGACGAACTCGACCTTGGGCCCGGCCGGGTTCCAGGCCCAGGCGCTGGCGAGCGGCAGGCCGCCGAAGACCGCCTCGGCGTCATTCGGTTCCGGCCGCACCTCGAGAAAAACCGAGTTCCAGCCCGGCTGCAGGACGAAGGTCTGGGTGATGTCGGTGGCGCCGGCCCGCAGGCTCGTCGCACAGGCGACACCGAGTAGGACCATCGAAAGGAGGCGCAATCGTCGGGTGGTCAGGGTCATCGTCGGCTCTCCAGCATGTGGCGAAAGTCTTTGGCAATCATGGGACGGTCGCGCTCCACCGGCTCGAATCGCCGGTCTCGAAGCCGTCCGAGAAAACTGTCGATACGAGCGACAGGTTGTCCAGCCGCACGTCGTAGGCCGCACCTGGCACGTCCACGGCACTGATGCTCACCCGAATCGCGGTGGCGCCCACGGGTGCCTGACCGAGGGCCCGCGCGAATCGTCGCCAGAGTCCGCCCGTGTCGCCAATCAAGGGAGCGGTCGGGAAGGAGCTGAGGATCCCCGTCGGCACGGCGCAGGTGCCAGCGATGTACTGCGCCTGGGCAGCGACCTGCACCTGCGAGCCGGGGGCGGCGGTGATCCTGCTTTCGCCGGCGAGGACGAAGAGGTCCGTCGTCGGCACGGGGATGCACTGCAGCATGCTCAAGGTCGTCACCCCCGACAGATTTTGCAGGCGTGCCGAGCCCGAAAGCGGGAAACCATCGGCGTCGAGCGGATCGTTGACGATGTCCGCTGGTCCTCCCGCGGTCAGCGTCCAGGCGTCGAGGTCGGTCGTGAAATCGAAGTGTGGTCGCTCGACCAGGTTCACGATCCGCACCCGGAAGTGCCGAATGAAGTCGTCACCCGGGGTACCGTCGCCGTTGCCGTCGAGCGGATTGCCGTCGAGATCCTCGACGCGACTGCCGCAGACGAAGAGGCGGAAGAGGCCGTCGGTAAGCGGCACTCCACCGTGAACTCCGAGCGTCGCCACGCTGGTGCCGTTTGCGTATGCCGCCGAGTCGACCGTGACCGTAATGTCGTCGCCCACCACCGCGCCGCAGTTGGCGGTGGCGAACAGGCCGTCCTGACCGGCCTCCACGAGAAGGTAGGCCGACGGGTTGGTTACGTCCTGCGGATCGCTGTCGCCGGCCGGATCGAACATCTCCTCGCTGAAGGTGACATCGATCTGGGTGATGAGCCCAAGTTCCGTTGCCATCTCGTCGAGCGGACCGGCACCCGCATCGATCAGGTCGACCTTCGGCGGGTCGACGACGACGACCGCGAACGGCACCGTGCCGGTGTTGTTGCTGGCGTCACTGTCGCCGGTGCCCGCCGAAACCGTGGCCCCGTTGACGTAGTTGCCCGGGGTGGATGGCGCGTTGGCGTCGATTACGATCGTCGAGGTTCCCCCGGGCGCGAGATTCGCGAGCGTGCAAGTCACCGACGAAGTCCCCGGCGTGCAGACCCAGCCCGGCCCGGCCGCACCGGTCACGCTCATCCCGCCGGGCAGGAGGTCGATGACCGTCACAGTGGTCGCCACGCTCGGTCCGTTGTTGGTCACCGCGAGGGAGAACTGCAGCGGGTCGCCAATCTCGACCAGCGGCAGATCGACCGTCTTGACCAGTGAGAGGTCCGCCGAGGGCACCAGCAGGTCGGTGTCGGTCGATGCGTTGTCGCCGGCGACCGGATCGATGACGCCAGGGCCGGCGCCGACGGTCGCGGTGTTGACCAGCGAGCCGGTGGCCGCGGGGTCGATCAGGGCGGCGAGCGCAAAGACTGCTTCCCCACCGGCTGGCAGCGCGGCCAGTTCGCCCGCCAGTCCGCCTGAGCCCGCGGCGGCGCAACTGCCGCCCAGACTGCCCTGGCAGGTCCATGTCGCCGAGGCAATCTCCACCGGCAGAAGGTCGGTCACGGCACTCGCTGGAGCGTCGCTCGGGCCGGCGTTCGTGACCGTGATCAGGTAGACGGTTGCCGTCCCCGGCACTGCCTGGGTGACGCCGTCGGTCTTGGTTACCGCGAGACTCGCCACCGGAGTGAGCAGGTCATCGTCGGTGGCGCTCGCGTCACCGCTATTCGTCGAACCGGCCGGCATCGCGACCGTGACGGTGTTGATGAGATGCCCGGTCGCGGCGGAATCGACGGAACCGAGGACGGTGTAGGTCACCGAACCGCCCACCGCGATATCCACCGTGTCGGCGATATCGGATTCGCCGAGTGTCCCGCAACTCGCCTGTCCAACCCGCGAGAGCACGGCGATCGAGTCGCCGAGCTCGCCGATGGCGTAGATATCGTCGCCGCCCGGGGCGACCGCGAGAGCGCGCGCACCATCGAGGCCGGAGAAGCCGGCGACGCCATTCCTCGCGACTTGCAGCTCGGTCAGGAGTCCGGAGAGGCCATCGCGCCGGAAAATGGCGACCGCGTCGTCGTTGTAGCTCGCGGCGAAGAGGAAGAGGCCGTCCGGCGTCATCGCCAGGCCGCGTACGCCGTCGAGGCCGGCGTACCCCGGCTGGCCGTTCTTCGCCTGGCCGAGCCAGGTGAGCTCGCCGCTTTCGGTATCGCGCCCGAAGATGGCGATCGCATCGTCGGCGAGCCCGGCGGCGTAAACGAACCGCCCGCCCGGAGAGACGATCAACGCCTGCACCAGATCGAGTCCGTCCACGCCGCCGACGCCGTCGAAGACGACCTGCTGCAGGGTCACTGCGCCGGTGACGGTGTCGCGGGCGAAGACCGCGATGCTGTCCGATTGCGCCCCGGCGACGAGGATCTGAGCGCCGTCGGGCGTGACCACCACGGCGCTCGGATCAGTCATCGTTCCGAGATCGACCGTGCCGAAGCCGTCCTTCGCCCGCATCACAAAGGTCAGAGCGCCGGTATCGGCGGTGCGCGCGAAGACCGCCAGCGCATCGTCGTCCGCGCTCGCTACGTAGACGTGGCTGCCGTCGGGCGACACCGCCACCGCGGTGGCGCCGTCGAGACCGTCGACCACCGGGTCGGACTCGCGCTGAACCTCGACCGCGGTCAGTACGCCACTGGCTGGGTTGCGGGCGAAGACCGCGATCGCGTCGTCGGTCGCGCCGGCGGCGTAGAGGTTCTTGCCGTCGGGCGAGATCGCCAGGCCCGCCGCCCCGCCGAAGCCGTCGAGTCCGCCCGTGCCATCGACGTAGGAGGCGACGAAGGCGAGCTCACCGGTGCCGGTGTCACGCGCGAAGAGGTCAATGGCGTTGCTGGCCCGCGCCGACACATAGACGAAGTCGCCGCCGGTCAGCGGCCCGAAGGCGCCGTCGGGATCCGGGGCAATGACGACACTTTGCGGTGCATCGAGCCCGGAGACCCCACCTACGCCGTTCAGCTCGGCCTCGACGAAGGCGACTGCCGAGGTCGCGACACAGCTCCAGGCGGGATCCTCGAAGATCGCCGGGAAGAGGTCTTCGAGCGCCCCGTCAGCGAGATCGCTGGGACCGGCGTTCGACAAAGTGATGGTGTAGGTCACTGGCAGTCCGGGGATCGCCTCGGTCTGCCCGTCGTCCTTGGTCAGAGTGAGATCGACTTCGGGCGTGAGCTGCGCGCCGTGGACGACGACGTTGTTGCCCTGAGCGGCGTCGATCACGTTGGCGGGCTCGGTGACCCGCGCCGTGTTGAGGAGCGTACCGGTGGCCGCGGGCGAAAGCTCCGCGGAGAGCGCATAGACGACCGATCCCCCGGCGGTGATGTCGACCGTATCGGCGATCGAGCCGAAGCCGGTCGGCGTGCATCGCGAGCCGTCGCCGCGCCGCATCAGCGCCAGAGCATCCTCGCCGGCGCCGGCGCCGTAGACCTGCTCGCCGTCCGGCGAGACCACGACGGCGCGCACGCCGCCCAGGCCGTCGATGCCCGCGACACCGTCGAAGGACGCCGGCAACGGGGTCAGGGCGCCGGTCAGCGGGTTGCGCGCCAGGACCGCCACGGCCGAATCGCCTTCGCCGGCGACGTAGACATGTTCGCCGTCCGGGCTCAGCGCGACGCCGGCCGCGCCGGCGAGTCCGTCGGCGCCACCGGCGCCGTCGACCTGCGCTTCGACGAAGGTGAGGGCGCCGGTGGTCGCGTTGCGGCTGAATACCGCCACCGCGTTGTCCAGCGCGCCGGCGACGTAGAGATGACGCCCGTCGTCCGAAAGGGCCAGGGCGCGGGCGCCGTTCAGCCCGTCCACACCGCTCAGGCCGTCCTTCTTGGCTTCGACGAAGGTGAGCAGGCCGGTCGTCGCGTCGCGGCTGAAGACTGCGACCGCGTCGTCGGTCTCGCCGACGACGTAGACGTGCGCTCCGTCGGGGCTGACCGCGACCGCGGAGGCCCCGGCGAGGCCGTCGATGGTGAGCGGTGGCTGCGGTGAGCCATCGACGCGGATACCCAGGTAGGTGAGCTGCCCGGTCGCCGCGCTGCGCGCGAAGATACCGACGCCGTTGTCGCTCCTCGCCGCCGTGTAGAGGTGCTTGCCGTCGGGCGAAAGCGCCGCGCCACGGACATTGCCGAGGCCGTTGACGCCAGCGACGCCGTCCCGCAGGAACTGCTTGAATTTCAGATTGCCGGTGACCGCCTGACGGTCGAAGACCGCGACGGCGTCGTCGAGCTCGCCGGTGACGTAGACATGCAGGCCATCGCCGCTGACTTCGACGTCCGACGCCCCGAGAAGGCCGTCGACCGCTCCGGTCACGGTGCAACCGGCGTCGCGCACCGGTTCGCCGTCGACCACCAGGCCGGTGTACTTCACGCTGCCGTTGCGCAGGTCGCGGCGGAAGATCGCCACCGCGTTGTCGTTGGCGCCGGCGACGTAGACGTTGAGCCCGTCGGGCGAGACCGCAACTGCGCGAGCGCCGTCGAGTCCGTTGACGAGAGTCAGCGGGGGCAGGGAGCAGGAACGCGAGATGTCGGGCATGTCGTCGCCATCGTGCACGGCGGCGAACAGGGGTGACGGCGGCACCGGCGCCCAGCCGGACAACGGCGAGAGCAGTCCCGGCACGGGTGCGGCAACGCAGCTCCAGACGGCATCCGCGAGCAGCTCGGGAAGCACGTCGCTCACCGTGGCGCCCTGGACGTCGGAGAGTCCATGGTTGTCGACCCGGATCTCGTAGTGGATCGTCGTGCCCGGGACGAGCTCGGCGACCGCGGTCGCGGCGCAGTCGAGTGGATCGCTGCAGGCGATCTTGTCGATCGCCAGGTCGGCCTTGCGCTCGAGCTCAGTGTCGCCGTCGGTGGCGGTGTTGTTGGCCGGGGCGAGCTCGATGAAGCCGTTCGGCGCAGCAACCGTCGCGGTGTTGACGATCGTGCCGGTGACTCCCGGCTTGATGGTTCCCGCGGCGGTGATCAGGAGTTGGCTGCCGGCCGGCAGTCGCACCTGCTTGTCGACCAGATCGCCGACGCCGCTCGAGCCGTTGAGACAGGTCGCGCCGAGCGCCTGGCTGAAGCACTCCCACTCGACGTTCTCGAGCTCGCCCGGGAAGACATCGGTGACCAGCGCGCCACGCACGCCGCTGGGCCCATGGTTGGTCACCACGATGTCGTAGCTGATGGTCTCACCCGGGGCCACGGTGCCGTCGCCGTTGGCATCACTCTCGACGAAAGCGAGAGCGCCCGTTCCGGCGAGGGTGCCGCTGTCCCAGTCGCGGTCGAAGGTGACGACCGCGTCGTCCCCGGCGGCGGCGGCGTAGACGTTCTGTGCATCGGCACTGGCGAGCAGCGCCACCGGCCCGCTCAGGTCGGAGACCCCCGCCTGACCCTGGCGCGCCGCACCGGTGAAGGTCAAGGCGCCGGTGATCGCGTCGCGTGTGAAGACCGCGACGGCGTCCTCGCCGCTTCCGGCGACGTACACATGCTGCCCGCCCGGATCCGAGCCGACCGGGTCGGGCGAAACCAGAATCGCCGCCGCGCCCCGCAATCCGTCGACTCCGCCGACGCCATCGACGTAGGCCGCGACGAAGGTGAGCTTGCCGAAGTCCGCGCTCGCGTTGCTGGCTTCGCGGGCGAACAGCGCCACGGCGTTGCCGGTGCCGGAGGCGACGTAAACCTGGCCGCCGTCGGGCGAGACCGCGACACCGCGCGGACCGGCGAGGCCCGAGACGCCAGCGACACCGTCACTCAGGAACTGAACGAAGGTCAAGGCGCCGGAGGCGACGTTGCGCGCGAAGACCGCCACCGCGTTGTCCGCCTCGCCCACCACGTAGAGGTGGGCGTCGTCGGGCGAGAGCGCCAGACCGCGAGCGAGGTTGAGACCGTCGACGCCACTGACGCCGTCGCGGACTTCGCCCAGGAATCCCAGCTTGCCGAAGGTCGGGCTCGCGGCATTGGTATCGCGTTCGAAGATCGCCACCGAGCTCGAGCCGGCGGCGGCGGCGTAGAGGTGCTTGCCGTCGGAGGACAGCGCCAGGCCATCGGGTCCGAGCAGGCCGGTGACGCCGCCGAAGCCGTTGCGCTCGAGCTCGAGCAGCGTGAGCTCGTTGGTGGCGGCATCGCGGGAGAAAGCCACCACGGCGTTGTCGGCCGAGCCGGCGACGTAGACCTGGGCGCCGTCTCCCGAGACGAGCACGGCCGCGGCTCCATTCAGGCCGTCGACGCCGGCGACACTGTCGCGCTCGGACTCGACGAAAGTCAGCGCGCCCGTGGCCGGCGTCCGGGTGAACGCGGCGACACCGTCGCCGATCAGGCCGGTGGCGTAGACCGCCGTGCCGTCCGGGCTCGCCGCCAGGGCGGAGGCCCCGGCGAGACCCTGCAGCACGGAGATGTGGTCGGTCTTGGTGATCTCGAGATCGGCGCGCGGCGAGAGATCGTCGGTGTCGACGTCCGAGTTGTTGGCGGCGTTCGTATCGCTGCCGGCGCTCGCCGTCGCGGTGTTGACCAGATCAACCGCGGTGCACGGGTAGACCTGACAAAGCTCCGGGTCGACCTGGCCGGTCACCCGATAGACGACCTTGCTGTGCGCCGCGATGTTGACCACATCGTCGAGGATGATCGGATCGGGCAGACCGGGTAGCGGCGGCGGCGGAAAGGCCGGGAAGTCCGACCCGCTCGAGCACGACGAGTCGGTCGGCCGGCGGAAGAGCGCCAGCGCATCGTCGACCGGTCCCGCGACGACGACCGACGCGCCCTCGGGAGAGAGCGCCACATCCGCGGCGCCGGCCAGACCGTTCACCGATCCAAAGCCGTCGCGCTCGGCGTCGACAAAGGTCAGCTTGCCGAAGTCCGAGGCGTCGCGGCGGAAGATCCCGAGCGCGTTCTCGGCCGAGCCGGCGGCATAGAGATGGAACCCGAGCCCGCCGTCGCCGCTCACCGCCAGCGCGGAGACGCCGGCGATTCCGTCGGCTCCGCCGACGCCATCGCGCACCACCTGGCGGAAGGTCAGGGTACCCGCCGGAAGATCGCGGGTGAAGACCGCGATCGCGTTGTCGCCGGAGCCCGCGACATAGACGTTGAGATCGTCGGGCGACACCACGACGCTGCGCGGCACGGCGAGGCCGTCCACGCCGCCGACGCCGTCGACCTTGTTCTGGGCGAAGGTGAGCGCTCCGGTCGCCGGATTGCGATCGAAGACCACCAGCGCGTCGTCGTTCTCGCCGGTGGCGTAGACCCACTCGCCGTCGAAGCTGACAGCGACCGAGCTCGCGCCCGCCAGGCCCTCGACGCTGCCGACGCCATCCACGAGCGTCTCGAGGAAGGTCAGGGCGCCGGTGGCGGCATTCCGATCGAAGACGGTGATGGCGTTGCTGTTGGCGGCGGCGACATAGAGCGAGTCGCCGGACGGATCCATCGCCAGAGCCACCGGCTCATCGAGCCCGGCCACTCCCGGCGACTGCTGGAGCTCGAAGAAGGTGAGCGCACCGAAGGTCGGACTGAGCGGATTCGCGTCGCGGGTGAAGACCGCCACCGCATCGTCCACCTGCCCGGCGACATAGACGTTCTTGCCGTCCGGCGAGACCAGGACGTCGGTCGCGCCGTTGAGGCCGTCGACTCCCGCGACGCCATCGACATAGGAGGCCACGAAGGCGAGCGTGCCGGCGGTACCGTCGAGGCTGAACGCCGCCAGCGAGTCGCCGCCCAGGCCGGTAGCGTAGACATGCTCGCCGTCCGGGCTGACCGCCACCGCTTTCGCACCCACCAGCCCGCTCACGGTCTGCGGTCCGGGCAGGACCTCCCCCTCGACGTAGTCGCCGAGGAAGGTGAGCGTGCCCGAGGGCGCCGCGACGCAGGTCCAGGTCGCGCCGGTCGGGAAGATGTTCGTCAGGTCGTCGTGCACCAGGGCTCCGACGACGTTGCTCGGACCGTCGTTGCGCACCGTGATGGTGTAAGTGATTTCCGAGCCCGGCACCGCGACGTCGTCATGGTCGGTCTTGTCGACCGCCAGATCGGTGCGCGGCACGAGGGTGTCGATGTCGCGACAGCCGTTGTTGTTGGTGATCGGCGGCGCCACGGAATTGTCGGTGCAAACGCCCGCCTGATGCAGGCCGGTCGAGTCCGGACCGGGTTCCTGGATGGCCACCGGAACGATGACGTGGGCCTCGTTGACCAGTTGGCCGGTGGCGCCCGGGTCGATCGTCGCCTTCACCGTATAGACGACCTGTCCACCGGCGGCGATCTCGACTCCCGTGTCGGCGAGCGTGCCGACGCCGGCGCCGGTGCAGCGCGAGCCGGAGGCGCGGCGGAAGAGCGCGATGGCGTCGTCGCCGAAGCCGGCGACGTAGGTCTCGCGGCTGTTCGCCGAGACCGCGAGGCCGTAGGACTGGTCGATGCCATCGACCCCGTTCTGACCGTCGAAGGCGGCCTCGACGAAGACCAGGGTGCCGCCGGTCGCCTCGCGGGCGAAGACCGCGACGGCGTCGTCGTCTTCGCCAGCGACGTAGACGTTCTTGCCGTCGGGACTCACGGCGACGGCGCGGGCGCCATTGATGCCGTCGACGCCAGCTGTCCCGTCCTTGAAGCCCTGGATCAGCGTGAGCTTGCCGAAGTCGTCGCTCGCCGACTCGACGTTGCGCTCGAACACCGAAAGCGCGTCGGCAGTGTGCCCGGTGACATAGACGTTGCGACTGCCGTCGGTGTCGGTCGGGTCGTTGCTGACCGCGATCCCCATCGCCCGGTCGAGGCCGGGGATACCGTCCACGACCTGGATCTCGGTGACCCGCCCGAAGTTGGCGAAGTCGCCGTTGTTGGCATTGCGTGCGAAGACCGCGACGTCGTCGTTCACCGAGGCGGTGACGTAGACGTGCCGGTCGTCGGAGGAGAGCGCCACGCCCTGGGCACCCTGGAGGCCGACGATGCCGCCGCTGCCGGCAATCTTCGCCTCACGGAAAGTGAGCCGCCCGTCGTTGCCGGCGTCACGGCTGAAGACTGCCAGGGAACCGGGGGTGCGGCCGGCGACGTAGACGTGACTGCCGTCGGAGGAGACCGCCACGTCGCTCGCCCCGAAGAGGCCGCTCACACCGAACTGGCCCTGGCGATGAAGCTCGAGGAAGGTGACCGCGCCGGAGACCGTATTGCGCTTGAAGACGGCGATCGCGTTGTCGCCTTCGACCAGCGACTGGCTGACGACGTAGACGTTGTCGTCGTAGATCGCCAGCGCCGAGGCGCCGTCCAGCCCGTCGACGCCGCCGGTGCCGTCCTGCAGGCGGTTGACGAAGTTGAGATCGCCGGTCGCCGCGTCGCGCGAGAAGGCGACGATCGAACCGCGGTCCACCCCGTCGCCGAAGCTGACGGCATAGAGGTGCTCCCCGGTCACGCCGACGTCGGTCACCGCGTTGAGGCCGCTGACCCCGCCGACGCCATTCTTCACCGGCGCCGGCGGATTGCTGCCCGGCTGTCCGCCGGCGAAGGCGAAGGAAGGGGGCGCTCCGGCGCGAACGAAGACCGAGAGGGAGCTGTCATTCTGCGCCGCCACATAGAGGTTGTCACCCGCCGGATCGACCGCCAGAGCACCGGCGCCGTCCAGGCTGTGGATGGTGCAGGAGATCGGCTGAACGCAGGCTGCAGTGGTCTCGTCGCGATGTACGCCGATGAACTTGAGGCTGCCCGTCGCCGGGTTGCGCTGGAAGACCACCACCGCGTCGCTGTCCTGGCTGGCGACATAGACGTGCTGGCCGTCGGGGCTCACCACCACCCGGCGGGCGCCGTCGAGCCCGCTCGCCGCGCCGCCCAGGCCGGAAAGCTCCCCTTCGTGGCGCTCGGACAGATAGGTGAGCTTGCCGAAGTTGAGCGCGTCTCCCGAGGTCGTGTTGCGGCTGAAGACCGAAACCGCGTCGTCTGCCGCGCCGGCCGCGACGTAGGCAAAAGCGCCGTCGGGCGAGAGATCGATGCCGGCGGCACCGTCCATGTGGGTAATGCCGCCGACGCCGTCCTTGAGCACCTGCAGGAAGGTCAGTTTGCCGAAGTTGGCGGAGACGCTGCTGGTCTCGCGCGAGAACACGGCGACCGCGTCGTCGTCGACGCCGGTCACGTAGACATGGTTGCCGTCCGGGCTGACACGCACGCTGCTCGCGCCGTCGAGGCCGTCGATGCCGCCGACGCCGTCTTTCTTGACCTCTACCCAGGCCAGCCGGCCGGAGAGCGAAGCGTCACGCGCGAAAACCGTCACCGCGTCCTCGAGCGGGCTCACGACATAGAGGTGCTTGCCATCCGGCGAGAGCGCCAGGTCCTGCGCGCCGTCGAGCCCGTCGACGGTGCCCGAGGTCTGGACGTCGCCCTCGGCGACGGCCTCGATGAAGGTCGGCAGACCGGTCGCGGGGCTGCGGGTGAAGACTCCGACCTTGTCCTCGGTCTCTGCCGCAACGTAGATGTTGAGCCCGTCCGGACTGAGCGTCAGGCCGTTGGCGCCGGCGAGTCCGTCGACCGTCAGGAAGCCCTGGGTCGCGCCGTCGAGCAGCCTCCCGAGATAGGTGAGCGCGCCGTCGGCGGCTGTGCGATGGAAGGTGGTGAGGGCGCCCTCGGTGGCGCCGGTGGCGTAGACGAAGGTTCCGCCGGCCGCCGGGCCTGCGCCGTCGGGATCGGGCGAAACCGCCACGTCCCGGGTGCCGCCGAGGCCGGTGAGCAGGCCCGCGGGAACGGTCGCGTTCTGGCGCTGCTCCTCGAGGAAGGTCAGCGTCCCCAGCGCGGGCGCCTCCGAGTTGCAGGTCCAGGAGACATTGCGCAGCGCCGCCGGGAAGTCGTCCATCACCGAAAGGGCCTGAGCGTCGTCCGGCCCGGTATTGAAGACGGTAATGCTGTAGGTGATCGGCTCACCGGGAGTGGCCACGGTGGTGCCGTCGGTCTTGATGATCGCGACGTCGGTCGCCGCCTTGAGCACGACCTGGACGCTGGCGGTGTTGTTGCCGACGGAGGGGTCGAATACGCCGCTCGGCACGACCACTTTGGCGACGTTCGAGAGCACGCCGGAGGAGGGCGAGGCGACGACCTTGCCGAGAATCGTGAAGGTCGCCTGGCCGGCTCCGGCGCAGTTGGCAGGATTGCCGCCGTTCAGGCTGACCGCAGCGTTCAGATTCCCCGAGCCGCTCGCCGGACAGCTGCCGTTCGTGGCGGTGCAGGTCCAGGTCGGGGCAGCAGGCGCGCCCGGGAAGCCGGTGCCGACGTAATCGGCGGCGAAGTTGTCCTGGACGAGCGCGCCGGTGACGTTGCTCGGGCCGCAATTGCGGACCTGAACCTGGAAGCTGAGCGGCGCCCCGGCGGCGATCGCGCCGAGCGGCGTCAGCACGGTCTTCGAGATCGAGAGCTCGGCCTTGGGCGAGATCGGCACCTCGACGCTGGCGGTGTGGTCGAGCGGCGACGGATCGATGTAGGTCGCCGGCATCGTCGCCGACGCGCTGTTCTTGGCGCAGTTGCCGGTCAGCGGCAGCGTACAGGCCGTGCCGACGGCGTTGGTGGCGATCGTCACGTTGATGGTGTAGGTCACGGTGCCGCCGGCGGGTAGATTGACGTTGCCGGCGTGACTGATGTTGCCGCTTCCCGAGGCGGGTGAGCCGCAGACCGCGCCACCCTGACCGACGCAGGTCCAGCTCACCGCCGAGTAGTCGGAGCTGGTGAGGCCGGAGTCGGTCACCGAAGCGCCGCTCACCGACGCTGGTCCGGCGTTCGTCACGGCGAGGGTGTAAACGACCGACTCGCCGGGGACAGCCGCGACCGGATTGGCCGTCTTCGTCACCGTGATGTCGGCCTCGAGACCGATCGGGTCGCTGTCGGTCGAGCTGTTGTTGGCGGCGTTCGTATCGACCCCCGCCAGGGCACTCACCGTCGCCGTGTTGACCAGCGTGCCGGAGGCGCTGTTCGAGAGCACCGAGGCCGCGGTGTAGGAGACGGAGCCCTGGGCCGGAATCGCCACCGCCTCCGAGAATGTGAGGTTCGAGCCCACCGGGACCGTGCAGGCGGCGGTGGCGCGGGTCTCCGAGAACATTCCCAGAGCGTCGGCGGTGCTGCCGACGCCGTAGACCTGCTCCCCCGCCGGCGTGATCGCCAGGCCGACCGCCGAGCCCAAGCCCGCGATGTCGAGGAAATCGATCTTGTGAATCTGCAAACCGCTCGAGTTGCGGCTGAAGACGGCGATCTTGCCGTCGGTGGCACCCGCGACGAACACCAGCGAACCGTCGGGGCTGACGACGACACCGCGCGCGCCGGCGAGGCCGTCGACCAAGGGACTGCCCGCGCCGTCGGTCTCATGCTCGAGGTAGCCGAGGTGCCCGGTGACCGCGCTGCGACTGAAGACGGCGACCGCGTTGTCGGAGAAGCCGGCGACATAGACCGCGTCGCCGGCAGGCGAGAAGGCCAGCGCCGAGGCGCCGCCGAGACCGTCGACCCCGCCCGCCCCGTCGATCTGGGCCTCCACGAAGGTCAACACGCCGGTCGTCAGGTTGCGGGCGAAGACGGCGACGCCATTGGCACTCTCGCCCGCCACCAACACGTGCCGGCCATCGGGAGAAACCGCGACGGCGCGCGCGCCGCCGATGCCGCTCGCTCCGGTGACGGTCGAGTTCCAGGTCAGAGAACCGGTCGTGAGGTTGCGGTTGAAGACCACCACCGCGCTACCGGTGGCCGCCGCGACGTAGACGTGGCGGCCGTCCGGTGCCACGGCGACCCCTTTCGGACCGGTCATCCCGGTCACGCCGGCAGTGCCGTTGACTTCGGTCTCGAGGGAGACCAGGACGCCGGTCGCCGCCGTGCGGGTGAAGACTTCGAGACCGTTGTCGCTCGCACCGGTGACGTAGATCTGGCCGCCGTCCGGACTGACGGCGAGCGCCGAGGCGCCGGCTATCGCACTCGCAGCGGTGCCGTCGGCATAGACCGCACCGAAACTGAGCAGGCCGGTCGTGGCATCGCGGACGAACAGAGTGACCGAGTTGTCGGCCGCCGCCGACGCGTAGACATGCTTGCCGTCGGGCGTCGCGACGACGGCGGAAGCGCCGTCGAGGCCGTCGACCCCGCCAGCGCCGTCCACGAGCTGTCCCAGATCGGTGAGCACCCGTGCCGTCGAGCAGGACCAACTGACGGTCGAGACGCGGCTGGCGTCGAAATTGTCGACCACCGTCGCCGCCGCGATGTCGCTCGGGCCGTGGTTGGTGACCGAGATCGTGTACGGCACCGCTTGCCCGGGGATGAGCCCGTTGAGGTTGTTCGTCTTGACGATCGAGAGATCGGAGAGCCGCGAGATGGTGTCTGACTCGGTATCGCTGTCGTTGCCGGAATTCGTGTCGGTGACACCGGCGGGAACCGCAACCGTCACGCTCGCGGCGAGCGTCGCCCCGGGCTGGGCCGGACTCACCCAACCACTGAAGGTGAGCGTCGCGCTGTCGCTGCCGGCGAGATCGAGACCGATCCAGTCGGGCGAAATCGACGTGGCGCTGAAGATCCCTTCGGAGGGCGTGAAGACCGCCCCCAGCAGGCTCAGCGCGCCGGTGATGTGCACCCTGTCGAGGCGCGACGGTCCGGTCTTCGAAACCACGATCTGGTAACTCGCCGCCTGCCCCGGCGTCACGCTGGTAGCGGCACTCGACAGCACCACCGAGAGGTCGACCTGCGGCTCGACGGGCGACGAGACCGAGTCAGAGTACACGCTGGACCCGGAGTTTGGCGTATCGGTCGTCGCCGTCGCCGTGTTCACCACGGGAGAGGTGACCGTAACGAGATGGTAGTTGTCCGGAACCGTGAAGGTGACCGTGATGTTCTTGATCGCTGCGGGAACAATTGTCCCCAGGTTGCAGGGGGAAGCGGCGCAATCGCCGCTGTAGGTGCGCGTACCGAAGCCGGCCGGAATGGGATCGGCGAGGACTACGTTGGTCGCGTCCGAGGGGCCGTTGTTGGTCACCGAGACCGTATAGACCACGGAATTGCCGGGCACGATCTTGTTCGGTGACGGAGCGACCTTGTCGACGACAAGCGCGGCCGCAGTCGTCACCGTCACATCTTCCGACTGCAGATCAGGCGAAGTGTCGACGGTACCGTAGAAGCTGAAGTTGCCCGTGAGCGTCCCCGCCGCGACGCTCGCCGCGACCCGCAGGGAGATCGTCCCGGTCCGAGTGGTGTTCTCCTGCATGCTACCCAGCAGACAGCGCATCGTCGGCCCTGCAACCACCGAACAAGTCGCCGAAGGCAGCGTTTCGGACTGATAGGTCAGCGCGCTGCCGAGGGGAAGATCGAGCACGGCCGCGGTCTCGTCGTCGGAAGTTCCGGTCGCGGTGTTGCGCAGGTCGAGGGTGTAGACGACGTCGGTGGCCGAACCGGCGACCACCGAGGCCGGGGCATGGGTGATGGAGTTGATCACCAGCACCGGCTGCGCGGCGAGCGGCGCCGCGCCGCCGAACGCCGCCCAGAGGGTAGCTCCGAGCAGGAGAGCCAGGGTGCCGCGGATCCGAAAAACGAAACGGGGAGAAGGGACGTTCATCGCACGGCTCCCTTGCTTGCCGATGCCTTGGGGGAGAACAAAACCTCGATCGCACTGCCTGGCAAGCGGGGAGAGGCTGGGGCAGCGGCCTCCATCGCCTTCGGTCGGAACGGCATCTCTTTCCCCGCCTCTCGGCCTGCGTTGCAGCGTCTACATGACGCCTATTGTGAGCTAAGTCACAAGAATCGTACCACCCCTTGGGGCGGGAACAAGGCTACCGACCGCACGGAAACCCCCACCCTTGCCCCTCCCGAGGCACGGGACCATGCCGATCGCGCCCTAACCGCCGGCCCGGGTCGCCGTCTAAGCTCCCAGAATGGATCCCCGGGACCTCGACCTCGTCCGCCGCGTGCTCGCCGGCGACACCGACGCCTTCGCGGGCCTGGTCGCAGCGCATAGCCGCGCCGTCTTTCGGCTGGCCTTCCGCGTCACCGGCAACGCCGCGGCGGCCGAGGACGCGGTCCAGGAGACCTTTCTGCGCGCTTTCCGCTTCCTCGCGAGCTTCGACCAGCGCGCCGAGCTCGGCACCTGGCTGCACCGCATCGCGGTCAACGCGGCGATCGACCAGGGGCGCCGCAGCCGGCGCGAGCGCGCCGCCCGGGTCGACCTGCCCGACGAGGGCGACCTCTCGCTGAGCGCAGTACCGACGTCGGAGGCCAGCCCTGAACGGCGGACGCTCGACGCCGAGATCCGCCGGCGCACCGCGGCGGCGCTCGCCGACCTGTCGCCGTCGGAACGCGCCGCCTTCGTCCTGCGACACTACGAGGGACGCTCGATCGCCGAGATCAGCTCGACCCTCGGCAAGCGCGACAACGCCACCAAACAGTCGATCTTCCGCGCGGTGCGCAAGTTGCGCGCCGCCCTCGCACCGCTCGCCCCGCGGGTCCGCCCCGACAGCCAGGAGTCGCTCCATGAAGAACCGGCCTGAATCCTCCTCCGCCAACGAATCGGCAGTCGGCGAGGACGACTTGATCCTCCACTACTATGGCGAGTCCGGCGATCCGCAGCGGCTCGAGCGGGCGCTCGCCACGGACGCTCACCTCCGGCAGCGCTACACCGAGCTGAAGCGCGATCTCGACGCCACCGCCGGCGGGGAGATCCCCGAACCCCCGGCCGACCTCGCCGGGCGCGTCTGGCGCGAGCTGCGTCCGCGGCTGGCCCGGCGACGCACCTGGCGGGAGCGCCTCTTCGCCGGGGCCGGCAGCGGCTGGAGCCCGGGCTGGGGACTCGCGACCGCGGCGCTCGGCATCGTCGCCGCGCTCGCCATCGGCTACCTCGCCGGCCGCCAGGAATCCGGCAACCCGGCAGGCGACGCGGCCGTGGCGACCGGGCTTTCGCCGGCGGCCCGCGAGCGCCTGCTGCTGGCCTCCGTCGAGAGCCACCTCGCCGGCTCCGAGCGCCTGCTCACCCGGGTCACCAACGCCGCGCCGACGGACACCGCCACCCTCGCCGAAGAGAGCGCCTGGGCGGAGGCTCTGGTGTCGGCCAATCGTCTCTATCGCCGCGCCGCCGAGCGCTCCGGCCAGCGCCGCATCGTCGCCCTGCTCGACGAGCTCGAGCCGCTGCTGCTCGAGCTCGCGCACAGCGAGGGCGCCGCGCCCGACGACCTCGCCGCTGCCCAGCAGCGCATCGAGCACACCGACCTGCTGTTCAAACTCCGGGTGACCGGCGAGCGTCTGCAGCGCGACGCCGGCGCCTCCCGCAGCACGAAGCAGAACGCCACCCGCAACGTCTCTTGAGGAGCTCGATCATGCGATTTCGTCCCACCCGTTCACCCTTCTCGACCTGCGCAGCGGCCACGATCGTCGCGGCGCTGATCCTGACGCCGACCCCGGCTTCCGCCCGGCCCTTCTCCGCCGCCCTGCTGGCCGCCGACGGCGAGGGCAGAAGTCCCGCCTACCGCGACGCCCAGAGCGCCCTCGACCAGGCGCAATGGGACGAGGCGGCGCGGCGCTTCGCCGCCGTCGCCGAGCAGAAGAACGCCGACTCCGACGCGGCGACTTATTGGAAGGCTTACGCCGAAGAAAAGCTGGGCCGCAGGAGCGAAGCCCTGCAAACCCTGAAGAGCCTGCGCCTCTCCTACCCGAAGAGCGTTTGGCTCGACGACGCTGACGCCCTCGAGATCGCGCTCACCGGCAGCGCGCCGCGTTCGGGGCGTCCGGTCATCGCCGGGCCGTCGACCTCCGGGTCGAGGACCGCCGGCGCCGTCATCGCCGGTGGCGGTGCCGCGGCCGAAGAGGACCTCCAGCTGTATGCGCTCGACGGCCTGATGCAGATGGACTCGGCGCGCGCGCTGCCGATCCTCGAGAAGATTCTCGCCGGCAACCGCTCGCTGCAGGTCAAACAGCGCGCCCTCTTCGTGCTCTCGCAGAGCGATGAGCCGCGCGCCCGCACCCTGCTGGTCGAGACCGCCCGCGCCGGCAAGCCGGCCGAGCTCCAGCTCGACGCGGTGCGCTCGCTGGGCATCGCCGGCGACCCGGAGGACATCCGCGCGCTCTCCGAGATCTACCGCTCGAGCCCCGCGCAGGAGACCCGCGCCGCCATCCTCGAAGCTTTCCTGATCGCCGGCGAGGAGAAGCCGATCCTCGAAGCGGCGCGCACCGAAAGCGATCCGCAGCTGCGCGGCAAGGCGATCCAACTGCTGGGAGCGCTCGACGCGACCGCCGCGCTCGGCGACCTCTACAAGAGCGACAGTTCGCCGGGCGTGAAGTCCAGGATCCTCGAGGGGATGATGATCGCCGGCGACAGGAAGCAGCTGCTCGCCGCCGCCCGCAACGAGCCCGACCGCGAGCTGCGCGGCGAGGCGATCGAGCTCCTCGGCGCCGCTGGCGGCGACGAAGAGCTGGTCGAGCTCTACGCCGCGACGCCGGACCAGGAGCTCCGCGGGAAAATCATTCAGGGGCTGATGATTGCCGGCAACGGCAAGGCGATGATCGGCCTGCTGCGACAGGAGAAGGACCCCGAGCTGAAAAAGACCATCGTTCAGCATCTGTCGCTGATGGACGACGACGAGGCGATGGCCGAGATCGAGCGCCTCCTGACGGAGAAGCCGTGACCGCGCGGCCCTGGTATCTCGCCGCCGCGTTCGCCATCACGATCGCCACCCCGCCCGTTGCGGCGCGGCTCATCGGCGGTCAGATCGAGCATCAGCCCGCCTCCGATCCGGCGGCCGAGGTCGTCCGCCGCGAAAAGACGCCGGGCACGGTCTGGCTCGCCTGGACCGTGCCGGCGCGCGAGCAGGGAGTCTTCGCCCTCTCGCAGCTCGAAGACGGCACCCCGCAGCTCCTCGCCTTGCTCCGGGAGAGCGGCGATCGTGAGGTGAAGCGGCAGGCGATCTTCTGGCTCGGCCAGTCCGACGACCCGCGGGCGACCGCCGAGCTCGAGCGTCTGCTGACCCGCTAACCCGGAAAGAGGAACTTGAGCATCCCCGGCAGGCGCCGCGACCAGGCTGCTTCGTCGTGGCGTCCGCCGGCCTCCTCGATCCACTCGAGGTCGATCCCCCGCCTCGAGCCCTTCGCCTCCAGCACCCGGCGCAGCCTGCGCAGGCGCCGCATCGCTCCGGAGGGGGACTTCGGCGCGGTCTTGCGCCGGCGATTCTGCCGCCCTTCGAGGGTGCCGATGTCGAGATAGATCCGGCCCGGCGCGATCGCATGGCGCTCCACCCAGCGGGTCAGAGCTTCTTCGCCAAAAAACAGCGACGGGCTCATGCCACCGACGAGCCCGAAGCGCTCCTTGAACCGGGCGAAGGCGAACAGGCTGATCAGGCCGCCCATCGATGCTCCCGCGATACCCGTCGTCTCGCGGCCGCGGGCAACGCGGAACTGCTTCTCGATCAAGGGCTGCACCGTGCCGAGAATCCACTCCAGGTAGGCGAGCCCGCCGCCGCCGCCGTAGCGCCGGTCGCGGAACGGCGCGTACTCATGGATCCGTCTCGCGCCAGCGTTCGGAATTGCCACCGCGATCACCGGCGCGCCGCCGCGCGCGCGGCGATCGAGAGCCTGCTGGGCGTGCCACGACCCCAGGAAAGCGGTCGCCGGATCGAACAGGTTCTGCCCGTCCTGGAGATAGAGCACCGGGAAGCGGTCGCGGCCGGCGCGATAGGCGGCGGGCAGATAGATCTGCACCGCCCGCGGCGGCACGACGCCCTCGAGCACGGGCGAGAGCAGCAGCTCGCCCTCTCCCCGCGACTTTCGCCCGACGGTCTCCCAGTAGTCGCGGAAGCGCGCGTGCGCCCCCTGACTCCGGGTCACTGCACCTGGAGCTCGGAGCCGAACATGCTGTGCGGAACGACGAAAACGACGAGGGTGACGAGGGCAGCGATGAGGATCGCCACCCGCGCCGGGCGCCCGCCGCGCCCGAGCAGCAGCGCGATGCCCCAGGCCACCACCGCGACCGCCGTCTTGTTGTCGGTCAGGTCGTGGCCGAACGGCCAGCCGGTCCACCAGGCGTCGAAGGCGTATTTCTGCACCGCCGGCCCGAGCAGGAGGCCGCCGACGGCGAGCAGCACGAACGCCACCCAGGCCTGGCGGCGCGCCTGATCGCGCCGCGCCAGCGCCGAAAGCGCCGCGGCATTCGAGAACAGCATGCCGAAGAACATCGCCGCGATGTGCGGCGCGAGAACCCAGGCCGGTACGGCTCCCTTGAAGCGCGCCACGGCGCCCTGCCGCGGTACGACCGTCTGCGGCGGCAGCTCGACGCTCTCCAGGCCGTTGGTGAGATGAACGAAGTACTCGAGCTTGCCCGCCGGCGGCTGCGCCGGCAGATCGAGAGTGAGCTCTTCGCCATGGCGCACGAGCTCTTGCCGTCGCAGGACCTCGTTCGACGGGTAGCGGCGCCAGAGGACCTCACCAGTGACCGCGGCGGAGGCGCGGATTCGCACCGGCAGAGCTTCACCGGTGTTCTGCGAGCGCAGGAGGCGATAGGGAATCGACTCGGCGCTGAGAGTCGCCGTACCGCGGACGGGATAGGTCGGCCCGGTGCGGCGCTGCCACGCCGCGGAGCCGACGGTGATGGCCATGGCGGCCAGCCAGAGGAGGACGACATGGGAGCGCTTCATGACCGGCAAGCCTATCGAACCGCGAGTGCGAGGAACGACCCGATCGGGCAGGTCAATCCGCCCGAGGTGCCGCCAACGGCACCGGCCGGTCCCGTTCGCGGTCGACGATGCAGAGGAATCCCAGCACCTCGCCCTGGTCGGCGCGGAACTGGTGCGCCTCACCGGGCGCGACATAGACGCAGTCGGGCGCCGCAATGGCGAAGCAGCGCTCGCCGAGCTGTACCGTGCCACGGCCGCGCAGGACGACGACGGCGTGCGGATGCTGGTGCTGCTCGAGGGTCGAGTAACCCCCGGCTGCCACCTCGAAGTATCGGGTCAGGAAAGCGAGAGCCCCTTCGCCTTCGCCCTCGCCGAGGAGCGTCTGCCGGGTGACGTCGAGATAGAGCTCGCCGCCGTCCTTGTAGGGCTTGACCGCTACCGGCCAGCGAAAGTCGCGGGCCGCGAGAACCTTCGAACCAGTCTTCATTCCTGCCCCCTGCGACGGGTCTCGCGCGCCACGATCCCGCTCAACTCCGCTGCCGCGGTGCGCAGGTCCGGCCGGCCCAGGAGACTCCCGCCAACGAGGAAGATCGTATCGACGGAATACTCCGGCAGCCAGCGCCCGAGCTTCGCCGCGTCGATCCCGCCGGCGACCATGGCGAACGCTGGCCGCAAACCGCCGAGCGGCGCGAGCAAACGGCGCTGGATCGCCCGACAGTCGCGCAGAGTGAACGGGAAGCGCCCGCCGGCATTCGGGTAGATCACGACGTCGCAGCCAGCGAGGCGGAAGAGATCGCCGAACAAGAGCTCGGGGGCGAACCCCTGGCGCGGCGCGACCAGGCTGCCGGCGAACGCCGGATGGCCGACGAGCGCCACGCCGGCCGACCCGGCGAGGACGCGCACCGCGTCGAGCCCGAGCAGGAGCGGCGCGACCATCGCGGCGCGCACGCCGGCATCGCGCAGGTCGTCGAGGCGTTCGACCAGAGAGTCCACCGGCCCGGTCAGATTCGGTACGTAGAGACAGTTGCGGCCGCTCTGCCGGTTGGCGCGCGCGACATGCTCGGCCACGGCGAGCACTCGATCGCGGAACGGCGCCCGCCGCTGATCGGCGAGCGAGTGGTCGTCCTTGATCAGGTCGAGTCCGCCGAGGGCACAGGCGGCGGCGAGGCGCGCGAGCTCCGGCACGGCGAGGCCTACCGGTTTCAGCGCCCCGGCGAGCAGCGGCCGGCCGTGGACGCCGACGAGCTGCCGCAGCCCTTCGACGCCGAAGGCCGGGCCCGGAAACCGGCCGACGAGCTCCGTCGGCCAGTCGATGCCGATGATCCGGATACCGCGCTGCAGCGAGATGTTGCCGTAGAGGAGATTCGCCAGCTGCGGCAGATCGGAGACCAGCTCGCGCCAGGGATAGTCGATCGCCACCCGAGCGCGCTGGGCGGAGGTCGCGGCGACCCCGGAAACGACCCCGATCGTCAGCTGCTCGACCTCCACCGCGGCGACGCCCTCGGGAATCTCGACCGTCTGCTCGCGAGCGATCGCCGCCGCCCTGCCGAACGCCGATTCGCCGGCCGCCAGGGCGAGCTCGTAGTGCACCCGCAGCGGCATGGAGCTCAGGGAGTCGCCACCGGCGCCGGCATGAGCTTGCCGGCGATGAAGTCGTCGATCTGGTGCTCGAGCGCCAGCAGCGCGAGCGCGCCGTTGGCGAGCACCGCGTCATGGAAGTCGCGCACGTCGAACTGCGCGCCGAGCTTCTCCTCGGCGCGCGCCCGGAGCTCGCGGATCTTCATGAAGCCGAGGTAGTAGCACAGGGCCTGTCCGGGCCAGGAGATGTAGCGGTCGACCTCGGTCGTGACCTCGTGCAGCGGCAGGGTCGTGTTGGCGGCGAGATAGTCGATCGCCCGTTCGCGGCTCCAGCCGAGGGCATGGATCCCGGTGTCGACGACCAGCCGCGCGGCGCGCCAGGCCTCGTAGCCGAGCCGGCCGAAGTCGCGGTACGGATCGGTGTAGAAGCCGGCCTCGGTGCCGAGCCATTCGCTGTACAGGCCCCAGCCTTCGCCGAACGCGTCGACATAGAGGAAGCGGCGGAACTGCGGCAATCCTTCGAGCTCCTGCGCCAGGGCGCCTTGGAGATGATGTCCCGGCACCGCCTCGTGGAAAGTCAAAGCCTCGAGGTTGTAGAGCGGCCGCTTGTCGAGGGCGTAGGTATTGACCCAGTACCAGCCGGGCTGCGTCCCCCCCACCGGCGCCGAGACGTAGCGGCCGCTGGTGTACTTCGGCGCCATCGCCGCCGGCACCGGCGCGACGCCGTAGGGCTGGCGCGGCAGTTTGTGGAAGAGCGACGGGAGCTTGCCGTCCATCTGCTTGGCGATGTAGGACGCCTCCTTCAGCAATTCGTCGGCGCTCTTGGCGTAGAAGCGCGGGTCGCTGCGCAGGAACTGCAGGAAGGAAGCGAGGTCGCCGCTCCAACCCGTCTTCTTCATCACACCGTCCATCTCGCCGCGGATGCGCGCCACCTGCTCGAGCCCCAGCTCGTGGATCGCCTCCGGCGTCAGGTCGAGGGTGGTGAAGTGGCGGATGAGATAGCGGTAGTACTCGCGACCTTCGGGCAGATCAGCGGCGGCGAGCGTCGTGCGACTCTGCGGCAGATACTCGTCGCGCAGGAAGTCGCGGAAGCGGCGATAGGAGGGCAGGACCGACTCCGCGACGGCTTGCCGCCCTGCCGCCTGCAGCCGCGCGCGGTCCGCGGCCGGAAAGCCCGCCGGAAAGGTAGTGAACGGCTTGTAGAGATCGCTCTCCTCCGGCGTCGCCACGGCGTGCGCCGCGGCGGTCGCGTCGACCCCGGCGATCGCCACCCGCGGCGGCGTCATGCCGCGCGCGAGACCCTTGCGCATCAGGGCGATCGACTCGTCGAAGACGCGCGGGAACTGCCGCAGCCGCGAGAGGTAGTTCTCGTAGTCCGAGATCGTCGTGAGCGGCACCTCGTCGGGCAGACGCGCGAGCGCGGTGTGGAAGCCGGAGTCGGCGTTGAGCAGGAGCTGCTCCTCGCCGAACTTCCGGGCGTCGAGCCGGTCGGCCAGCTCGCTGCCGAAGAGGTCGTAGCTCACCTGATCCGCCGGCGGCAGCGCCGCACGGGAGACCTTCGTCAACGCCTCGATGAATGCGCGCGTCTCGCGCTCGCCGCGGGCAAGGTCCTCCTCCGTCGCGCCCGGCAGGCGGTCGTCGTAGGTGTGCACCCCGACATAGGTTGCGAGCAGCGGGTTCTCCGCCAGGCGCACCGTCCACTCGCGGTCGAGCAGTGCGTGGAAGCGCTCCGTCTCGTCGGCCCGCCCGGCAGTCGCGCAAAGAAGCGTCGCCATCAAGGTGCAGAGTACGAGCGCCGAAGGTCGTCGCATGAGATCTCTCCTCGCAAGGCCGCGATGCTAGCGCAGGCTCGCCGCAGATCCCTCAGCTGCCGCGGCGAACCTTCAGCCGGCGAGGAGAGCCCTCAGCCGGCGAAAGAAACCCTCAGCCGGCCAGGGAAGCCCCGATCAGGTGGCCGACGCCGTAGGTGAGCGCCGCGGCGACGAGGCCGAAGAGGAGCTGGCGCAGCCCCGAGAACCAGACGCTCCGGCCGGTCATCAGGGTGATGAGGGCGCCGATACCGAAGAGGCCGAAGGCGCTCGCCACGACGCTCGTCCACAGCGCCGCCGGTCCGACGAGGAGTCCGTAGGGGATGACCGGGATGACCGCGCCGATGGCGAAGAGGATGAAGGAGGTGATCGCCGCTACCCAGGCCGAGCCGCCGAGCTCCTTCGGATCGACGCCGAGCTCCTCCATCGCCAGGGCGTTGACCGCGCGCGCCGGATCGGCGATCAACTGCGCGGCGATCTGCTGCGCCGCCTGCGGATCCAGACCCTTGGCACGGTAGATCAGCTCGAGCTCGCGCTGCTCCTCCTCCGGGTCGGCCTCGAGCTCGGCTTTCTCGATCGCGATCTGGTGCTGAAAGAGCTCGCGCGCGCTCTGCACCGAGAGCCACTCGCCGAGCGCCATCGAGCCCGCGCCGGCGAGGAGGCCCGCGAGGCCGGTGACCAGAATCGAGCTCCCAGCGAGCTCGGCGCCGGCGACGCCCATGACCAGCGAGAGGTTCGACACCAGACCGTCGTTCGCTCCGAGCACCGCGGCGCGCAAGGCGTTGCCGCCCGCCGCCCGATGCCGCCCTTCGAGCTGGGCGAGGGCGCCACCCTCCATCCCGCCGGTACCCTTCGACGCAATCACGGCGAGGAGCCTGGCGTGCGAGCGCTCGTCGCCGGCGAGAGCCGGCGCGGCGGCGATTCCGGGCGCCCCGGCGGCATAACCGGCGCTGTCGATCTTCTCGCGCTCGGCGACCGTCGGCAGGATGAGGTCGGCGCCGAAGCGCCGCGCCAAGGCGATCATCATCCGCGTGCGCCAGCCGATCGCGGGATCGGCCCGGCGGTCTCCGGCGTCGGTGAGCTGCTGGCGCCAACGCGCCGCATGGCTCTCCTCGCTCTCGGCCATGCAGCCGTAGACCTCTTTCAACTCCGGCCGGCCCTCGAGCCCGGCGAGCGCCCGATAGAGCGCCACCCCTTCGAGCTCCCCCTGCAGCAGCCTGCGGAGTCCCGAAACGTTCGCGGAGTTCGCCATACTGCGAGTCTAGGCCCGGGCCAGCAACCGCCCCCCACCCCGCCGGGTTGCGCGAGCCGGGAACCTGGTCGACCGAGGCCCGAAAGCGGCGGGAAAAAGCTCTATTTGGCGGAGCCGACAGCCGTCAGCTCCAGCGCCGAGGGTTCGAATCCCTTCCACTCCACCATTTCCGATCTCACTCTGCAGCAAACACTCACGAGTCTTCGAACGACACCGCCCTTGCGATTCGTCGGTCCCTCCGACCTCAGCTGATCTTCTGGCTCGAGCCGCCGCCGCGGTTCTGGCGATGCACAACCGGACTCATCGCTGCCCCGGCGCCCGGCGCGCCAGCAGCAGCGGCGGCGACCGTTGCCGCAACCTGGTCGGCGCTCACCGGGCACGCGACCGCCGACACGATCCGCGCGATGCAGTCGAGCCCCTCCGGCTCATCCATCGTGCCGTCGGCGGCACCACGGCTGAAGGCGATCCCGGCGCTGGTGGTGGCAATCGCGGCGAACCCGGCCTGCTCCAGGATCCGTGCCGAGCCACGAGGTCCGGTGGTCGGCGGGATCCCGGTTCGTCAGGGCACGGTCGCCGACCAAGCCGACGTGTCGCTGATCTCGAAGCCGTCGGCGAACAGCACGCTGGCGGCGTCCGACATGCAGAGCAGATGCGCGTCGAAGTTGCAGAGCAGCTGTCGCTGATCGGTCCATCTCCCGTCGGCGAAGGCGGTCGATCCGGCGCGCCCTTCGCCGGTGAGCGAGTCCCAGGCACCGCAGCTCGTTCCGGCGAACGATCCCGTCGCCGAAGTTCCGGTCCAGGCGGTGAGGCCGATCGCGCCCCCCTGGTCCGCGTACCTGGCGATGCCGGTCTCGATGTGCCCGTCGACCAGATCGGCGATCGACGCGGCGACGAGGATCCCGTCCGGGCGGACGAAAGGCCCTTCCGTCAGCCGGTCGAGAGCGTTCTGGGCCGACGTCGAAAGCCACGCGCGAAACGAAGCGGGCTCGGCGAGCCCGGCGGTGGCGGCTTCGCCCTGGCAGATCGAGTCGGCCGCTTCGAGACCCGTCGTCGCCAACGGGTCGGCCTCCGGCCAGGAGAGGATGTCGCCAGGCCCGGCGGCCCGGGTGACGAAGGTCGATCGCCCCGCCGCCGACTCGGCCGGGATGGGGAGCCCGAGGGCCCGTTCGACGCAGAGCAGGGGATGGTCCACCGCGCAGCTGTCGGTGAACGTCGAGACCCAGCTGCCGGCGATCGAGTTCGGGTCTCCGACGTTCGCCCCGCCGGCCGCGGAAGTCCAGTCGCTACAAGACAGGGTCGGCGCCGGATGCCAGCCGGTGAAGTAGGTCTCGTCGACCCGACTCCCGTCGACGTCCAGAGACGGTCGCAGGTTGTTCGGGCCGCCGGCGGAGGTGCCCCACGGGAGGCCGTCCACCCTCCACCAGCGCGCGAGTCGGGACGGGATCGGAATCCCGCTGCAGAGCCCGCCGTTCCAGCTCCCCGCCAGGCCCACAACGCGACAGAGCGGGTCGGTGGTGCCGTAGCCGAGGAAAGCGATGAAGCGCTGCGGGACGCGGTAGCCGGCCTGTTCTGCCCAATAGGCGCAGATAGCGTCGCCCGCCGCGAGGCCGGTTGCGACGCCTGCCTCGTCCCACTGGCTGAGATCTCCGGGACCGACGGTCGGGGTCACGAAGGTCCGCGGCCGGTGGAGCTGGTAGGCGACCGCGAAGTCGCAGGTCGCGTTGGGGCAGGGGAACCCGTCCGGTTGAACGATCGTCTGGTCGCTCGCCACGAGCCCGACGAAATAGCCGAGCACGGCCTGGCCCGCCTCGTTCGACGAGATCACGATCTGCCCGACCGGCTTCTCCGACACGAAGCCGAACCCCTTTCCGAGGGTCGAGTGGAGGCTGGGCGGGCTGGTGAGCGTCTCGTCGACGCCGGCGCCGAGCAGGTGGAGGGTGATCTGCTTGTCGACGGCGAGGGAGCCGTAAGGCGAATAGAAGCCGTGGATCGGGTTTTCGAAGGTCAGCGTCAGGGTCGCTCCCTGGGGAATCGAGCCATCGACCCCGAAGCCGGGCGTAGACGTGCCGTCGATGGCAGGGCAGCTGCCGTCCGAGACCTCGAGGGTAATGTCTCCTCTGGTGTCCGTCAGCGTCAACGGGCCGGCCGGCGAGATGCAGCCCGTTCCGAAGTAGTCCCCAATGTAGTAGTCCTCGAAGGCGATGGCGTGCCAGGTCTCCGCCGCCGAAGACCAGAGCGAAAAGTCCCCCGACACTGCCTCGACCTGCGCCGCTGCGCGACGGGCGGAGATGGCGGAGATGGCGGAGATGGCCAACAGCGCGAGGCCCACGGCTGCCGCGCGCACCGGCCGACGCCCGCACCGGTCCGATGTCGCTCGGTCGAACAGAAGCACGAGTCGTTCGGCAAGTGGCGCCACTGGATCCGCGGCAGCAGATGCAGGCATAGGAGGCTCCTCCCTCGTCGAGGTGTTGACACCGAAGCGTATCAAGCGGCCCGAGGCCCGCCTCGTAGAACGCTCCGAGCGCGGCAAGGCGCCTGACCGGGACCCTCCGGAGGGAGCGCACGGACTCGGGGAACAGGCCCCTCCGCGGGGATGGACGTCATGCCTTCGTCCTTGCGCGTCGGCGCCGGGTTCGAAGCTCTCGCGCTCCCTCTTGACTCGAAGAAAGGACGCGGCTGCGTCAGGGAAGCCGATGCCGCACAGCGTCGATCAGTGCCCGCTGCCGATCGGCCGCGCGGCCGAGGAGGCGCCGCTCTTCGGCGTCGAGCTCGGGCCGGGCTCCCGCCCGCAGCAGGGCCTCGAGGATCGCGGGGTCGGTGGCGAGCATCAGCGGTCGCCATCCGGCGTGGTCGGCGGCGTCGACCGCGAGGCGCCCTGCCGGGCTCCTCCGGGGACGGCGTACGGAACCCGGAGACAGGCCTTTCACCGGCATCGACCTCATGCCGCCCGCCTCAGTGCCGCGACTTCCCGAAGCCAGAAAACCAGGGTGTTCGAACTTCCTGGGGTGTTCGAACTCAGAGCGATTGGGTCCACCATTTCCGACTTCACAATCCGTCCCGTTCGCAGGCGAGTACCGGCCCCTGGGTGGTAACGCCGATGGGCACTCTCCTGGCCGGTCTTGTGCCTGTTGTTGCCTAGGTATTACACTCGTTCGAGTAGTAATACCTGGAGCTGCCGATGACAACTACCATGACCAGCAAGGGCCAGGTCACCGTGCCGAAGCGATTGCGGGACCACCTGGGCCTCGAGCCGGGCGCCGACGTCGAGTTCGAGCTCCGTCCGGACGGCGAAGTCGTGGTCCGCCCGGCGCGCTCGGGTGCGAGGAGGAGGCGCGCCGCCGGGCGCTTCAGCAAGCTCCGCGGAACGCTTCCGATAGGCAGGACGACCGACGAGCTGATGCGCCTGCTGCGCGGCTACGATGAGGACGCCAAGGATCCGGGATTGCGTTGACTCTGGTCGACACCTGCATCCTGTTCGACATTGTGCAGCCTGACCCAGCGTGGGAGAGCTGGTCCCTGGCTCAGCTCGAGCAGGCGGCGGACCGCGGGCCGCTGCTGATCAATCCGATCATCTATGCCGAGTTCGCCGGGGGTTATGGGAGCATCGAGGCCGCCGAGCTTGCGCTCACCAACTTTGGCGCCAAGCTCGAAGAGATCCCGCGAGAAGCGCTGTTCCTGGCGGGAAAGGCCTACCGCCAATACCGCGAGCGGAAGGGCACCCGAACCGGCGTGCTCGCCGACTTCTTCATCGGCGCCCATGCCGCGGTGCGCGAACTCCCCGTGCTGACGCGAGATCCCGGCAGAATTCGTACCTATTTCCCTACGGTGACCTTGATTTCGCCAGTTGCAGGCTGACGTTAGGGTGGGCTCGCGACAGCCGCGCTTCGCACCATCGACGCCGGGCGGAATTGCAGGACTCCGGAGCCCAGGGAATCGCGGGTTCGAACCCCTTCCGCTCCACCATTTCCGATCTCACTCTGCTGCAATGACTTACGCTTCGAGGGGCTAACTCGGCGTGGCGAGTCGCGCTGGTAAGTGGCGGCGCGTCAGTGGGTTGAGCGTGTTCGAATCTCCTCTGGACGGCTGCAGGCGTGAGCTTCGGGCCGTTCCTCGCCCGGCGGCAGTACGTCGAGCTGGGCGACCGCTTCCGCTGAGTGAGTTGCGAGTGGCTCCGCGCCGGCGGCGAAGTCTCGCTGCATCTCGTGGTGTGATCAGCCCCCGATGACGTGCCTGAAGAACCGCTTGGTCGAGAAGTCCCGGCGCGACGTCCGCCTCGACGCAGTCCATGAGAGTCCGGAACGGAGCCGTGATGGACACGGCGCCGAAGCTCGTGCGATCCCGCTCGGCGATGTCGGCGAAGTGGAGCACGAGACCCGCAGGCACTCGAAGTACTCTTGGGCAGGGTCTCTGACGGCCTCCGTCAAACCCTATTCGTACGATGGACAATCGCCGGGGTTAAGCTATGGCGATGACCCATCGATACCGACTCTTCTTCGTCGGCGTGCTCTTCGTCTCGACGGCGGCGTGCGTCACCAGTGGCGGTCTTGGCACCGCGGCCAGGCCGGTCGACGTGACGGCATGGGACACGGCGGCCGAAAGCGCAGAGCCCGGCGCGACGCAGGACCTCAGCCGCTGGTGGGAACAGCTGGCTGATCCCGAGCTGACGAGCCTGATCGACCGCGCGCTGAGCGACAATCCCGCCGCACGCGTTGCCCAGGCTCGGCTGCGACAGGCGAGAGCGCAGCGGTCGCTGGTCAGGGCGGACCTCGTTCCATCGGTCACGGCCTCCGGCTCGGCCTCGGGTCGGCGCACCGACACCCGTGTGTCCGGCAGCGACAACGCTGAAGCCGCTCAGAGCTCGACCGTCGGCTCATTCGGCGCGAGCATCGACGCGAGTTGGGAGCCGGACGTGTTCGGCGGCACGCGACGCGGGATCGACGCGGCGACGGCTGAGGTGGCGGCGACCGCCGCGGACATGGCCGCCACGTACGTGTCCCTCGCGGCCGAAGTGGCGGTCACTTACGCGGACCTCCGAACGCTGCAGGCGCGCCTCGACATCGCGCGACGGAACGAGGCTTCTCAGGCCGAGACGCTCGAACTCACGGGGTTCCGCGCCCAGGCCGGACTGGTGGGCAGCCTGGATGTCGAACAGGCCCGCGCCAACGTCGAGCAGACCCGCGCCCAGATTCCCTCGTTCGAGTCGGGTGTCGCGCAGGCCACCTTCCGCCTGGCCACCCTCACGGGAGCCCCCGCGGGAGCGCTCACCGCGTCGTTGAGCGACCCAACGCCGCTGCCGACGCTGCCGACAGACGTCGCCATCGGCATTCCGGCCGACACCCTGCGGCAACGGCCCGACGTGCGGTCCGCCGAGCAACGGGTCATCGCCGAAACCGCGCGGCTCGCCCAGACCAACACGCAGCGCTATCCGCGCTTCGGCCTCAGCGGCAGCATCGGCACGGAGACCCTGACCGGAGTCGCCACGGGCGGGGCATCGTTCGTCACATCGCTGGCGGCGTCGGTTCTGCAAACGCTATTTGATGGCGGCCGTATCCGCCAGCAGATCGCTATCCAGTCCGCGGTGCAGGAACAAGCCGTGGCCAACTACGAAGGGGTTGTGCTGACCGCGCTCGAAGACGTGGAGAGCGCGCTCGTCGCGTTCGAAACGTCCCGGCAGCGGCTCGCTTCCCTCCAGGCGGCGGCCGACGCGTCCGCGAGCGCGGCCTTACTGGCTCAGAGTCAGTATGCCGCCGGCCTCACCGACTTTCAGACGGTGCTCAGCACGGAGCGTACGCTGCTCTCGGTGCAGGACAGCGTCGCCCTGACCCAGGGCGATCGCGTCACCGCTCTCGTGCAACTCTACAAAGCGCTCGGCGGCGGATGGTTGCAAGCCCCAGCGGCTCTCTCCGGAAAGGCCTCATCATGAAAGACACAGACGTTCAAATCCGCCCCGACATCGCCGACATCCTGGCTCCGAAAAAGAGCCAGGGCCGGCTCCCGCGGTGGGCCATGTGGCTTGCGGCCGCAGCGGTTGTGGCAGTTGTCCTCATCCTGGCCTGGCGCCTGATGGGTGGCGGCGCCTCCAAGGACGCGCCGCAGTTCATCACCGAAACCGTTTCGCGCGGCGATCTCGAGGTGAAGGTCTCGGCCACCGGAAAGCTGCAGCCCACCAACACCGTCAACGTGGGCAGCGAACTCTCGGGTCTTGTGGACACGGTGTTCGTGGACGAGAACGAGACGGTGAAGAAGGGCCAGGTGCTGGCGCGCCTCGACGTGCAGCGCCTGCAGGACCAGATCACCGGGTCCGAAGCGGGGCTCGCCGCGGCCGAAGCCCGCCTCGGCCAGGCGGCAGCTACGGTCAAGGAGTCGACGGCTCAGCTCGAGCGTCTGCGCGAGGTCTCACGCCTGTCCGACGGGAAGGTGCCGTCCAAGACCGAGATGGAGACGGCCGAAGCGAACCTCGCCCGAGCGGACGCGGACCGTTTGAGTGCGGTGGCTTCGGTAAGTCAGGCTGAAGCCGCACTCAGCACCGACCGCACCAACTTTTCCAAGGCGTCCATTAGGTCGTCGATCGACGGCATCGTGCTCACCCGGGCGGTCGAACCCGGACAGACCGTGGCGGCGTCGCTGCAGGTCGCAACCCTCTTCGTCATCGCCGAAGACCTCAAGCAGATGGAGCTGGCCGTGGACGTCGACGAGGCCGACGTGGGGCGCGTCGCCGACGGGCAGGCTGCCACCTTCACAGTGGACGCCTATTCCAACCGCGTCTATGAGGCTTCGGTCACCCGCGTCGCCTTCGGTGCCACCACCACGGGCGATGTTGTTTCGTACAGCACTGTGCTCGAGGTGAAGAACGATGACCTCAGCCTTCGCCCGGGAATGACCGCCTCCGCCGAGATTGTGACCGCCGCGGTGAACGGCGCACTGCTCGTGCCGAACGCCGCTTTGCGCTACACGCCCGAGGTCGCGACCGCGAGCCGAAGCTTCGTGTCGAATCTCATGCCCGGGCGGCGCACGTCTGCCCAGCCGGCGGAGGCGACCACAGCCGATGGTTCCCGCACCGTCTGGGTCCTTCGCAACGCGACGCCGGTGGCGGTGTCCGTCACGACGGGCCAGACCAACGGCAGCTCTACCGAAGTGGTTAGCGGCGACCTGCGCGAGGGCGATGCCGTCATCACCAGCACCGCCTCCAGAGGACAGTCGTGACCGCCATCGCGGAGCAGACTGCCGCTCAGGGCGCAATGTCGGTGCCGGATGAAGGCGTCGCCCCCGCGGTCATCCAACTGGCCAACGTGACCAAGACCTACGGCGAGGGAACGTCGGCCTTCGAAGCGCTTAGCGGCGTCAACCTGCGGATTGGCCATGGAGAGTTCGTGGCCATCACCGGCCCGAGCGGATCGGGCAAATCGACGGCCATGAACATCCTCGGCTGCCTGGCCACCCCGACCTCGGGCAGCTACCTCTTCAACGGGGTGCCGGTCGAGCGGCTGTCGCGAAACCAGCGCGCCTTGCTGCGCCGGCACTACTTCGGCTTCGTGTTCCAGGGGTTCAATCTGCTCGCGCGCACGACCGCCCTCGAGAACGTGGAACTGCCGCTGCTCTACCGCGGCATGGCGGCCAAGGCGCGCAAGGACGCGGCGGCAAAGGCCCTCACCCAGGTGGGGCTGCTCGAATGGGCCACCCATACGCCGTCGGAGCTCTCGGGCGGACAACAACAGCGTGTGGCCATCGCGCGGGCGCTCGTCACGAGCCCCGAGGTCCTGCTGGCCGACGAGCCCACCGGAAACCTCGATACGCAGCGCGGCCGCGAGATCGTGGACCTCATTACCGCCCTCAATCGCGAGCAGGGCATCACCGTGCTGCTGGTGACCCACGAGCCCGACATCGCGGCGCGGGCGGATCGAGTGATCCACTTCGTGGACGGCCGCATCGCCGAAGACACCAAAACGGAGGCGGCGCGCTGATGTTGCTCAACACCATAGCCCTGGCACTCAAGGGCCTTCGCCGCAACCTGATGCGCTCGCTTCTCACCATGCTCGGCATCGTCATCGGCGTCTCGGCCGTGGTCACCATGGTGACGCTCGGCAACGGCACCACCCAGTCGGTCTCCGCGCAGATCGCCAGTCTGGGCAGCAATCTGATCATGGTGACGCCCGGTCAGCGCGGCAGTCCAGGATCGGCAGGCACGGTGGCCCCGCAGTTCAAAGTAGCCGACGCGACCGCCATCGCAGATCAGATCGGCGGTATCGAGGCCGTGGCCCCGAGCGCCGGCCAAAGCGTCACCATCGTGGCGAACGGAAAGAACTGGACCACCACAGTTACGGGAGCCACCTCGCCGTATCTCACCGCCGGCAACTGGACTTTGGATTCGGGACGCGGATTCACTGCGGCTGAGGAACGGTCGGGTTCGGCGGTGTGCATCGTCGGCGAGACAGTGCGGGAGAAGCTGTTCGAGGCCGCCAATCCAGTGGGCAGCACGATTCGCGTCAAACAGTTCTCGTGCGAGGTGATCGGCCTGCTGCGCTCAAAGGGCCAGGCTTCCATGGGCCGAGACCAGGACGATACGGTCATCATCCCGCTCCGCACCCTGCAACGCCGCGTGACCGGTTCGAACGACGTCAGCCTGATCATGGTCGCGGCCATGGATGGAGTCTCCACCGAACGCATCAAGTCGTCGGTCGAAGAGCTGATGCGCGAGAGGCGGCACATCACCACCGGCGAGAACGACGATTTCAACGTGCTCGACACCAAAGAGATAGCAGAGGCCATGACCGGCACCACGGAGCTGCTGACCATGCTGCTCGGCGCGGTGGCGGGGGTGAGCCTGCTCGTGGGCGGCATCGGCATCATGAACATCATGCTCGTGTCGATCACCGAGCGCACCCGCGAGATCGGCATCCGGCTCGCCATCGGCGCACTCGAGCGGGAGGTCTTGTCGCAGTTTCTCGTCGAAGCGGTGACGTTGTCGACGATCGGCGGCATCGTCGGCGTCGTGCTGGCGGCCATAGCCTCCATGGCCCTGGCCTCGCTGATGAAGGTGCCGTTCGCCTTCGACCTGCAGATCAACGTCCTGGCCGTCGCTTTCTCGGCAAGCATCGGCGTACTCTTCGGATACCTTCCGGCTCGCCGGGCCGCGCATCTCGATCCGATCGACGCGCTTCGGCACGAGTAGAGTCGAGTGGCGAAGGGCCTGCCAGACTACAGTAGTTGCGCTGCGGCTCAATGACCCGTGTGTCCGCCCAGCGCGGCGAGCGCAGAGAGCAGGCCGAGGCCTGCGGCGAAGACCAGGAAATGCAGAAGACTCGCCCGTCGGGTGAGCGACCTGTTCACTTCGGGCACGAGGTCGGATGCGCCGACATACAGGAAATTCCCGGCTGCGAGCGGGGCCAGCCACGAAACGTTCACGTGCCGAGGGGCCGAATCGGTGACTAGACCAGCGTTTCCGAAGTCCGGGCACAACTTGCCACAGGGGCTCCTCCGCTGTGACTATCGAAGTCGTAGCCCCAGGGTCGCCTGACCATTGCACATCTACTTTGGAAACGCTGGTCTAGGTCGTCCTCCGGCACAACGATGCTGTCGCGGAATTGCGCCTCAAGTGCGGCCGCTGCGGGCGCTCGACCTCGAGCCGATCCTTGCTCTCCTGACGGTCGATGCCGAGATCATCGAGGCTGCGGCCTTGCGGGTACCGGTTTCCGTAGACCCGGACGATGACAAGTTCCTCGCCTGCGCCAGCGCCGCCGGAGTCGCCGTCATCGTCTCGGGCGATAAGGACCTTCTCGATCACGACGGTTGGCGAGGCGATCGGGCGATGCGCCCGCGCCGGTTTGCGGATGAACTCCTCTCCAGGTAGCGCCGGCGCAAGGGCCGCGACGAACCTCGTGGCCGACTTCAGCCGAGCGCCTCGCGGACTTCCAAGAAGTCTTCCCACTCATTAGGTTAGGCCGCTCTGCTGCGGTGCGGCGGATACCGGAGAGGGACGCCGGTCCCGGCGAGGCGCCCTGCGGGCCTCCTCCGGAGGCGGCGTACGGAACCCGGAGACGGGCCTTTCAACGGCATCGACACTCATGCCGCCCGCCTCAGTGCCGCGACTTCCCGAAGCCAGAAAATCAGGGTGTTCGAACTTCCTGGGGTGTTCGAACTCAGAGTGATTTGGTCCACCATTTTCGATGTCCCTCATTTGGATGGACTTAGCTCGCCAGTCAGTTGACCGGTCAACTTCTGCCAGTGACGCAATCTCAAGCAAGTCAGACAGTTGACGGTGTTCGAATGTCATTTGCTCGAAGGGCCCGGAGGGGGCTTTCGCCTCGACAGCATCGCCCCCCCAAGGACCACCGCCGAGTGAAGCGAAGGTCCTCAGTCGCTTGGCAAGAATCCGAAAGGGTATCGGATCCCGTCGATCGAAGCAGTCGCAGACCCCGAGCTGGGGCTGCCGGTGAACTGGCGCTGAAGCCACACGACGTCCTGCACGACAGTTCGCATCGCTATGGGAAGGCATCGCCAAGGGCGACGTGCAGTGTCCGACGACGTTGCCCGCAGAGGCTGATATTTCCGTGTGACTGGGCCTCCTTCTCCCGCCGCTGGATGTGGTCGTAACCGCTCTTCCACCAACAGGCGCGTTCTCGGCTCACCGTGAACTGCGCCACTGTGCGGTCGGTCGAAGAGGAGCACCATCGAAATAGACCCAATCCAGGGAGGGGCATACGACAAGAAGGAGATCATCAATGGTATCGAGAGCGCTCAAGTGGCAAGTCATCGCGCTGATCCTGTTCAGCTCGCTCATCCCCCAGAAAGCCCTTCCGAGTTCCAACCCGCAAACCACCGGCTTCCTCGTCGGTGATCCCGGGAATCTTCGCCCCGCTGCGCCGGAAGGCGCCGACTTCACAATGGCCGCCGATGGCATCACGATCATCACGATTGCCTGGCAGGACTGCTTCAACTTTTATGGCCCAGGAAACTTCCGCCTCGACATGTTGACGGCGCCGATCATCGAGGACGGAGGTGTTTCGACGACTCCCGACGGGACCAGGCTGAACCAAGTCACAATTCCAGCAGCATTCATCGACGGCTGTTGGTACGCCGAGGGTTTCTATCGCGTACCCGACGAATTCAATCGAGGCGCCGACGCGAACGTACCGGTGCGCGGCGTCGATATCGAGGCGCGTTTCATCCCCCAGAGCGGAGGCCCGGCGATCGTCACGGTCTTCGTTGATCTCGTCCGCCCACCCGTGGTTTTCGTGCACGGCCTCTGGTCTGCGCCAGACACATGGGCATTTCCGCTCGCCAGCAACGCAGTCTTCCAAACCAAGCAGTTCTCGAACTACGCGGGAACGGCGGCGAGCCCGTTCGCCACGAACAAGCGCGTCGTCTATGACTCGATCGAGAGAGCCCTCGAACAATGTCGCGACGCGAACATTCGCTGCACTCGCGTCGATGTCGTGGGCCATAGCATGGGCGGCCTTCTTGCCCGCATTCACAGCAACTCTGCGCTGTACGCGACAGCACTGAATCGGTACCACGGCAACGTCAGAAAGCTCATTTCACTGGACACCCCGCACGAGGGATCACCCTTGGCAAATCTCCTCTCCGTCCTAGCGGTCGATCCCACTTCGGAGGGCGCTAGGATGAGGGCGATGTTCGAACTCCTTGGAATGCCGATTGATCAAGGCGCGATCTTCGACCTCGCAACGAACAGCGCCCCAATCACGACGCTTCAGGCGAGCCCGGTACCAGCGCATGCGCTGGTCGGGACTGGTGGCCCAGATCTGCTGGGCACCATCTACGCCCCCTTGGGTGCCTTTTATCGCGGCCTGTTCCTGGCAAGCGTCGTGTCGGGTACCGATGTCTTCGGTCCTGAACAGCACGATGTCGTCGTTTGGCGACCGAGCCAGGAAGGCGGCTTGCCGGCCGCGGCAACGACGCTGTTCGGGTTTCCGGACGGAATCCACATTGGGATACCGCGCGTGACTGCGGGCAACACGGGAAGTACGGCTTACAGCGATCGCGTACGCGTCCTTCTTGACACACGAACCTCCCAAACCGACTGGGCCTTTCTCCCGGGTGCGTCCCCGCTCCAAGAGCTTTCCGCTCGACCGCCACAAGACAAAGGAGCACCAGCAACTGCCCATTCTCTCGCAGCGAGCGTGGATCGAGAGCTCGAGGGCGCGTTCGACCTGACGATCACCTCGCCCGCGCCTGCAACCGTCGTCACACCCGGATCGACGATAAGCGTCACCGTGACGGTCGACCCTGGCGTCACGGTCGACCAGATTGTGGTCGCCGGAAGGAATCAGGCAGTCAATGACACCACCGCTCCGTTCGTGGTGCCCTTCGAGGTTCCGCTCGCGGCCTTCCGAGGCTACGAGATCCAGGCATTCGGCAAGAACAACGCGACGAACGAGTACTACGCATCCGCGCCGGTCGCGCTCATTGCGCAACCCGCAGCAGCCCTTCAATCCCTTCAGATTGATCCAGGGGAAGCATTCATCGTCGGGCCAGGCAAGACGCTATTGCTGTCGGTAAGAGGTCTGTTCGCGGACAGCATTCCTCGCCCGGTTCCCGCGTCGGAGATTACCTGGACGTCGCTCAGTCCTGGGGTCGTTTCCGTTGCGACCGACGGCACTGCGACGGGCCTAGCCGTCGGTACGGGGACCGTCCGTGCAACATCGCAAAGCCTGCAGGCAGATCGCGTCGTCAAGGTGCTTCCCCGGCCTCCACTCATCTTTGTAGACAACTTCGAATCCAGCGACACCTCAGAATGGTCCTCGACGACACCCTAACGGGCGCGCCTCGAGCCAGGAGGGCGATCGGCGCCGTCGCCCTCGTGTGTCTCTTAGGGATCGGATGTGGACCGTCAGGTGACCGTTCTGTGTCTGGGTTTCCCGTCCCAGTCCTCGACGACCCGCCCTGGGGACTAACCGACTTGTCGATCTCTCCCGACGGTAGGACGGCGGCGGTAACGGCGATCTCCTCGACCGAGCGACCGGGATTCCGCTTGTTCCTGTTGAACCTGGACACCTTAGTCGCGTTCGAGGCACAGCCTTCGTTCGACGCGAAGGCGCAGCTGTTCGCCGAGAGTCGGCCCGGCATGATCGCCGCCGATTGGGATGCCGAGGGCACGCGTCTCCGCTTCCCCGCCGGCAACGTTGAGCCGAGTAGTCTGCTGGCGGCGTATCAAGATGGATTGCCGAAATATCAGCAGTCGGTAACGATCGGCTCCAAGGCATGGTTCGAAGTGACTATGGCCGAACCAGACAGGTGGGTGATCGACCTTGACGACTCGCCCGAGACGGTAGCGACGCCGAGGCCTCGCCTGGATTCGATTGATTCTCGTTTGAGTGTTCGGTGGCACGGACGCGGGAACTTCAACCTGATCGACACCGAGCATGCAGGTCGGACGATAACGAGCTTTCGAAACAGGCTTATCTGGTACCACCTAGTTAGCGCAGCCGTTTCCCCCGACGGGGAGTGGATCGGTCTAACGATTGGACGCGAGGCGTTCTTCAGCCATGGACGTCGCGGGCTGTTGGTCGAGCGAGCTTCAGGACGCCGGCTCCTTCTGGGGGATGAGATTCGTGGACCTTTGAATTTCCGTCCGTTCCACCGCGAGGTCTACGGAGTGTCCGGCGCGAGTCCCAATCGAGCCGAACTCCGGCGCTGGCGCTACTGAAGCCAGCACGCCGAATTGCCAGCGGGTCCTCGGCTTGGCGGCGCGACCGAGGGCAGCACTTCGACGCTCGCGCCAAGCCCACGGCCAGTCGGAGGGCACGCAACGCACGCGGCTCGCGTTGCGCGCTGGCGAGCGGTCATCGCACGACTCGCGTCCTACCCCGGCTGCCAAGCTCTCCAAGAACTCGAGCTTCATCCTTCGCGGAAACGATCCCGCGCCGACGCGCCTGGAGGATCCCTTGCCGCACGAGGTCATCGGCGACGTTAGCCTCTATGCAGTCTCGCAGGGTCCGGAGCGGCGCCGTGACGGGCACGGCCGAGTAGCTGGCGCAGTCGACGTCGCCGATCTCGGCGAAGTGCAGTACGAGCCCGGCTGGGAGTCGGAGTCGGCGCCTGCGCCAACTCGGGGGCATGGTCAGGTGGACCTTTCCGGGAAGCGAGTCGGAGAGATCGTGGAGCGCCAGGGCCGTCTCATGGGAGAACACCCCGGCCTGCTCGGCCCAAAGCCAGAGCACGATGAGGTCCTCGTGGGCGCCGGCCGGGAAGTGGACGAGGCGATAGATACCGCGCCGGACTCGCTCGACTCTCTTGTTGCCAAAGTGGGCGAGCAGCTGTGGCGAGTAACCTGCGGAGGCGGCTTGCCGCGTGGTGAAGTAGCCGGCCTGGCCCTGCGCGACCTCGAACAGAGCATCCCAGTCCGGGGTGCCACCTCGGCTTGGAGTGGTTGTGGCCATAGCGCACGAACATTAAGCCATGCTTTAGGTTTGTGCAACCAGCTGAGCCCTGGCTTGCGCGCATCAGCCGCCACTCTCGAGGGCCGGGTCTCATCGTTTGGCCGCCCTCTGCTCAATGTGCGTCGGGGATGGCTTGAGCAGCAATCCGGTAGCCGAGCTCTCAAGCCTCACCTCCGGGTAGTAGTCGATGACACTCTTCAGGTAGCCGAGGAACCGCTTCTTGACGTGCCGGGGGTTGGCGTAGCCGCACCCGAACTGGAGCGCCAACGAAGCCCACGGGATGGTGACCGGCTTCCGCAGGCGGAAGAAGCGCCAGGTCAGCCAGACATATATGTCGATCTCGAACGGCGACCGGAGGGCGCGCAGGACCCGCAGGTCGAGCGGGACCGGCGCCTCGGTCGCTTCTCTATAGAAGCGGTCCGAGAGGACGACGTGGGAACCCCAGGCCGTCTCGCCCTTCCTCGGCCGCGGGTCCCACCAGAGCTCCCGCTTCTCGGCGATCAGGAAGCCGTCGCCGGCGTGGCGGCCCTGGCTCTCGTCGTGGAAGATGCAGTGGAAGGTCGAGGCGAAGAGCCGCTGGAGTTGGTCGCGGAGCTGCGGCAGGGACCCACGCGGGCCCGTGGTCGGCGGGATGCCGAGGGCGGCACAGAAGTGCGAGAAGTGGCTGCCGAGCTCGATGTCCGGGCTCTTGCGGCGCACCGCCTCGGTCGTGAGGTAGGCGAGGACCAGGCGTGGATACCGGCCGTACGGCAACCCCACGTCCTTCGGCGCAAGGATGGACAGCGTGAAGTGTCCGTTCCGCCGGACGAACTCGTTGGCCTTCGGATCGCTGTGCGGAAGGGTCGCCTGCACCAGGGCCCGGGCCAGGAAACCCACCTCGCCGGCGGCGTAGGCCTCCTCCTGGCCGAGGTAGAGCGCCTGCCGAATCAGGCTGCCGGAGCGCCTGGAACGTCGACGCCCGATCTCAACATCTGTAGAATGAAACTGTGACGCCGGGGCGCCAGGAAGGACCAACGAGAGCTGCGGGGTTGCGGACTTCCAAGCGGTCTTCCCAGTCATTAGGCCCCTCCGCTCCGCTGCCGTGCAGCGGATACCAGAGAGGGACGCCGGCTCCGGCGAGGAGCCCTGCCGGGCCCCTCCGGAGACGGCGTACGGAACGCGGAGACAGGCCTTTCACCGGCATCGACCTCATGCCGCCCGCCTCAGTGCCGCGACTTCCCGAAGCCAGAAAATCAGGGTGTTCGAACTTCCTGGGGTGTTCGAACTCAGAGTGATTTGGTCCACCATTTCTCAACTCACTCTGAGGTAAGAACTTACGCTTAGTACCAAACGACACGGCGCGAGCCACACCGAGCGGTAACCCTCGCCGCTTCAACGAGATGGGCGGTGTTCGAAATTCTACTGGCTGTGCGCGAACTTCATGCGCCGACCTTCCCTCGCCCCTGACGCGACGATTGTGGCCGTTCGCGCTCCTGTTTCTCGGGCTGAAGTTGCGGCCATGGGCACCCTCTTAGACCAGACCCAGCGCCCGGCAGATCTCTTCGACGGTCGTACCAGCTTCGGCCTGCCGAAGCGCCATTGCGATCTGCTGCTCCGTGAAGCGACTCTTCCTCATCTGCCCGTCCTCCTGGCTCCCACCGGAGCGCAGTGAACGACCCGAAATCTACCTCGACTATGAGAGCCCTACTGGATCAAGATTCGGGGAGAAGGAAGCCGACCTCGCCAGCCCTCACCGTGCCCAGACCGCAAGCGTGCGGCCGCTCTCGTAGGCATGTGCTATGAATTTCTCCTGCGGAGGTGACCGATGGGTCGAGCAATCGGCTTAACCATTATTCTGCTGGGCGCAGGACTCGTCGCTAGCTACCAACTTGCCGGCGCAGCATCCGATAGCCAATCTCGGTCCGCTGGGCCTTCTCCCGACTCGATTCTCTTGGAACCGGACAAGGAATTTCTGAGGGTGCAGTACAGTGGCTCGTCGAGCGGGGAGTTTCGTACCTACTCACTTCTTGGCGACGGGCGACTACCCGTCTTTCTCTCCAGCTATGCGTCGGACACTCCACGCCTGCTCTATACCGCGCAGGTGCCTCCCGAGGATGTTGATGCGATAGTCGACGTCGTACTGAGGTCAGAGCTCTACAAGCTCGATCGAGAGCGGGTGAGGTCAAAACACGTTACCGAGCCGAGACTGGGCCCACCTATCGAAGACTCAGGTTCTGTGGAGTTCACAATTCACCTTTCGCTCTACCCAGGTACAGATCCTGGTGGCCAGGATGAACTTGACCACACGTTCTTGCTCACTGTCAGCGACATGTCGACGAATCGCTATCCGAGCATTGAGGAATATGCAGCGCTAAGAGAAATAGTCAAGAAGATCCGGGCTGCGGAAATGCGCTTGCGGGCCGAGGCGGTGATTCCGTGAATCGCCTGCCTACGATTGTGCTCGGAATCGCGGGAGTACTCTCATCCAATCTGGTCTTCGCCGGTACGTTCTTGAGAACTGTCAAGTGCTCCCTGGCTGACGGATGCGAACCCGGTCATCCTGAGGATCATCCGACCTTCATTATCAACGATGACGGCATTGTCTACCCCTCAACGTATAACCCCAATGGCTCTACGAATGTGAGGGTCTGCGTTGATCCTGACTTTGGCGGCCGTCTGCCAGAGATGGTCGAGTGGGCTGCAGCGAAATGGAGCGCTCTAGTTCCGACGACGGAGAATTGCTTTTCCTGCGAGCAGTATGAGGTTCCGCCTCCGACGGTGGGGACTTTCAACGCGGCGAGCACAGTCTTGCATGAGTTGGGTCACTGCGCGATGGGCCTCGGGCACACGACTATCATCATCCGTCCTCCCCTGCCACTGACGCCCCCCCCGCCACGCCAGTACATGTCTTGGACGATTTCCTACGGAGCATCGCGTCAGCTCATGTTCGACGGGGCCGACGAGATCCGAGGATCGAAGGACGATTTTCAAGACGCGGGGGACCCTGATGTAGTAACCAATACCTTCTGGTATCGGATCGCGGATAACAATCCCGCCATCGTCGATGCAACTGTCATCAGCTCCGCCACGTACACCTATTCGCTGAGCAACCTTTCGACCTCTGGGAGTACATGGCCCGCTAACGCGAACTACGGAGTCACGACCTACCCGCTCGGCCTAGGATACCCAGGTACGGTCGCTACGATGGAGACCCCACCCAGAAGAGGCCAGGTTCGATTTGATCTCTCCGCAGATGACGTGAACATGGTGAAGATGTCGAGGACCGGAGAGAATCGAGTTGTTGGAGGATCGCCAACCAACGACGATCATGCCATTCAGATCGAGATTGTTCCGTGCACGGAGTCCTACGACCTAAGAGTACTAGTCCTCGAAACACAGGATCCCAGCGCCCTAGGAGAGTGCAGCGTCGCAATCCATTTACTTCATCTCTTCGACCCGCCTGTTTCCGCACAAGCCTACAGACTTACGTCACCTGCAATCGTAAGAATAAATCCGCTCCAGGATTGGAACCCGAACATCCCCGTGTTCTGGAATGGATTCGAGGCAGGGAATACGGCGAGGTGGTCTGCCACCGAACCCTAGCAGGCTGCTGAGAAACGGTCGTTGTCAGTGATTGGCACGGCAGCGGGTGACGTCTTGTCGAAAAAGAAGCTTCCAGTATGGGGATTCAGCCCGTGGCGTCGGTGCTTGCGACCCTCAGCGTGGAGCACTTCCGCCTCGTCGAGGGGTTCAAGTTCCGGCTTCCAGGGGCTGCAATCGACTCAGTCGCAACAGATTGTAGGCAGGAGCGGCGAGTCGAGCGGCGAGCTGCGTCCTTTCGAGGCCTCTGGCCCGACTTCGTTTTATTCCGCCGAAGCTCTTGAGCCAGCCGAAGATCGCCTCGATTCTGCGCCTGACGATCTGGCTGGCTCGATGACCTCCATGCCGAAGGGTGCGTTGGTCGATCGCCGATTTCCTTCTGGAGCGGTGGATATTCGGCGCGACGTGCGGCGTGACGCCGGCAGCGCGGCACGCTTGCACAAAGCCCGTCGCGTCGTAGTCCTTGTCTCCGCCCACCGTCTTGCGCCGTCCTTCGCCAATTCTCGCCACGAGCGTCGCACCCTCGCGCCGCTCAGTGAATCCGTCTGCCTGGCCGAGCAGGATGTCCATCAGGAAACCGTTGCGATTCTCCATCAGCACGTGACTCACGTAAGACAGCTTCGCCTCGCGGCCAGGCCCCCTTCGGGCCAGCCTCGATTCCGGATCAGTCATCGAAGCATGCGTTTCATTGCTGCGCTTTTCGCCGCGAAAGTCGTTCCATCCATTCGAGTCACCACCGGGAGGACCGTCCTTCGGGCGGAAGTCCACCGAGGCGGGATCTCGTTTCAATTGACTTCGCGCTCGCCGCGACCACTGGCGCGCACCCGAGAGACAGCCTCGTCGTGTTTGCCAATCTTGTCGGAGGCCGTTGGCTGCTTTCGTGGTCGACTGGCACGGAACCGGAGATTCACTAGGGCGAGCCATCGAATCCTGTACTGACCACCCTCAGGGCATGGACTTCCCGCGGGCGCCGAGACGTCGCGCGATGTGCGTCGGCGAGGGCTTGAGCATCAGCCCCGCTGCGGTGTTCTCGAGCCTCACGTCCGGGTAGTAGTCGATGAGGCTCTTCAGGTAGCCGAGGAACCGCTTCTTGAAGTGCCGGGAGTTGGCGTAGCCGCAGCCGAACTGAAGCGCCAGCGAGGCCCAGGGGATGATGACCGGATTCCGCAGCCGGAAGAAGCGCCAGGTCAGCCAGACATAGATGTCGATCTCGAACGGCGACCGCAGGGCGCGAAGGACCCGCAGGTCGAGCGGGACCGGCGCCTCGGTCGCTTCTCTATAGAAGCGGTCCGAGAGGACAACGTGGGAACCCCAGGTCGTCTCGCCCTTCCTGGGCCGCGGGTCCCACCAGAGCTCCCGCTTCTCGGCGATCAGGAAGCCGTCGCCAGCGTGG
>JBDTQT010000005.1:0-44271 GCA_039932055.1 Thermoanaerobaculia bacterium
TCGAGCCGTCGCTATTCCAGGCGATGACGAAGTTGCCCTGTCCGTCCACCGCCACCGCCGGATGCCCCTGGAAGTTCGTCGTGTAGGTGTTGACCAGGAATTCTCCGCCGTTGGGAGATACCTGGGCGCGAGCAGCCACACCCCCGCTGAGCGCGCAGGCGACGAGGGCCCCGGCGACATACCGGCGGCCACACTGGCGGCGCGCGCTCTCCACAACAAAGTGAATCTCGGACCTCATGCGGTTCCTCCCGACGGCGGTTCGCTGCTGCACGGGACCTCGCCCTCGACACTCCAGAAAGAGCGTGAATCGGCACCCCGTGCAGCGTCTGCAAGGACTCGGCTGGTCTCCTGATCCTACTGCATCGAGTGTCGACTGACCGGCAGCGCGCGCGGACGATAGACGCGAAGCGGCGCGACCTCGGCCAGCCTGACGAACCGACTACGGCAAGGTTACCGACCAGCGGACACTGTCGCCGCTCTCGAAACCGTCCGCGAACAGACCCACGGCGGGGCACGGACCTCCCGGCGAAGCGATGACCTCGAGGGTCGCTCCATCGAGACGCGCTCCGCCGGTCGCCGCTGCCGCCACGGGTTGGCAACCGTTTTCCACCCGCAGGTGGCTCACGGTGACCACGACCCCGACGCCGCGGACGTCGAGAAGGCCGGCGAGAATCGCGCCGCCACCCGCTGGGCCCGCCAGCGTCAGCGAGCGCCCGATCACGACCGATTCCGCGCGGCTCTGGGCCGCGAGATCGATCTCGGAGCAGGCCGTATCCCGGACCGCCGCCCAGAGCGAAGCGTGCGATCCCGGCACCGTGCAAATAGCGGCCTGGGCGGCAGTCACGGACAGCGCCAGCAGAAGGGCGACAGCAAAGCTCTTGACTATGGGACGCTCTCGGCGCGGCACGCCGCGACGGGAGGAGTCCCCGGAGTGCGCGGAGCTTGTCCCAGAGCATTTCACCACTTTCGCGTCACGCGAGGGGATCCTCTTAGCGGACCTCCTGTCGAACTTCTCAGTCGGGCCGGCTGACGTGGCTGGTAGCTCGCAAGCGGCTCTCAACGTGCGCGACGTCGGCACGTCACAGCCCCTGCAGGCTTCCGACCCTGATGGCTATCCAAGTACCCACGATCGCGACGGAGTCTCCGGCCACGTCCGCCGCCGCACACTGGACGACGGCGGTCGAGGGCGCCGCGAGATATTTCGCGCCGAGCAGCGTCAGGTGAGTCGACTCGAACACCAAGTAGCCGCCATAAGCGTTCACCACTGACGGTGGGCCGATATCTTTGGATTCGGTCGTCGTGCCACCGATGTTCAGTTCGCAAAATAAGTTCGATTTGTGCTTGAAGGTTCCGTCGAAGGTGTCACTCAGCCTTAGGCCGGTGTTGACGACTACGATCCAGCTTCCTGCGCCGAGTGTCACGGACGAGACCTCGGTGTAGGTCGGGAACGCAGTCTCGATCGGAACATTGACACCTGTATAGCTCCGGAAGGCACCCGTGGTCTGGAAGTCGCTTGAGCTGAGTCCGTCGAGAAAGTCGGCATCGAGGCCCGAGCCTGCGCCGTCGTTCGAGGTGACGATTCCGAAGACCTCGGCGTCGCGGGTGAGCGTGCCGGCGATTCTGGCGTCGGCGACCGTCCCGGAGGTGATGGCTTCCCCGGGATGGGAATGAGACGTCGGCGCGAACTGTGCGGAATTCAAGCCATCGAGCAGATCGGCATCGAGCCCGGAATTCGCACCTTCGAGAACGTTGAACGTGCTGCCGGTGAGTTGGAGCTGGTTTCCTGCGAGGTAGGTGTTCCCGACGCCATCGGCAGAGCAGACCCACGCACCCGCAACGAGCTTCGCAATCTGGCCGTCCACGCACGCCAGTGCGCCCAGCGTGTCTTGGTCGGTGGCGGTGGTGACGACCTCGACGCCGTCGACTTCGAGGGTCATTCCGCCACCACCCGAGTTTCCGAAGCCGAAGGTTTTCGGGCTCCCCGAAGCGCGATCGACTCCGGACTCGGTCAGCTCGGCCGGTGTCGGTCCGTCGAGGAGGAGGTCGATGCCACCGGCGACGTTCGCGGCGCGGACGCCGACGCCGACAGGGGAGTCCGTCTGCCCGATGACGCCGGAGGTGGCGCCCGAGGTGCCTGAGGCATGGCCAGAGAGCCCGGCGGAGCCGTCGATGGTCGAACTGGTTTCGCCGCGAATCGCAATCGAGGGCGGGCCGCCCAACGGGCTGTCGGTGCCGGCCGCACGGACGGTCGCGGCGTCGGCGATACCTCTGACGGCGGCGCGCTGCTGAGAGCGCGGCGCAGCGAATCCGCCGTCGCCAGTCGCTTGTGCTTGGCGATAGCCGCGCAGTACCTCGAGCGCCCGATCCACTTCCTCGACAGTGGGTAGGGACGAAACACGGAAGAGTCGCGGCTCGGACCCCTCGCCTGCCTGCTCCGCCGCGCTCTCGTCACCGGGCGTACGCACGGTCCAGGCGTAGACGGCATTGCGCTCGAGGCAGCTGTCGAGCGCCGGCGTCCAGCTGCCCACGCCAGCGCGGAAAGTCCGGCGCAGAATCTGTTGCGGCGGCTCCGTGCTCGCCGTCGCCTCGTCCGTTGCCAGGCGATACAGGACGAGCTCCGAGCCGCTGACGGCAGAAGTCGCGGCCCAACTGAAAGTCGGACAGCGGGCTTCGATCTCGACGACCCTTCCGATCTCGCCGGGGGAGACGGTGGGGAGTTCGCTCGCCGCGATCGCGGCCGGGAGAGCGGCTCCGAGCGCCAGAGTGGCAGCCAGCAGGGTTGGTGCGAGTACGCGACGGTCGAAAGTCATCATGGTGAGCCCCTTTTCCTGGGAAGCGGAATCCAGGTTTCCTGATCGGTCATCCCGACGCCAGGAGAGGCTGGTGAGTAGCAGCCCTGAAGGTCGCAAGGGTGGGTACCCAGCTGCGAAGAGCCTGAATCTGAGTTGAACTTCTCTGCTGTCTACTAAATTCCGTCTTCGCCTGTCAAGCCGGGACAGAGATCGAGTGGAACGACGTCGACCAGGACACCGGCCTCGGGCAGCGGTCTCGCCACCGGTGCGGGTGCGGGGCGGGTGCCCGAACGGGCGAACGGCTGCCAGCCGAGTTCCCAGAATTGGCCAGGGCATGCATCGCCGACGCCTGCGAGCACTGACTGCAACACGTCAGGCGGGCGTTCACGCCCTGGAACTGCCCCCGGGCTACGAGCTCTGACGCGCTCGCTCGGCCTCCGGCCAGGGGCGGATCTTGGCGAGGGTTTTCGCCATCGACGCGCGCGCCTTCTCGCGGTCGAAGTCAGCCTGGAGGCCGATCTCCTCGCGAAGGAGCCAGGTGCTTTTCAAGCCGGATCCGTTCTTCCACTTTCCTGAAAGAGGAGCTGGTCAGTCAGGCGACTCCCCCTGGCGGGGGCGCGACAGTTTCTCGAGGTCGCTCCGCGCCGCCGCGACGAGGGGGTGATCCGCACCGAGTTTTTCGGTGCGAATGGAAAGCGCCTCTGCGAGATCGCGCCGGGCGCCGGCCGTATCCCCAGTCGCGACCGAGAGTTTCGCGCGCGATACCAGCGCTTCGGCGAGCCGCGGGTGACGCTCGGAATAGACCGTCCGCGACAGTTGCACGCACGGGTCGAGCGCCGAGCGCGCCCCGGCGTAGTCGCCCAGCGCGAGGCGCGCGACACCGAGAACGCGCAGCGACTGCGCGACCTCCGCCGTCTCCTCGCCCGCCAGCTCGCGACGGATCGCGAGCGCTGCCGCGGCTTCGACGCTCGCCGCGCGCGCCTGGCCCAGCGCCACCAGCGCCATGCCGAGGTTGTTGCGCGCGAAAGCCACCCGCAAGCTGTGCTCGCCGGCCGAGGCGCGCCAGCTCGCCGCCGCGGCACGAAATCCCCCGGCGGCGTCAGCGAAGTTGCCGAGGCGAAAAGAGAGCACCGCGAAGTTGTTCACCTGAATGCCCAGCGAATCGCTCCCCGCCGGCAGGATGCGCTGCGCCAGGGACATCGCCTCGCGCCGGAGAGCGAGGGCGTCCTCGAACCGCGCTCCTGCTTCGAGGGCGCTCGCCAGATCGTTGAGCGCTTCGAGGACCTCGGGATGCTGGTCGCCGTAGACCCGGCGGCGGATCGCCAGGCACTCTTCGAGCTCGCGGGTCGCTCTCGTGGAATCTCCGAGACTGATCCGGGAGAGCCCGAGCGCCTCGAGAGTGTCGGCGATCGCCGGATGATCCGCCGGAAGTTTTTCCCGCCGGATCGCGAGCGCCTCTACGGCGTAGGCGATCGCCTCTTCGTCCCGCGCCAGGTTGTGCAGCGAGAGCGCCGCACCGGTCGCCACGGCCGCAAACTCCAGACTCGACTCGCCGTGGAGCTCGCGCTCGAGCTCGAGCGCCGCGAGCTCCTCCGCCAGAGCCTCGTCATGGTGCCCGAGCAGGCGCAGCACCGTACCGACGTTGAATCGCGCCGAGGCGGCTTCGGCCGCGAGCAGCGGGCCGCCGGCGTCGAAGATCGCCAGGGCCGCCCGCTGGCGCGTCAGCGCCTCGTCGTAGTTGTCGCGCCAGTACGCGAGATCACCGAGCGCGACGAGGGCTCGCGCCGCCTCGGCGCTCGTTGCTCCGTACTCGCTGCGCGAGAGCGCGAGCGCCTCTTCGAGCAGCGGCTGCGCGTCGTCGTAACGCGCCAGCTTCTGGTACAGGGTGCCCATCGTGAGCAACAGCTCGGCGCGGGTGCGGGGCTGGTCGCGGAGCTCACCGCGGAGCCGCTTCGCGCCCCGGTCGACGACTTCGCGCAGCGCCACTTCGCGCCCCAGCGATCTCTCTGGGTCCACCTCGGCGAACAGCTGCAGGAGAAATCCACGGATCGCCTCGGCGCGTTGCGCTTCAGCCAGCCGGGCGCGCGACTGCACGAGGGCGAGACCGGAGGCCACCAGACCGCCGACCAGGGCGACGGCGAGCGCGACGCTTGCAGCGAAGCCGACGCGATGACGGCGCACGAACTTGCGCAGACGCCGGGAGCGCGATGCAGCGCGCGCCTGGATCGGCCTTCCCGCGAGATGATCGGCCAGGTCGCGCGCCAGGGCGGTAGCTGATGAGTAACGGGCGGCAGGGTCCTTGGCCAGCGCCTGCTGCACGATGGCGTCGAGATCGCCGGACAACCGCCGCGCCAGCCGCTCGGGTGTCGTCGACCGAGCGTCGGCGATAGCTGCGAGTGAAGCGCTCGAACGGTAGGCCGCGGCCAGTGGCGGCGCCTCGGTCGCTACGATCGCGCGCTCCAGCACCAGCACCGAGTCGCCCGTCACCCGGTACGGACGCGCCCCCGCCAGCAGTTCGTAGAGAACCAGGCCGAGGGAGTAGACGTCGGTCGCCGTGGTGATGACGCCACCGGTCACTTGCTCGGGAGCGGCATATTGCGGCGTCAACGTCACGCCGGCATGGGTTCGCGCGCTCTCTCCCTCCCTCTCATCGGCGAGGAGTTTGGCGATCCCGAAATCGAGCAACTTGACCGCACCCTCGTCGCTCACCCAGATGTTCGCCGGTTTGAGGTCGCGGTGGACCACGAGATTGCGGTGGGCATAGTCGACCGCGGCCAGCACCTCCTGGATCAGCGCCAGGCGCTGCTCGATCGACAGCCGCCGGCTATCCGCGTAGGTCGTGATCGGTGCGCCATCGACGCGCTCGATGACCAGCCAGGGCCGGCCGTCGGGGGCGACGCCGCCGTCGAAGAGATGGGCGATCGCCGGATGCTCCAGGCGCGCCAGGATCTGGCGTTCCTGAAGAAAGCGCGCGCGCGTCGCCGGGGCATCGGCGCTCGCCGCCAGCAGCTTGAGGGCGGCGCGCTGCTCGTAGACGCCGTCGGCCCGGTGAACCGCGAAGACGGTCCCCATGCCGCCGCGGCCGATCTCCTCCTCGATCTCCCAGACGCCGAGTCGAACGCCGGGCGCGAGCGCCGGGACGGCCAGGCGTTCCTCTGACGCCGCGAGCAGGGTCGACCAGCTCTCGACCGCGGATCGCGCGAAGAGCCCGGACTCGCTCCAGGCTGCGGCGAGGGCGGCCGCCAGTTTTTTGCGGAGCGATTCGTCTTCGACCGGGAGCCGTGCGACTTCGGCCGCGGCGGAGTCCGGGTCCAGTTCGAGCAACCGGTCGAGGAGAGCGCTGAATCGCGCCCAATTGGCTTCGTGCGCCGGGTCCGCCGCGCCGGGAGAGTCCGGCATCGCTTCAGGAATCCGTTGCCAGCCAGCCGGCGAGCAGAGCGCGGGCCTTCTGCCAGTCTCGCTTGACCGTCGTCTCCGAGCGGTCGAGGAGCCCGGCACACTCTTCGACCGAGAATCCGGCGAAGAAACGCAGCTCGACGAGCTCCGCCAAACGCGGGTCGTGACGCTCGAGCGCGGTGAGCGCCCCGTCGACCGAAATCGCCTCCGCGGCCTCGTGCGTCCGCGAGCCATTGGCGGTGTCGGCGATGTCGGCGATGTCGAGCGGCAGCGGCCGAACGCCGCCTCCCCGCTTCTCGGTCAGCCGCTCGCGGGCGCGGTCGATCAGGATCCGTCGCATCGCTTTGGCGGCGACGCCGAAAAAGCGCCGCCGGTCGTCGTCACCCGGGCGGAACGATCCGGCGAGGCGCAGGTAGAGCTCGTGCACCAGAGCCGTCGTCTGCAGTGTCGCCTCGTGGCTCTGGTCGGCGAGCGCTCGGTGCGCGACGCGCCGAAGTTCCTCGTAGAGCAGCTCGAACAGCCGGTCCGCGGCCGCGCGATCGCCACCCCGCCAGGCGGCGAGGACCCGCGTGACCTCGCCACGTGCCGCATCTGCCGCTTCGGGCATGGTGACGCTAGGTTAGCGCCGCCCGACCCCGGCTGCAATCGCGCCGGCAGGAGGCCAGTCACGGCACTGCGCTCGTCCAACTGCGGGTCGATCCCCATTCGAAATCGTCGGCGAAGATGTAGGAGTTGTCCCAGAGCGCCCAGCCGAAGTCGGTGTCGAGCCCGTTGTATTCGAGCGTCCCGGCCTCGATCAGCCGTCCGTCGCGGCCGAAGGCCAGTGCCGTTCCCTTGTCGGCATCCATGCCGGTGCCGACAGACCAACCCATCATCGTCGTGCCGTCGCCGGCGAAACTGGAGTCAGGAAAGAGATTGCGATCAAGCCGGGCGATGCCGAAGTCGACGTTGCCTGGATCGTCGTTGCCGAAACCACCGACCACGATCTTGCCGTCTCCCTGCAGCAGCAGCGCCCGCACCGAATCCTGCGGTGTGGCATCACAGATGATCGCCGCGCCGTCGCAATACCTCGAGATGATTCCGCTGAGGTAAGTTCCTGCGGACGAGAATCGCTGCACCGTCCATTTCCAGGCGTTGACGTCGGTCGCGAGATCGCCGGCGGCGACGATCTCGCCATCCGGCCAGACGCCGAGGGCCCAGTAGAACTCGTTCCGGTTTCCCCCCGCATTCCAGGCTAGAACGACGCTCCCGCTCGTCCCGAACGAGCTGTCGACATGGCCGTTGTCGAGCACGGCGACCAGGGCCTGATCGAAGTTGCCGCCGAAAGCCGTGCTCCACGCCGCACCGGCAACGAGGATCCGGTGGTTGCGGTCGATGGCGACCGCGAGCGGGATGTCCGGAGACGCCGGCGAGACCGCGGCGGTCATCCTGCCGTCGCCCGAAAAAAACGGATCGAGCACACCGTCAGCGCTCAGGCGAGCGATCCCGAAGTCGATATTCGTCGGCGCAACATCGACCGCGCCGACGAGCACGATGCGCCCGGCACCGTCGATCTCCATCGCGGTAAGGGTGTCCCTGTGGTTTCCCCCGGCGTTGAAAGCCACGAGCTCGAATCCGAAGGTGGCGAAGCTCGGATCCGGAGCTCCGTTCGCCAGCAGGCGCCCCACCAGGAAATCCTCGTCTCCCGCCCCGAGGTCCATCGTGCCGGCGACGAGAATGCGGCCGTCGGTGAGGATTCGAACGGCGACCCCGGTATAGTTGAAACCCGGTCCGAACGGGTCGACCACCTCGCCGCCGACGCCGAATCCCGGGTCGAGCCCACCGGTCGGCAGCCAGCGCGCGAGCGCCATCGTCCAGTTTCCAACTCCGGTGGCTACGGTGCCGACGACCACGACGCCGCCGTCCGGCGCCGCGGCCACACCGGAGACCGCGTCGCCATTCGATCCCCCGCGATCGAGGGCGTGGTTGTGAAACGTCAGAAGGTCTCCGTCCGCGGCCAGGAGGGGCGTCAGGAGGAAGAGGGAGAGAACGGCAGTGAGCGCGCCTCGACGGACCAGCGGGCGATGATCTGACAAGCGCATGACGACCTCCTCGGAAGGGTGAAGTGAGCCTCACCTTGAAGGTCGGAATTTCTTTGTCCGGGGGACCATCGGCGCCGGGACTGGCGATGCCGCTCATCCGTGCGGCCTCCGGCACTTGCGCTCCGGCTGGCCGCGGCCGTCTTCGTGCTCACCAGCTTCATCGGCACCTGCCCGATCTACCTTCGCCCGCTCTACCTTCCGCTCGGCCTTTCGATGCACAAGACATTGCCCCGATCAGGGGACGGTGGCGGACCAGGCGCCGGTGCTGCCGAGCTCGAAGCCGTCGTCGAAGATCGGCGCGGACTGCTGGTTCAGCCAAACCTGGTGATCGCCGTCGAAGCTGACCAGGAAGATGTCGAGGTCGGCGTCGTTGTCCAGGTTGGCCATAGCGCTTTTGGCGGAGCGCATCGACGGCAGCGCCCAGCCGCTGTCGGTGAACACTCCGTTGCCGTCGTTGAGCCAGACCCGAGTCGCTTCCACCGCGCCGTTGCCGTTGGTCGCCCAGGCGTCGAGATCGCCGTCGCCGTCGGCATCGAGCAGGTGGACCGCGACCGTGGCGGCTGTACCCAGAAGTTGCGCCGAGTCGGTGAACAGGCCGTTGCCGTTGTTCAGCCAGACCGTGTTGCCGCCGCTGTTGCCGAGGAAGGCGTCGAGATCGCCGTCGCCGTCGAAATCGCCCAGGGCCACCGCATTGGTCATCGCGCTGCCGAGCATCTGCGGGCTGACGGTGAAGACGCCGGTGCCGTCGTTGGACCAGACCCGGCTCGGGCCCCCCTGAACACCGACGAAGAGATCGAGATCGGCGTCGCTGTCGAGTCTGCCGAGCGCGATCGCCTTGTTATTCGCCGTGCCGAGGGACTGCGGGTCCTGGGTGAAGAGGCCGGCGCCGTTGTTGCGATAGAGACGGTTGGTGCCAGGGGAGAAGAGCGACGGGTAGTTGGCCACCACGATGTCGAGGTCGTTGTCGCCATCGACATCGCCCACCGCCGCATCGCTGGTGCCCTCGCTGCCGAGCAGTTGGCCACTGTCGGTGAAGTGGCCGGTGCCGTCGTTCCACCAGATGCGGTCTCCCGGATCGTCCGGAGCCGAGCCGCCCGCGCAGCAGAGCCCCGTCCACAGGTCGAGGTCGTGATCGCCATCGAAATCGGCCAGACGGACGGCCCAGACCTGGGCGCCGAGGCCGGCGGCCAGCCACTGGTTGTCGTCGATCAAGGAGGCCGCGTCATCGTTGCGCAAGACCCGGGTGATGCTGGCGTAACCACCGATCACGGCGTCGCGATCGCCGTCGCCGTCGATGTCGCCGAGCGCCACCGACTCGGCCGCGCTGCCGCCGAGCAGTTGTCCGCTGTCGGTGAATTGGCAGTTGCCGTCGTTGAGGAAGATCTGATCGGGCTGATAGATGTTGGCGACGAAGAGGTCGAGGTCGAGATCGCCGTCGAGGTCGCTAGCCGCCACCGAGATTCCGCCACCGACCCCGAGATTCTGTCCGCTGTCGGTGAAGACACCCGAGCCATTATTGAGATACAAGCGATTGGGCTGGCCGGAGCTGTTGCCGACGAAGGCGTCGAGGTCGGCGTCATTGTCGCAATGGAAGAGAACGACCGAGAAGGAGTAGTCGTTGTCGAGCAGTTGGCCGCTGTTGCTGAAGTTGCCGAGGCCGTCGTTGAGCCAGACCTCGTTCGGATCGCCGGAGGTCGAGCCGTTGGCGAAGAAGGCGTCGAGGTCGGTGTCGCCGTCGAGGTCGGCGAGCGCGACGTCGAAGGTGCCGCGAGTGCCGACCGTCTGGCCGCTGTCGGTGAAGACGCCAGAGCCGTTGTTCTTCCACAGCTTGTTGGCGCCGTTGTTGCCGATCATGGCGTCGAGATCGGTGTCGGTGTCGACGTTGCCCAGGGCCACGGCGCGGCTGGAGTAGTTGCCGAGCGTCTGGCCACTGTTGGTAAAGACGCCGGCACCGTTGTTCAGGAAGACTTCGTTCGTCGAGCTCGGGGAGTTCGACGGCAGGAAGGCGTCGAGATCGAGGTCGCCGTCGAGGTCGCCGAGGGCGGCGGCATGGCGGCTGAAGGCGGCGCCGATCGACTGGTTGCTGTCGGTCAGGGTGCCGGTGCCGTTGTTGAGCCAGACCCGGGTGACATCCAGGTGGCGGACGAGGAAGAGGTCGAGAGATCCGTTGTTGTCGAGCGGCGCCAGCAGCGCGCAGCTGCCGTAGCCCGAGTCGAACACCTGGGCGCTGCGGGAGAAGTTCCCGTTCCCGTCGTTGAGCCAAAGCGTGTCGGGAGAGTAGATGTCGGTGACGTAGGCGTCGATGTCGAAGTCGCCGTCGACGTCTCCGAGCGCCACCCAGTGACTGTCGGCGCCTGCGGGCAGGTGCCACCCCTGGAGGAAACCGGGAGCGGCCTCTGCCTCGAGGGTGAAGAGTGCGACCATGGCGGTGACCACCATGGTGTAGCGCGCGCATGTGAAATCGTTCGTCATACCTGAGCCTCCCGCATTCCTGCGATGGGTCGCGCCGGCGCCTACGGAAGGCGCGGACAGCGAGGGATTTGTCGGGTCTCTCCTTCTTCACGCGACAACGGGCCACGGATCTGGACATGGAGTGCTGAGGTGCCAGGCGCTTTTCACTCCAAACTGCTTCAAAGGCATCACTTACGGTCCGCCCCCGCAGCGGAACCCGGATTCGGTTGCCGGTTCTACGGAGCCTCGGGAAAGCGCCTGGCACCTCTTCACCTGCACCTCTTCACCTCTTCACAGCACACCTCTTGAGTACCGCTTCACATTGCAGGCTTTTCCAAGGTCCGTGGAGGTGGGGTGCCCGTCGCCATGATCCCTTTTCGTCGCGGATTCCGACCTTTCAGACAGGAGGGCGCCACTCGGCGCCCCGTCAGGAGGACCCGATGCCCGCTCAGTGGACCGCCAAAAGCCTCTCCATCGCCCCTTCGCCAGCCCTCGCCGTCGGGATCGTGCTCGTCGCGCTGCTGGCGAGCGCCTCGGCGCTCGCTGCTGCGACCTTCACCGTCACGCGCCCGGACGATCAGCTCGACACACTGCCGGGCGATGGCGCCTGCATCGCCCAGAACGGCGGCGGCTGCTCCCTGCGCGCCGCGGTGCAGGAGGCGAACGCTCTCTTCGGTGCCGACGGCATCTACCTTCCTCCGGGCACCTACTCACTGACTCGCGCCGGTGCCGGCGAGAATCTGGCGGCGACCGGAGATCTGGACATTGCGAGTGCGATTACGCTCGTGGGCACCGGCTGGTCGGTGACGACCATCGAGATGACGGGGTACATCGATCGGATCTTCGACGTCCAGGGCTTTTCGAGCCTGACGCTCGCCGATGTGACGATCTCGGGCGGCGCTGTGGCGGGGATCGGCGGCGGCATCCTGGTCGAGGCTGGCGGCACGCTGACGCTGGCGCGCTCCCGCATCCGCGGCTGCCTGTCCAACCTCGGCGGCGGCCTCGGCGTGGTCGGCGGCACCGCAATCGTCGAAGACTCCGAGATCGCCCATTGCTTCGTTTTTGCCGACCTCCCGACCTGGTATGGAGAAGGCCCAGGAGTGTCCATTGGGGAGCAGGGCAACGTCGTTATTCGACGGTCAAGCATGCACGACAACCTCACTGGCTCGGGCACTCTCGGGTCAATCCGGAGCGTGGAGAGCACGCTCTGGATCGAGTCCTCGTCGATCATCGACAACGACAACGGGAATCCCTACATCGGCGGCACGAACAGCGACGTGACGATCATCTCGTCGACGATCTCGTCCGTCTCCCTCGACGGTTGGGGCCCGCCGACCTCCAGCCTCACGCTCGGCTGCTCGATCGTCCGGCACTGCTACTACACCCAAGGCGCCACCTACACGAGCTACGGCTACAACGCATTCTCTGGCGGCGCTCCCTGCGTTGGTGCCTTCGACGTCGACAACGATTGGAATCTCCAGCCCCTCATGGCACCGCCCGGTAAGTTCGCGGCGCGCGTTCCCAACAAATACTCCGCGGCGATCGATGGCGGTCACGCCTTCGTCTGCACGGCGAACGATCAGTGGCTCCAGCCCCGGCCACTGGACGGCGACGGCGATGGCATCGCCATCGTCGACGTCGGCGCCGTCGAGGCGGCGCTCATCTTCTATGACGGCTTCGAGAGCAACAACACGTCTGCATGGTCCACTCCGGTGCCCTGAAACCCCGCGCCGGCGGAACCGCTGGAATCCTCCGCCAGCCGTCTGCTGCCTCAGCCGAGGGCCTCTCCTGCGGAAGTCATGTCCGGAAACGCGTGCCAGCCGAATTGCCCGGACTTTGACGGGACAACCCGTTACCGATCCTCCCGGCCGCTCAGCCAACACTGGCGCAGGACGACAGCCGGAAGGGCACCGCAACGGTGTAGTGAGCGGGTACCGGTCGCGCGCACAAGAGCGCCGGGAACCATGACGCTGACCTCACAGCTGCGATCGCTTCGTCGTCAAGGAAATCGATTCCCTTGACGACGACGACCTCACTCGCGGTTCCGTCAGCGCGAATCACGAGGCCAACCAGGACGACTCCCTGAAGGCGCCGACGACAGGACTCTTCGGTCTGTCGTCCCTGGATCGGATGCGCTGGCTCCGGCCGAATGAGAAGGGCATTCATGTAGATAGGAGAATCAGGCAAACGACAGGAAGCGGACTCCGCCCATCTCTTCGCTTGCGCTTCACCGAGGATGGCCTCGAGGTCGGTGTCCGAGATGCCCAGTCGGCGTCGCATGCGCTCGACCTCGTCGGGGATCACCGAAGGCCTCCCGGCCCGAGCAGCCTGGCGCGCTTGCTGACTGACGTACTTGGCCCAGAAGACGAAGCGGCCACGTTCATCGGCGTGCCGGGCGCACGATACACAGAGGATCGCAAAAAGAACCTGAACAGAGATCGATCTTTGCGGAATCATCCCTCGCGCGCCACCCCGGTCAACCCACCTTCCACCGGCGCAACGCCACACCGGCCAGGAGAATCGTCAGGACGACCAGGCCGAGCTTCGATAGCGCCGGCACTTCCACGACACTTTGGCCGAACCCGGGCGGCGCCGCGGCGATACCCATGATGTAGTCGCTCCCGGAGGGCGGCACGATCAGTCCGAAATCCTGCGTTTCCAGAGTTGCGAGATCCAGCCCGAAGAGATGCTGTGGTCCGTACGGCCCCACGGCCCCGAGAAGATAGGCCGACCCATTGACCGCGATGTCGAAGCCGCTGACGAAGTAGGGCCCCAGAATCTCGCCGAGCAGCGTGACCTGCCCGGACGACGCCGAAGGGTCTCCGCCGACACCACCGATGCGCGCCAAAAGTCCGGCTGGACCGACGGAGGTCTGATGCCGGATCGCCAACGTCTCCCCACCATGCTCTCCGCCCGCGGGCGTGTGCGCCAGCGCTACGTACCAGCCCGGAGTATTCAGATCCACGTCCTCGTGCAGTTCCAGTGAGTTCAGTGAATAGCGGTAGTTCCTGCCCTGATAGCCGATCGCTCGAACTTCGCGCGTCTGTGGATCGATGCGGATGTCGTGCAGACTCAGCCAGCCCGAGGGGAACTCCGGCCAATTCAGCAGGGTCATTTCGCCGGTAGCGAGATCGATCCGTGCCGGATCGATCGGGGAAGGCGGACAGGTGATCTGGCAGTTCGGATAACCGAAGGCGTAGAGCTCGTGCGTCCAGGGATCAAACTCGATCCGGAACTGGATGTAGTCGTCGAAGTCGCCGAAAAGAGGCAGTGAGCCGAGCGGCGTACCCGGAGCTTCGCTGTCGAACCAGAACAGCTGCCAGCCCTGCTCGTTTCCGGTGGCGGCGTAGATGAGCTCACCGCGGGAAGGCGAGGATGAGAGAAGCGCGATCAAGAGAACCAGCCAGCACCCCGGGCGCATCGGCCCTCCCTTGCGAAGTGGGTTCGCACCGACCGAACCCGGACGCCTCGACCGTCTCAGTTTACGCGCCTATCCGAAAAGGCCGGAAAGGTGCCAGATGAGATAAGTCGGTTGGTCCCAATCCGAAGTGCGTAGCCTTTCGGTTGGAGACCCAATGCAGCTACGGCTGCGGCAGGAACCAACCGCCACATCTCATCCGCGAACAGGTGCCGTTGGGGTGCCAGCCGATTTCTGTTGGGGTGCCAGCCGAATTCCGCGAATTCAACCTCGTCCCGGGTCGACTCCCCCTCCATTGGAAGGGCGCGCCGCCTCCCGGCGGGCCTTGCCTCGACGCCACTCGGCAGGCTTGCCGCTGGAGCGGCCTATGGGGCCGGCCGCCCTTCGACGTCGAGCAGCACGACTTCGCCGATACCGAGCGCCTCGAGCTTGGCTTCGACCTTGGTGCGATCGCCGACGACGTGGACGGACTCCTCCTGGCGGATTCGGCGGCAACGAGCGCACGGCTCACCGTCGTCGGCGGCTGCGCGAAGTGGCAGGGAGAATCGCTCGCTCCGGGAGAAAGCCGTGATATCGCATCGGTCGTGGACGGCGTTCCGCGCTTTAGGTTGGACCCGACAGGGGCCTCACTCTTCGTCTGACGCAATCGCGGCTCGGACCCGAGCTGGCAGAGGGCCGCGGCGTGGACTCCCGGACCGCCCTCGAACCGCTGCCGGCGGCGGCGCGTGCGATCGCCGAGACCGCTCTGGCGCAGGCGCCCGTTCTGTACGACGCCAGCCGCGACTACGGCAGGAACACCGCGCCGGAGTACGGCCTCTTCTATCTCGGTGCCGCTCGCGCACAGCTCGAACTCGCTCGATTTGTCGCCGGCCTCGAGCGGCGCCCGGCCGGCCTGAGCCCACTTTCCCCGCGCGACGTCAGTGGAGAGATCGCAGCGGTGCGCGACGACCTGCTGGCGGCTTACCTCCCGCCGCTCTCGATCGACAAGCACGCCGAGTTCATTGAGATCAATGCCCAGCTCAAGGAGGCGGCAGAGCTTGCCAGCGCGGGAGCCCGCTACGGCGCGCTCTTGCGTCTGCTCGAAGCCAAGTCGCGGCTCTCCTGGCTTACCCATCCCGGGCGCTCGCTCGCCGCGGACGAAGCGGCACGCCGGGGCCTGGAAGTCGAGACCACTCTCGACAGCCTCTCTGGCGATACCAGCCTGCAGCGCCTTTTTCTCGAGAGCGCGCTTTCCGCTGGGTCCGACCCTGATCCGGCGGCGCGTGGCGGCGAAATCGCCGCCGCGATCTTCGACGCCGTTCTGCCCTCCTTCCCGACGCTCCTGGGACCGGCTCCCACGCGCCCGCCGGAACCGCTCGCCGAGGCCACCGTGACACTGGTCCGGTGACCCTACACCTGAAACGTCTCCGATCCAGCAGGTCTGCTGGCCCAAAGCGTCGTTCGGCAGTTCGCAGGGCGGGTGCGATTCGTGGCCGAAAACTACGGCGCCTCGCAGCTCGCGACCCGATTCGGGGTGACGCGCTATCCGGCGATCTTCGTCGGCGACATCCTGGTCGCGACACCGAAGGACTTCGGCTTCTACGGCAAGGGCGAGGGCGACCGAGTCGGCCGCTATTCCCCGTGGCGCTCCGCCGCGAGCCACGAACGCTTCCGCGCCGACCTCACTCGAATGGTGAAGGAAGTCCTCGATGGCAAGAAGGAAGCCCTGCGCGCCGAACGCACCCCTTCCGGCGCCCCCTCCATCAGGTCCGGGGCCGCGGCGCCAGCGCCGGAGTTGTCGCCTGCGCGGCTTCCCGACTTCGCTATTCAGGCGTTGGACGGCACCGAACTCGCGAGCGCCCGATTCGCCGGCAAGCCCCTCCTGGTCGAGTTCTGGGCGACCTGGTGTCCGCCCTGCCGCGGGACCCTGGCCTGGCTCGGCGACCTCGCGAATCGCTATGGCGATCGGCTCGAGACCGTTGCGCTGGCGGTCGAGTCCGACGAGGCCGATGTTCGCAAAGTCGCCGCGAACCTCGACCTGCCGCTGCGCTGGGCGATGTGCTCACCCGAGCTCGCTCTCGAGTTCGGCGATCTCTCCGCCGTTCCGACGCTCTTTCTGTTCGACGGCGAAGGTCGCACCCGTGGGATCTTCTACGGTGCGCCCCCCGACCTGCACGACAGCGTCGAGCGGGCGCTCGCGCTCCTGGCGCCCTGAGCTCGGGCCGGAATGCGAAGCCGCCAAGCTCCTGAGGACTCCCCCGGGAACTCGCCTGGCACCCGCTGCTGGGTACCTGTTCGCACCACCCGTTCGCAGAAGCAGCCCTTTGAACTCGCGAACCGTTTGCTCAACCTCCAATGGTGGTGGTCCAGCGGCAGGTCGTCTCACCTTCGAAGTCGTCGGCAAAGATCCGATCTTCGAAGCCCAGCCACGCACGGTCGAGGTTGCCCGCCACGTTCGTGCTCGCGAAGCCCCCGCTGACGAAGACGGGAAGGACCGACAGCACTCCGGCGGGGATGACCGACGCGCGCCAGGCGGTCTGCCAATCGCCGGCCGGAACAAAGATGCCGGGGTCGGAGTTTTCGCCGGCCTCGGTGGCACAGCCGGCGTCCGAGAAGAACCGAAGGGAGAGGAAGCTCGGCTGGTTCGATCGGACGTCGACCGACTGATAGATCGTCATGCCCGGAGTGACTTGAGTGCAGGTGATAGCGATCGCCTGCCAGAAGCCGAAGTCATTGCAGCCGATGACCGGGGCGCAGTGCACCGAGCTCAGGGCGAGGCTCCCTGAACCGGGGCACGATCCGGAGTCGTCCTGGCTCCATCCTCCGCCAAACCAGGCATCCGCATCGATGTCGAACTCCGGGTTGCCGAGCAGGTTATCGTCGCCGAGCGCCGGAAGAGAGAGTCCGGCCAATGCCGCGATGATCCAACTGGAAAAATACCTCGTGAGCTTCGAGCCGCGGACGATGGACATAGGGACCTCCCGAATGTGACCGAATCCCGTCGGCCTTGGCCGAGTCTTGCGCACGACCGCCAACCCAATCGCCGCCCGCCGATCCAAGATCGACGATCATCGATCGCCGGCCGGCAGCGTCGGCCCTCTCCTTACTACGCGCAGACCGGCAATTTGACGGATCATCGGCGGCCCCTGGCCGGCCTCCCGATGCAAGTTGCGGGCGACCTTCATCTCCGGATCGCTGTCTTGGCACTCTTCCGAACGTCCCGAGCAGGTTCCAGCCAATTTTCGGAAGTTCAGCGAACCTTGGCGAAGTCAGCCGCTCCGCAAGGCGCACCCGACAGGGCGCCGCAGTGGGAAAGCGCCTGGCAACGAGACCGGCAGCACCCCTTGCCTGGCACCTCAATCAGGCCCACCTATCGACGTGCAGCCGAGTTTTCATTTCGGGACCGCCGATCTCGCAGTGTTCCTGTTCCAGTGTTCCGAGACTCCCCTTGCCCATTGCGCCCGGGAGCTCGGCAGCCGCCTCTTCTACCCGTATGCCGCGTTCATGTGAACGAAGGCGTCGGTTGCCCCCTGACTGCGGCGGGAAATCGCTTGGCACCTCTTCAGCACCTCTTCAGGGCAGCTGGCGAAACGTCGTCAGGAGTGGGAAGCACGGTTGAACCGGTTCGACCAATACGTCCAACAACTCAAGGAGAAGGAAGAAAGACCATGACCGCGAAACTGATTTTCGACCCGAAGCTCGATTTCGCCATCGAACGGTTCATCGACGCGCCGGTGCGGCTCGTCTGGGAAGCGTTGACGAAACCGGAGCATCTCAAGGAGTGGTACATGCCCAAGGCCTGGGGGCGCGTATCGCGAGCCGAGATGGACGTGCGACCGGGCGGCATCTTCAGCATCGACATCGCCGTGGGAGACGGTCCGGAAGTTCCGAACCTCGGCTGTTTCCTGGACGTGATTCCGCTGCAGCGACTTGTCTGGACATCCATGCTGTTCCCGGGTTATCGCCCGGCTGTTTTCGACGACATTCCAATCACGGCGATAGTGACGATGGAATTGGAGGGGAGCGGCACGCGCTACGTCTTCACGGCGTTGCACCGGAGTGAAGCGGACCTCGAGACCAACATGAGTTCGGGCTTCTACGACGGCACGGAGATCGCCATCAATCAGCTTGTCGCCCATGTGGAATCGATGAAATAGACCAGGCACACAGAGAAAACTTTCGGAGACGACAGGAGATCACCATGCCCGCCCGCAAGACAGACAAGACCTCGAAGCGCTCAGAGTCATCCGTCCGGAAACCGGCGAAGCGCACGGCAGCATCAGGCAAAGTCCTCACGACGCTGCCGGAAGCCATGACCGGCAGGGCCAGCCCCGCGAAGGCAGCGCTCGGCGACAAGCCGGTCTTCGCCTACATCGCCAGCCTGCCGCAGCCGCAGCGCGGCATCGCCGAAGCTGTCGATGCCCTGGCGGCGAAGACACTGCCCGCCCTGCAGCGCTCCGTGAAGTGGGGCTTGTCCTGGTACGGCGTCGGCGACGGCTGGTGCTTCTGTTGCGGCGGCTTCGCCGGCCACGTCAAGCTCATGTTCGTGAACGGCGTGGCGCTCGAGCCGGTACCGCCGGTGACGCCGATCGGGATGGGCAAGTCGACGCGAGGCGTGGAGCTTGAATCCGTGAACGACCTCGACGAACGCCAGATCGCTGCGTGGATGAAGCAGATCGCGGCCGTGCCCGGTGTCGGGGGGAAGAAGCGCTAAGCGCGCAGCCGCAAGTCATTCACCACATGAAGGCTCTTCCCCGCGCCGTCCGAATGGGTGCAATGGGTGCCAGCCGATTTTCATTTCTCGGCGTTTTCACTCTGAGTGGCAGATAGCACGGCTCCATTGCGTCTTACCCTGTTGTGGCAAGGAGACTGCGCTACGTGCCCCCCGGTGGCGCCCTGGTCGAGATCACCTGCAAAACCGTCCAGGGCCGACTGCTCCTGCGCCCTTCCCCGGCCCTGAATGAAGCCACGCTCGGCGTGCTCGCGCGTGCCGCGCGCCTCTGGGAGGTCGCGGTCCACGCCTTTGCCTTCCTGTCGAATCACTACCACCTCCTCGTCTGGGTCGCCGATACGGCGCAGTTGGCCGCGTTCATGGGCTACCTCAACTCGAATCTCGCCCGTGAAGCCGGCCGACTCGCGCGTTGGCGGGAGAAGTTCTGGGGGCGGCGCTACCAGGCGATCCTCGTCTCGGACGAAGCGGAGGCCCAGGTCTCCCGGCTGGCGTACATCCTGGCGCAGGGCGCCAAGGAAGGGCTCGTCGCCTCGCCGCTGGATTGGCCCGGAGTGCACTGCGCCCGGGCGCTGTCGGAAGGCACCGCGGTGGCAGGCCGCTGGCGGTCGCGAACTCTCGAGTCCAGGGCGCGGAGGAAGGGCGTCCTGCTCGAGCCGGAGGCGTATGTCGAGCGCGAAGAGCTCATCCTCACTCCACTGCCCTGTTGGCAAGCACTGGAGCCGGTGGAGCAACGCGATCGGATCCGGCACCTGATCGAGGAGATCGAAGTCTCGGCACAGCTACGCCAGAAGGAGACCGGCAAGCCGCCTCTCGGCCGCGAGGCGGTCTGCCGGCAAGACCCACATCTCGAGCCCAACCAGATAAAGAGAGGCTCCGCCCCGCTGGTGCACGCCGTTGCCCCGGAAGTCCGACGCGCCCTGCGCCGCGCCTACTTCCGCTTTGTCGACGCCTACCGACGGGCCGCTCGCAAGCTCCGCGAAGGCGTCACCGATATCGAGTTCCCCGAGGGTGCCTTCCCCCCACCCCGGCCGATCCGGGTTGCCGCCAGGAGCGGCTGAAGACTCCTCGAAGCCTTCCAGCCTCAACAACAGCCCAGAGCCACGACCCCACCCGCTGACAATCTCTCACCGGCCTGCGGAAGCACGCGCCCATCCACGCCCGACGCCTTCGAAATCGCGATCTCGCCGCAGACCTTGGGCCCGAACGCCCCCCGTCGTCTTCCTCGGAGCGCGGAAAATCGACGTGCGTGCTCCTTCCAACACTCTTGGACACGGGCAGCGGCCACACAGTAAGCGATGAGGAGGAAAATCGGCTGGAACCTCTACTGGACCCTCCGCTCTACTGGGCCACCTGGAACTGAGAAGTGCTGAGAAGTGCCTGGCGATCTCGCACTCGAGGCGAGAACGATGGGAAATGAAACTCAGCTGGCACCGCAGCAGCGGCACCGCAGCAAAGCGCAGCGCAGCAGGGCCGCAGAGCCAGAGCCGAGTCCTTGGCGGGCGGTTCTTCAGCTTCGCGATTGACGAAAGTCTTTTTTTCAATACAATGGCGTAGTTCACAAATTTAGTCGTTTGCGGAGGTTTCCTCGACCTTCTCAGTGTCTGCTGGCCTCTTGCTTTTGCGAAGGAGAAAATTCACATGGAACGCAAGAAAGCTCTCTACCTGGTAGGCATCCTGGCCATCCTTTTGGCGGCGCTACCGCTTCTCGCGGCTGCCCAGCCAGTCGCACCCGGCTCGGCTGCTGCCGAGTCCGTTGGCAACGAGGCCCTGCCCACCGCGCTCGACGCCAAGCTGGCCAGCGATGGCCCGGCAGCGCCTGCGGCCCCCGCAGTCCGGCCGGACGCCATCCTCTACGACAACGGTCCGCTGGTCACCAATGTCGGCGCCGGCGCCGGCGGAGCGGATGCCAGCGCTGTTCAGACGGCGGTGCTCCAGAGCACCTACGGTTTTGGCAATCAGGTGCTCAATGGTAATCGGATGGCCGATGACTTCACCGTGCCTGCAGGCGGCTGGAACATCAGCACCATCACCTTCTACGCCTACCAGACCGGTTCGACGACCACGACGACGATCAACGACGTCAGGCTGCAGATCTGGGACGGTGTGCCCGGCGTCGGTGGCAGCAGTGTCGTCTTTGGCGACACCACCACCAACCGGCTGGCCGGCAGCAGTTGGTCCAACATCTACCGTGTGCTGGACACCGGTTTGTTGGACAGCACCCGTCCGATCATGGCCAACGTCGTGACCGTGAACACCATCCTGCCAGCTGGCACCTACTGGCTCGACTGGGTCACCGGCGGCACGCTCGCCTCCGGCCCATGGGCACCGCCGGTGACGCTCCCCGGCCAGACCGCCAAGCCCGGTGCCAACGGCATGCAGTCGCTGGCTGGCGCCGCCTTTGCCCCGGCCATCGACGCCGGCAGCGGCGCTGTGCAGGACCTTCCCTTCGTCATCGAAGGCGCGGGTGCAACCGGCCCGTCGATCTCGCTGGTCAAGACCGTCGGCACCATCGACGGCCCCTGCGCAACCACCAGCAGCATTACGGTGCCCGAAGGGACCACGGTCTACTACTGCTACGAGGTGACCAACACCGGCGACGAGGCGTTCAACGCGCACGACCTGGTGGACGATCAGCTCGGCACGCTCTTAACGGGCTTTCCATACGTTCTGGCACCGGGCGCCTCCGTCTTTGCAACTACGAGCGCGGTCATGAACACCACGACCACCAACGTCGGCACCTGGACGGCCCATAACGCCGCAGGCGCTCCTTCCACGGCGACATCCACGGCGACGGTCAACGTGACTCTGAACCGCTGCCCGGCCGGCAGCACCGAAGTCGCGGTGCTGACCGAGGACTTCGAAGGTACCTTCCCGCCAACCGGCTGGACGGTCACCAACTCCACCACCGGCTGTACCGGCGTCCCGGAGTGGATCAACACTGACCCCGGCGCGAATGGCAACCTGACCGGTGGCAGCGGACTGTTCGCCAATGCCGACAGCGACCAGTGCGGTTCTGGCAGCATCATGAACACCCAGATGTGGACGGCGCCGCTGGACTTCACGGGGTTGACCAACCCGATGGTCAGCTACTACACCGACTACAACGACATCGCCACGACCAGCGACGTAGCCGACCTGGACTTCAGCACCGACGGCGGCGCAACCTGGAGCAACCTCCTTTCCTGGAACGAGGACCACCGCGGTCCGCTGCTGGTCGAGCAACCCTTCGCGGCGGATGGCCAGGCGAATACCCTGGTGCGCTGGAACTACACCGACGCCACCTGGGACTGGTGGTGGCAGGTGGACAGCGTCAGGGTAACAGCCTGCGAGGTCACCGCAGGAGTGCCCGGCCTGGCGCTCACCAAGACCGTGGGAACCGTCCCCGGGGTCTGCGCGGCGACCAGCAGCATCAACGTGCCGGCGGGGACGACGGTCTACTACTGCTACACGGCGACCAACACCGGCACCGTAGCCTTCGGCCTACACACCCTGGTCGATGACCAGCTGGGCCCCATCTTCAGCGGATTCGCCTACGCGCTGGCGCCGGGTGCCAGCGTGAACACGGTGGCGGAGGGGTTCAACGCCTCGGCAGTGATGAGCATCACCACCACGAACGTGGCGACTTGGACGGCCTCCACCGCCGCCGGCGGGCCGTCAACGGAGGCGACGGCGACGGCGACAGTGACGGTGATCGACGGGCCGCCGGTGGCGGAGATCCCGACGCTCTCGCCGGGTGGCCTCGCGGGTCTGGGCGCCCTGATCGCGCTGGCGGCCTTCTGGCTGCTCGGCGTGCGTCGTCGGACCGCGTAGAGGCAGGAGCGCAACGCGGCCGTACCGCGGCGGGCCAGGATCCCCTGGCCCGCCGTTTGTTTTTGTCTGGTTGAGGTGCCTCTGGTTGAGGTGCCAGGTGCTTTTCAGTCCAAGCTATTGCAAAGTCACTACTTATAGCCCACTCCTGCAGACGGTCCAAGGTTCGGTTGCCATCGCTTCGGAGCTCCTGGAAACCGCCTGACTACGCTTCAGGAGCTTCTCTTCAGGAAATCGCACCCCTTCTGGCGATTTCCCGACCGATGCGGACTCCACGATTTCGGGCACCTGATCGGCAGCGCCTATCTCGACCCGCGCTCAGACGTTGGCGCTCCCCGGCCCGCGGCGACTCATGGAACGACTTGCGACCAGGCCGAAGTGTCGCCGCCTTGGAAGCCGTCGAAGAAGACTTCAACAGGCACTTCAACAGCACTTCAACAGGCGAATCGCCCAGCCGACGCGTAGACCCTCCAAAGCCATGAGACGCCTGCGGCACCTCTTCCTTCTCGCCGGCCTGGTGCTGATCGCGGCAACCGCCTGTCGAAACGGCGAGAAAGAGGCGGCCGAGGCGGGACTGAAGTCGAATCTCCACGCGCTCCGCCAACTGATCCAACAGTATCGAGAAGATCAGGGCGGCTTCCCGCCGACGCTCACCGTCCTCGTCGAGCTGGGTTACGTACGCCGGGTCCCCTACGATCCATTGACGCGTCGCAACGACACCTGGATCGAAACCCTGGAATCCGGCACGGCGAACGCCTCATTCGGCATCGTTGACGTCCACTCCGGCGCGAGCGGGACCGCGCTGGACGGCTCGAAGTATGTCGACTGGTAGCCCGCAGGGACGCGCTGGCGAGCGCCTTGGCGACCGCTCTGCTTCGCGCGGTAGCGCATCGGCTAGGGTGCTGTGCGATCGAACTCATCGAGCAGGTCGAAGGCCGCTTTCCCCTGCTCCCGCGTGTCGCGAAAGACGACGGTCTCGTTCGCTTCGACGGCCGCGACCTTGCGAATGGCGATCCGGCTCATCAGCAGGCGCATGGCGTCGCGGGCGGAGGTCTGCCGGAGGGCGAAGCTCGCGATCATCGTCTCTTCGTCCACCTTCCGAGCACCGTGGAGGCGGCTGACGCTCCTGGGGTGGTCGAGGAGCTCGACGACCCACCGGGCGAGCAAGAGCTTGTCGGGTAGGTCGTGAATCGACAGCGTATGGAGGTCGTGGACCTCGATCTCCCGGACCCCAGCGATCGTCCGCACCGCGAGGAGAGCGTCTTGCGCCCCGATTCGCTCGACCCTCAGCTCTTCGGTTCGCATCTCGTCGCGTTTCTCGTCGGTCGCTGCAACTGCGCTCGCGCAGAGAATCCAGCTGCAGGCGATCCCCAGCATCGCTCGGCGGGTCTCGGGCATCGGCGATCTCCTCTCCTGTCTCTAGGTATCTACGAGTGTAGCCCCTGAGCTGTCCATCGCTGGCGCGCACCGGACAGGCGCTGGCGAATGGGTGCCAGATGAATTTCGCCTCAAGCCAGTATCGCAGGCGGTGACAGGCTACCGTGGCAGCCGAATCGAGATGCGGCAAGCCATCCGGGCGCCGGCTTGCGACGTACCGTTCTGGAAGGTTGCCCGCTTGCGCCCCGTCCACGGAGACCCATCCCGATGATTTCCCGCCCTGAATCGATCCTCTGTCTCTTGCGCCGAAAACTCTGCGTGTCTGGACTCGTGATGCTCGCCACGGTCGCCCCGGCCCTCGCCGACTCACCCTTCCGCCTCGAGCTCGAGGGCGGGCCGGCGTGGCAGACCCGCAACGATTTCGCCGTTCCCGGCGACGTCGGCACGCGCGTTTCTCTCGCCGATGCCCCGGCCGTCGCTGCCCTGCGTGGCACGTTGATCTGGGACTTCGGCGAGCGCTGGTCGCTGCGCGTGCTGGCGGCGCCGTTCTCCACCGAGACCGAGTTCGCTGCCGATTCTCCAGTGCGCTTCGAGGACGCAGTTTTCCCCGCCGGAGTGCCGCTGACGCAGCGCTTCGAGTTCAATTCCTATCGCTTCTCCTTCTTCTACCGATTCCGGTCTGAAGGGCCCTGGTCATTCCGCGCCGGAGTGACCGGCAAGGTGCGGGATGCGAGTCTCTCGCTCTCCGGCGACGGCAAGTCGGAGCGCCGCGACGACCTCGGCTTCGTGCCCCTGTTCTACGGCGGTGCGCGCTACGACGCCGGCGGGCGCTGGGCCTTCGACGCCGAGCTGGACGGCCTCGGCGCGCCCCAGGGCCGGGCCATCGATCTCTCCCTGCGCGCGGAGCTGCGGGCGAGCGACCGCGTCAGGCCTTACCTCGGCGTGCGTTGGCTCGACGGCGGCGCCGATAACGACGAGGTCCTGACCTTCGCGACCGTCCACTACGCGCTCGCCGGAGTCAGCCTGCACTTCTGATCCGCACCGCGAAGGACAGCCGCCGGAAATCGCCCGGCACCTCCGGCGGCGTCATCGAGCTGGAAGGTGGTCGTCCTGCCGTTGGTCGTCTCGGAGGTCTGGCGCGAAAGCGAGTCGTAGCTGTGGCTCGTCAACTGGCTTCCCGACTGCACCTGCGTCAGGCGGGAGAGCCCGTCGTAGGCAAAGGTCTCGGTCGTCGGCCCCTCGACGCCGCTCCCCGGAACGACCGAGCGCGAGCTCATCCGGTTCGCGGATGGGGAAGATCATCGGGCCGTTGGAGCTCACGTCCGGATACACTCGATCGCTCGACGCCGGGATCGACTTGAGCTGGCGCTGTTGCAGGAGCTTCCGCGACAGGTGCTCGTGGATCGTGATCTCCACCACCTTCCCCACCACCGAAGCCTCGCTCGGAAGCGGGCGCACCGTTCCGCCCTTCAAGTACAGCCCCTCGACGTCGAAGCGATACCCCTTCATCATCTCCAGCACGAGAGCCTTGAAGCTCTCGATCGGATGCTTCGCGTCGAAAACCTTGGTCATTCGCAGATGCTATTGCGCTCGCCGAATCCTCGGAATCAGCCCCGCGGACGTGCGGGCGAAACGCCGCCCGCGCAAGACGCCGGTGGTGACGGGGAGGGTCCAGTAGGCCGCTGTTCGTGCCGACTTCATCGCAGGGAAGTCGCCGTTCGAGTAGACCAACAAACCAGAATTGACGGCGCTGCAAGAGAGCTCCGCGGTAGCGCAGTCGGGCAGCGCGGCGCGAACTTCGGGCCGATCACGACCCCAAATATCGCCATCCCGGAATCTGCGCGAGTGAAATCAGGAGCGAAGCGGCGAGGTTAGACCACTGCATCCCCCATCGAGCCTTATCAACGAGCATAGAAAGCAGGCATCCGAGCATTCCAGCCGTTGCGCCTTCTAAGAGGGCTACGCCCCAAAGGTGGAAGAGCGGCACTGGGAGCGGCACGATCGTTTCAATCACCAGAAACGCGACGCTGTCGACAAGGTTTGAAGCCTTGAGTATCCCGAGGCGAAGCACAAACCAAGCCACCGCGACTCCCCCGGGAAGAAGTGCGCGCGCAACTAGCGAGAGACCGCGTCTTGGGCGCCCTGAATCACTCATGGGTACCGCTGACTGGTGTTCGAGAGTACCAGAATGGGTGCCGATTTTCATTTCTCGGCGTTCTCACTCCAAGTGGCAGATAGCTCGGCTCCATTGCGTCTTATCCTGTTGTGGCAAGAAGACTACGCTACGTGCCAAGCGGTGGCGCCCTGGTCGAGATCAGCTGCCGCACCGTCCAGGGTCGACTGCTCTTGCGGCCCTCCCCGGCCCTGAATGAAGCTACGCTCGGCGTGCTGGCGCGCGCTGCGCGCCTCTGGGCGGTCGCAGTCCACGCTTTCGCTTTTCTGTCGAACCACTACCACCTCCTCGTCTGGATCGCCGATACGGCGCAGTTGGCCGCCTTCATGGGCTACCTCAACTCGAACCTCGCCCGGGAGGCCGGCCGACTCGCGTGTTGGCGGGAGAAGTTCTGGGGGCGGCGCTACCAGGCGATCCTCGTCTCGGATGAAGAAGACGCTCAGGTCGGGCGGCTGGCGTACATCCTGGCGCAGGGCGCCAAGGAAGGACTCGTCGCCTCGCCGCTGGATTGGCCCGGAGTGCACTGCGCCCGGGCGCTTGCCGAAGGCACGGCGGTGGCAGGCCGGTGGCGGTCGCGAACCCTCGAGTCCAAAGCGCTGAGAAAGGGCCTTCTTCTCGATCCGGAGGCTTTCGTCGAGCGCGAGGAGCTCACGCTCACTCCGCTGCCCTGTTGGCAAGCGCTACCGCCGGCGGAGCAAGGCGATCGGATCCGGCACCTGATCAAAGAAATTGAGGTTTCGGCCAAGCTCCGGGAAGAAGAGACCGGCAAGCCGCCGCTCGGCCGCGAGGCGATCTGCAAGCAGAACCCGCATCTCGAGCCGAACCGAATGAAGAGGGGCCCTGCCCCGCTGGTGCACGCCGTGGCCCCGGAAGTACGACGCGCCCTGCGCCGCGCCTACTTCAGCTTCGTCGACGCCTACCGGCGGGCCGCCCGCCAGCTTCGCGAGGGCGTGACCGAAATCGAGCTCCCCGAGGGTGCCTTCCCCCCACCCCGGCCGATCCGGGTTGCCGCCAGGAGCGGCTGAAGACTCCTCGAAGCCCTCCAGCCTCAACAACACACCAGAGCCACGACCCCACCCGCTGACAATCTCTCACGGGCCTGCGGAAGCGCGCGCCCATCTATGCTCGACGCCGTCGAAATCGCGATCTCGCCGCAGACCTTGGGCCCGAACGCCCCCATCGCCCTCCTCGGAGCGCGGAAAGTCGACGTGGGCGCTCCTTCAGACACTCTTGGACACGGGCAGCGGCCACACCGTAGGCGATGAGGAGGAGAATCGGCTGGAACCTCTACTGGAGCTACTGCGGCAGCGGCAGCGGCAACGGCAGCGGCAGCGGCGGATGCGCAGGCGGGTAACTGCGCGGAGCTTCGCATCCCTCAATCGTCCTCGGCGCAAGGTATGCCGAAGCTATCGTGTCCTTGATCTCAATACACAGAAAACCGGAAAATCCGGGCGGGGGCTCGGGAACGATTCGAACCTCGCTCCTCAGAGAGCCCATGGTCTCGGATGTCCAACGAACGGTCAGCGACTTTGGGATCGGAGCCGTCGGATCTAGGTAAGAGCGCCCAATGCCTGGACCAGCAGACCCAAACTCGAAGCTGAACTTGGGGAACCCCACTGAAATATCGGCCGCGATCTCCTTTCCAGCGTTTCTGACAACGATCAAGTAGGTAAGCTGCCTGTGGCAAGCTCCGAGAACGGCAGCAAGAATCATGGCGAGGCCTGCTAGCTGCCCCAACAGTCCTCTCATGGTTTCCTCGCAGGGTAGTAGATTGTCTTCCGAACCGGCTTTCGGCCCCCGTAAACCTCATCATGCGCTTCGTGCCAGAAGTCGATGGACCATCGCGAGTCGTGGCTCATCTGGCGGACATTGCCTGGAAGCGCGAGGTCTGACGGCACGAGAGGACCCAAGGGAACCCCAGCAGCGACCGCCTCGGACCACATCCAGAAGAGCGGCGCTTTCGACAAATGATCGCCGCGCCCATATCCGCCACCGACATCGGAATGCGCGCCGGGGAATCCCACCTCCAACAGTCGCTCCGAGTTATGTTCGCGGGGGCTTGAGTGAATCGAAGACAGCGGAAACAAGTACCGCCTTTCGTCCATGGCTACGGCGTGCCTCACTCGCTGAACATTCGGAGCGATCGAGAGATCCACGTCGGACCCATTTCCCAACCAGAAGGAACCGACGGTGTCGAAGAGACCAAGAAACCGAATTGGAGGGCTTTCAAAGAATGACGCTGGAACCTGAACTGTCACTTGCCCCCAATATGCGTAGAGCGTCTTCGGTCGAGTCTGGCTCAAGTCCGGGATTCCCCGTTCGTGAATCATGTTGGCGAACGCCCGGGCAAGTGCAGATCCTCGGCTAAATCCAAAGATGTCGATCTCTCGATCACCCTTGTTGAAGTTCTTAGTTAGGCGCTGATACATGACTTCGAGGCGTTCGGATGCGCCGAAGCCGGTCCCGCTGTCGTAGGCACCCGACAAGCCATCGCAGTCTGGCGCCCCAATTCCACTGATGTACTCACCCTGAGTTCCCGGCGCAAGCGCTAGGAAGAGCTTGGCGACGTTGGTCTTCTCATTGGGGTTGGAGAAAAAATCATTGCAAGTTCCGTCGAACGCGTAGATCGCGAGACCGAGAGGATCGCTATTGTTAGAAGGATCGTTCGCGTCAAGGGCGTACATGCTTGCACCATCGGCAGTGCCCATCGGATCGGGGCTCAGAAACCTCCCCATCTCCGGATCCATCCACCGGTTCCGCATGTAGACCAGCCCGGTGGCGGGGTCGGTGATGTGGCCTTGGAAGCTCGCCAGGTTGTCGAGGGTGGAGGTGGGGGTGATGCGCTCGTCGGGGCGTTCGTAGACGATCCGGTCGGTGCCGCCGGTGGTCACTGAGTGACTCCAGGGGGCGGCGATGGCGTTGCCGCCCAGGTCGGCGAGCTGTCCGGTGACCTGGAGTGTGTGGGTCGTGGCGCTGATCGCGACGTCGGGCTTCAGGGTGTAGCCGTCGGGGGTGGTGATCCAGGTCAGGGTCTGGCCGTCGAGGAGGATGCGCTGGCTGGCCGATTCGGCATCGATCGCTTCGCTCCAGCCGAGCTCGAGCTCACCGGTCTTCGTCAGCAGGAGCTCGACTCTCGGGGGCGTCGTGTCTTCGATCACGTGGTCCGCGTCCAGCCACACGAACGCCTTCTCGTACGCCGTTTCCGATCGGTTCTCGAAGAGGTCCGCCATCGCGCTGGGCTCGATGTGCAGGAGCATCGCATGGTTCGCTTCCGGCGGCGCGCCGGGATCCGGCGTCAGGAGGAGGCGCCTCCCCTTCTGTTTGCCATCCCGCACCGGCTGGCTGGCGGTGATCGTCACCGGCTCGTCGTCCGTCGTGTCGCGGAGCGTCAAGGTTCCGCCGGTAATCGCCTGCTCGATCCGCTGCAGCAGGATCTCTTCCGAAAACTCCAGCAGAAGTTGGCCGTCCGCCTCCCGCAGCTGCTCGACGACCGGCGGCGTCAGGTCGACCCGGATGGTCCGCGTGCCGTAGGGCGAGTACTCGTAGCGCTCGATCGCTTTGCCGCTCTCATCCGTGATGGCCACGGCGTTGCCGATCGAGTCGTAGACCGGGATCGTCACCGTCTCGAGGACCCCGTCACCGTCGCTGTCCGACTCCTGCCGCACCACCTCGTCCAGGCCTTGGCCGTAGGTCCGGCGCATCGCGAGCTGGCCGTTCTTGTAGCGCTCGAGGAGCTGCCAGCCCGACCAGGCCCACTCCTGCACCTCGCCGCCCACAGTCCGCTTCGACAGCCGGTTGAAGGCGTCGTACTCGTAGCGCGCGATCTCGCCCACGCCGTCCCGCGTCACCCGCGTCAGGCGGTTGCGGTAGTCCCAGGCGAAGTGGTCGGCGCCCTTGCGGATCAGATTGCCGTTGCCGTCCCAGGAGAGCGTTTGCCCGGCGAACGAGCCCGGCCGGTTTCTTCCCGAGCCGTCCGACGGGCTCGACTGGTGGGCGGAGATCGCGAAGCGCTCCGGCCGCTGCTCGAGCAGGTTCTCGGCGGCGTCGTAGCTGTAGCCGTACGATTCGGAAAGCGCCGCGACCGTCGCCGCGGCGGGGGTGGAGTTGTTCGGGGCGAGATCGAGCGGGTTCTCGGCCTTCGCCGCCTCGACGAGTCTGCCCGCGCCGTCGTAGGCCACGACGTAGCCCCGTCCGTTCAGATCCTCGCGCTGCGTCGCCGTCTTCAGGTTTCGCTTGCTCCAGGCCAGCCGCTCGGTGAAGGGCTCGAAGTTCGCGCCGCCGAGGGTCGATCGCACCGGCCTTCGGGCGCCGTCATAGGTCGTGCCGCCGGCGAGGCCGTTGCCCAAGCTCTTCGAGGCCCGCTAGAAAGCGTCTGGCACCGCACCGGGCTTGATCCCAGGGAAGCGATCCCGGAAAGCATTGGCGAGAAAAGTCGCCATCGCGTTGGCGAACGACGTCGCGTAGCCAGGACCCGAGCCGCTCGCCGGCTTCGGACGCGGACCGGCCGCTTTCAATACGTCCCGAAAGCTCTCGATCGGAGGGCGCGGGAAGGATGCCGTGGGTTTACGTGGCATGGTCGGCTCGAAATCCGCTCCTCAGCTTACCAAGCCGCGCACGGTGACCGTGAGCGAAGAGGATGGCACTCAGTCAACAGACCGCCGTTCCTTCAGCGTCCGCTGAAGAGCATGCCCAGCAGTCGCAAGCACCAGCCCGGGGATCGCAATGCACAAGAGTAGTCCGATCGGCGTGAGCCACACTGCCCCCCCGCCCCAGTCTACGAACGGGCGTCGAAGGCCGTGCTCGAACATGACGTAGGCCGGAGCGACTATGAAAGGTAGCCCGACCTCAAGTGACGGCCTCGCTCCAAGAAACTTCGCGAGGTGAAGGAGCAGTCCGGGGATGGAGTAAAGGAAGAGCGCGACTCCGACCCCTCGGATGACCAGTGCTCCCCCCCGCAAGAAACTCCTCACCCAGTCACCCTATTCAGGGTCGAGATAGATGTGCGCATCACCGAGCCACTCTAACCTTCCTTCCCTGGTTGAATTGATGAACTGAAGAAGCGGCGCCCGCGAGTAGTCTTCCCAACGGGCAGCAAACTCATCGAAGTCGAAGGAAGGGTCGTTCTGACTCCTGAATTCCAGAAGTGCGGCGAAGGTAGCTGCGGCAGCTTCGATTGCGAGCAGCGGATACTTGTCTGGTTCATCGGTCGATGCATCAAATAGGCCTCCTCTTTCATCCGGGTGGCCGTACTGGGCGTAGATCGCGCGAACAGGGTCGAAGAACTCTCTGCTTCCCTTCCCGCTATGAGAGAAGGAATCCTCCAAGACGTGCAGTCCTGATCCAAATGCCCAGAGATCGCCGTCCCGAATGCCCCGCCGGTAGATCTCCGAGGCTTCCGCGCTTTGCTTGACGACGCGATAGCCCTCACTCGTCAGGGTGAGCGGGAAGTGCCAAGTGCGAAGGCGCATCGCCGCCTCTGCTCTCTCGGCGTTGCTCACCTGGGTCTTCGGAAACGCCCCTACGCCGAATGGAGGAAGGGCTCTGGAATTGATCAGCAACCCCGAGTTGATCGGATTCCTGGGGTCTCCTTCGCAGTCTGGAGATTGAGCTGCACGACCGAGGAGCTTTGCTTCTCTAAAGTTGAATCCGGCGAGGCGAGCTAGATACTCGGTGAGCCCTTGATGAAAATCCTGCTGAAACAGCCCGAGTGGATCAGATCTGTCCTGCGGGCTGTTCCCCGCAAACCCGTACTGACTGGGCCCGTCGGGGTAGCCCATCGGATCTGCGGACAGAAATCTCCCCATCTCCGGATCCATCCACCGGTTCCGCATGTAGACGAGCCCGGTGGCGGGGTCGGTGATGTGGCCTTGGAAGCTCGCCAGGTTGTCGAGGGTGGAGGTGGGGGTGATGCGCTCGTCGGGGCGTTCGTAGACGATCCGGTCGGTGCCGCCGGTGGTCACTGAGTGACTCCAGGGGGCGGCGATGGCGTTGCCGCCCAGGTCGGCGAGCTGTCCGGTGACCTGGAGTGTGTGGGTCGTGGCGCTGATCGCGACGTCGGGCTTCAGGGTGTAGCCGTCGGGGGTGGTGATCCAGGTCAGGGTCTGGCCGTCGAGGAGGATGCGCTGGCTGGCCGATTCGGCATCGATCGCTTCGCTCCAGCCGAGCTCGAGCTCACCGGTCTTCGTCAGCAGGAGCTCGACTCTCGGGGGCGTCGTGTCTTCGATCACGTGGTCCGCGTCCAGCCACACGAACGCCTTCTCGTACGCCGTTTCCGATCGGTTCTCGAAGAGGTCCGCCATCGCGCTGGGCTCGATGTGCAGGAGCATCGCATGGTTCGCTTCCGGCGGCGCGCCGGGATCCGGCGTCAGGAGGAGGCGCCTCCCCTTCTGTTTGCCATCCCGCACCGGCTGGCTGGCGGTGATCGTCACCGGCTCGTCGTCCGTCGTGTCGCGGAGCGTCAAGGTTCCGCCGGTAATCGCCTGCTCGATCCGCTGCAGCAGGATCTCTTCCGAAAACTCCAGCAGAAGTTGGCCGTCCGCCTCCCGCAGCTGCTCGACGACCGGCGGCGTCAGGTCGACCCGGATGGTCCGCGTGCCGTAGGGCGAGTACTCGTAGCGCTCGATCGCTTTGCCGCTCTCATCCGTGATGGCCACGGCGTTGCCGATCGAGTCGTAGACCGGGATCGTCACCGTCTCGAGGACCCCGTCACCGTCGCTGTCCGACTCCTGCCGCACCACCTCGTCCAGGCCTTGGCCGTAGGTCCGGCGCATCGCGAGCTGGCCGTTCTTGTAGCGCTCGAGGAGCTGCCAGCCCGACCAGGCCCACTCCTGCACCTCGCCGCCCACAGTCCGCTTCGACAGCCGGTTGAAGGCGTCGTACTCGTAGCGCGCGATCTCGCCCACGCCGTCCCGCGTCACCCGCGTCAGGCGGTTGCGGTAGTCCCAGGCGAAGTGGTCGGCGCCCTTGCGGATCAGATTGCCGTTGCCGTCCCAGGAGAGCGTTTGCCCGGCGAACGAGCCCGGCCGGTTTCTTCCCGAGCCGTCCGACGGGCTCGACTGGTGGGCGGAGATCGCGAAGCGCTCCGGCCGCTGCTCGAGCAGGTTCTCGGCGGCGTCGTAGCTGTAGCCGTACGATTCGGAAAGCGCCGCGACCGTCGCCGCGGCGGGGGTGGAGTTGTTCGGGGCGAGATCGAGCGGGTTCTCGGCCTTCGCCGCCTCGACGAGTCTGCCCGCGCCGTCGTAGGCCACGACGTAGCCCCGTCCGTTCAGATCCTCGCGCTGCGTCGCCGTCTTCAGGTTTCGCTTGCTCCAGGCCAGCCGCTCGGTGAAGGGCTCGAAGTTCGCGCCGCCGAGGGTCGATCGCACCGGCCTTCGGGCGCCGTCATAGGTCGTGCCGCCGGCGAGGCCGTTGCCCAAGCTCTTCGAGGCCACCAGATCACCGCCGCGGAAGCCGTAGCTCACCAGCGCGCTGCCGCCGGTTGCCACCGTCTTCTGCCGGTTCAGGGCATCGAAAGTCTGCGTCAGACTTGTGCCCGAGGGGTAGACCTGCTGCGTGACGTTCCCGGCGTCGTCCCGCTGGTAGGTCGTCGTCTTGCCGTTCGTGGTCTCGGAGGTCTGGCGCGAGAGCGAGTCGTAGGTGTGGCTCGTCACGTGCGTGCCCGACTGCACCTGGGTGAGGCGCGATAGGCCGTCGTAGGCGAAGATCTCCGCCGTCGGACCCTCGACACCGCTTCCCGGAACGACCGAGCGCGAGCTCATCCGGTTCGCGGAATCGAAGATCTGCGTCACCTGGTTGCCGTTCGCATCCACGAGCAGCGTCGCGTTCCCGGCGGCGTCGTAGGCGACCGACTCCTGCGTGGCGTCCGGATAGGTCGTGGTGCGCGCCCGGCCGAGGGCGTCGTAGCTCCAGCTCGTCGTCTGATTCAGCGCATCGCGGTAGCTCGTCAGGCGAGAGCTGCGGTCGTAGGCGTAATCGACCGAGATGCCCTCCGGCCGGACCGTCCGCGTCAGGCGGTCGGGACCGTCAAAGGTCGACTCCGTGAAGTGCCCCTCGGGATCGATCGCCAGGCGCACGTTGCCACGGGCGTCGTAGACCGTCGTCGCCACGTTGCCGAGCGGATCCGTCGTCGTGGTCGCGCGACCGAGCGCGTCGTGCGCCGCTTGCACGGTCGTCGTGACCGGTCCCTCACCCTCGACCTGCTCCACCATCGTCACCTGCCGGGAATGGCTCGCACGATCCAGCTCCCACTCCACCCGGTTGCCCACCGCGTCGGTCGCCGTCACCCGCCGACCGGCGGAATCGAACGCCTGCGTCGAGGTGCGCCCGAGTGCGTCGGTGCTGGCGATCGCGTTCCCGGCGGCATCGTAGGCCGTCGATGAAGTCAGCGTACGCGCGCCGGTGGGGTCGCTCCCGCTCCACAGCCAGGTCGACGCCGTCGCCGGGCGCCCGCGGAGATCGAAACTCGAGCCGGTCTCGGCGAGGAGATGACCTCCACCGTCGTAGCGCGCCGACTCGACGACACTCGAGCCGTCGTCGTAGCCCATCGCGGTCCGGTTGCCGAGCGGATCGTTCGCGCTCTTCACCCTCCCGAAGCCGTCGAAGGCGGTCTCATGCGAGAAGCCGCGGCCGTTGGTGAGGAGGGTGCGATTGCCCTCCGCGTCGTGGACGTAGGTCTCGGTCGAGGCCTCATCCGTAGCCGCCCCCCGAGTCACCGAGAAGAGCAGGTTCCGTGGGTCGTAGGTCTGTAGGGTGGTCTCACCCTCGGGCTGAACGATCGAGACCAGATTGAAATTCTCGTCGTAGCCCTGCCTCGTTACCGCCCAGTCGCCCGCCCCCGGCGTCGCCTCGCTGCGGGCCTCGATTCCCTCGTTTGCAAGCCGCACCCCTATGGGCGCGTTCGTGCACAAACCGAGCTAAGGAGCCTTCGCTCGTGCTTTCAGATCTTCGAGCTCGAAAATTGAAGTGGCCATTAGTCCGGTGGCGGTTGACTGCAGCCTCCGAAATTGCCCCTCAAGCACCTCCCATCGGTCACAGCCGTCGCGCACGATCACGATCGGTTCTCGATCATCGCAGGCGATCCAGCACGAGGAAGAAGTTGCATACACCACACAATCGTCGCCCACGTAGATTTCCTTGAACACGATTGGACAGGTCAGCTCCCGGCCGTTGGCAGTTCGCCGATACAAAGCTGTATGGCCCCACGTGGTGCCACCAAGCCAACGGGTGTTCTCAGCTTCCCACCTACCCCCAAGGGGTACCATCTTGACCTCTGGAGTCGAGTACGCGAGACCAACTATGTATACGTATGCTCCGTAGACCACCAGAATTGCTAGCCCACCGATCAGTAGCAACTTGAAGCGAGCGCTCATCAATGTCGGTCCATGTTCTTCTGAAGTTGCTGCTGTCTGCGCCGTTCTGATTCTTGCTCCCGTTCCGCTGCAGCCGCCATCCTCGCGCCGCGCCGGGCTGCTTCCGGAGTTCCTTCGGTTGTGAAACTCTGGTCTAGGAGACGGACTTTCTCCTCGTAGGAGGAGACATCGGGAACCTGAAATTTCAGCCCACGCGCGACGAACACGTCGTTATATAGCCTAGGCTTGTACTTGACGAATATTTCAACATCCTCGCTAAAGCTAGCGTAGTCGCTAAGCTCCCCAGTACATTCCTCAGCGTACGTCTTGCACATCGCCACTAGCTGCTTATACGTTGTCTCTGCCATCGCCAACGCAAGCCCAGCGCGCTTCCCCCACGTCCAATCTGGCTCGTGCTTCTCAAGGCCGTGGCCGATGTCCTGGCGTGAAATCGGATCGCTATCATGGTACTGCCTGCTGAAGTCTCGCTTCTCGTCATCGGCCTGATGCGAGTAGCTGTCCTCCCAGGCGTGTAGGAACTCACCTATTGATCGGAGTTGACTGCTGTCAAGTGAACTGCCCGAGAAGGCGATACGGCGCATCTCCAAGAGCCTCTGCGGGCTGGCGAAGTGGTACTTCGTCATGTTTTCGTTGTTGGCGCCACCACCATACATGGCATCACGCTCATCGAGGTCAAGTCCCTGCGCCTCCGCCCCAATGCGCTCCGCCATGGCACGATTGAACCCTGCCTTCATCGCCAGGTACACGGTCAAGTGGCGATGGACATCCTCCTCGTACAGACCCATCGGGTCGGAGCCGTTGACCGGATCGTTCGCGCCAAACTGGTAGGCGCCTGGCCCGTCGACGTACCCCATCGGATCCGCTGAGATGAAGCGATCCATCTCCGGATCGATCCACCGGTTCCTGGCATACACGAGGCCGGTCGCCGGGTCCATCAAGTGCCCCTGGAATCCAGCGAGGTTGCCGGTCGGCGGGGTCGCGACGACTCTCTCGTTCGGGGCTTCGTAGACGATCTTGTCGGCGCCGCCGGTGGTGATGCTGGCGCTGAAAGGTGCAGCGAGGGAGTTGCCGGCGAGGTCGATCAGCGCGGGGCCGATCTGGAGGGTGTGGGTGGTCGCGGAGATGGCGTTTGTCGGCGTCAGGGTGTAGCCGTCGTCGTTCGCGGTCCACGCGATCGTTTGGCCGTCGAGGAGGATCGTCGCGTCGGCTACGACCGGGTCGATGGTCTCGCGGAATTGGAGCTCGAAGCTGCCCTGTTTCGCGGTGACCAGCTCGACCCTCGGGGCGGCGGTGTCTTCCTTGACGTGGTTCGCGCCGAGCCAGACGAAGAGCTTCTCGTAGGGGGCCTCGAGCTCGTTGTCGAACAGATCGACGACCGTTTCCGGCTCGATGCGCAGACGCATGCCGTGGTTGACCACCGGCGGACTGCCGGGGTCCGGCGTCAGGACGAGCCTTCTTCCACGCTGCTTGCCGTCGCGGATCGGCTGGTCCGCCGTGATCGCGATCGGCGCGTTGTCGGTCGTGTCGGTGAGAGTGACTTCTCCGGCAGCGATCCCTGCCTGAATTCGCTCGAAGAGGATCTCTTCCGAGAACTCGAGCAGGAGCGTGCCACTTGCTTCCCGAAGTTGTTCGACTTGCGGCCGATGCGGATCCACAGTGAAGGTCGGCTGGCCGTAGGCGCTGAAACTCCGGCGCTCGATCGGGATGCCGCTCGTCCCGGTGATCGCCACCGGGTTGCCGATCGAGTCGTAGATCGGCACCTGGATCGCCTCCAGGGTGCCGTCGCCGTCGTTGTCGCGCTCTTCGCGGACGACCTCGTCGAGGCCGGCGCCGTAGACCCGGCGGCTCTCAAGCTGGCCGTTCTTGTGGCGCTCGATGAGCTGCCAGCCGTTCCAGACCAGTTCCTCGCTGTCACTCCCGGCGACCCGCTTCGCGAGGCGGTTGAAGGCGTCGTACTCGTAGCGCGCGATCTCGCCGGTGCCGTCTTGCGTGACGCGCGTCAGGCGGTTGCGGAAGTCCCAGAAATAGTGCTGGTTGCCTTTGCGGAGGAGATTGCCGTTGGCATCCCAGGCAAGGGTGTCGCTCCCCACGCTCGCCGGGCGGTTGCGGCCCGAAAGGTCGGAGGGCGAGGGAATGGGCGTTGCGACACCGTGGCGCTCTTCGGTCCGCGCGATGAGCGCTTGCGCGGCGTCGTAGGTAAAGCTCGAGTGGCCCGGAAGCTCGCCGGCAAATGGCAGGACGGAGCTTCGCCCTCCGGGCACCGATTGCGCGAGAAGCGGCTGCGCGAACGGCGCCAGCGAGTCGCGCAGGATTCCGGTCAGGCGCTGGGCGCCGTCATAGTGGAAGCGCTCCACCTGGCCGTTCAGATCTCCGCGTTCGATCGAGCTCTTGAGGTCTCTCGCGTTCCAGGTGATGCTCTCGTGGTACGGCCTCGCCTCCGCAGTGGCGAGCGACGATTCGGTCAACCGCCGTGCGCCGTCGTAAACCCTCGTGCCGGAGAGGCCGTTTCCGAGCTGCTTCGAGGCGATGAGGTCCGGGCCGCGGAAACCGTAGGTGACCAGGCTCTGGCCGGCCAGGCTGGCCTCCTGCAGGCGATCGAGGGCGTCGAAGCCGCGCACGATCTGGGCGCCTGACGGGTAGGTCAGCTGGGTGGCGTTGCCGGCGTCGTCGCGCTCGTAGCCCACGGCGCGCCCGTTCTGCCCGTCCGAGAGCAGACGCGACAACGAGTCATAGCTCCGCGTCGCCGTGTGCAGGCCCGACTGCGCCGAGATCAGGCGCGACAGGCCGTCGTAGTTGAAGCTCTCCGAAGTCGGACCCTCGACCCCGGCGCCCAGCGCGATCGCTCGGCTCTGCAGGCGGTTCGCGGCGTCGAAGATCTGCGTCGTGGCGTTGCCGTTGGCATCCGCGATCTGGCTCGGATTCCCGGCGCCGTCGTAGCCGATCGTCTGCTGCGTCTGGTCGGGGTAGATCGTCGCCTGCAAACGGTTCAGCGGGTCGTACTGGTAGCTCGTCGTGTGCGCCAACGCATCGCGATAGGAGACCAGGCGGGAGCTGCGGTCGTAGCCGTAGTCGACCGTGACGCCTTCCGGCCGCACCGTCCGCTGCACGCGATCGAGGCCGTCGAAGGTCGATTCGGTGAGGTAACCATCCGGATCGATCGTGAAGCGCGGGTTGCCGCGCGCGTCCAGGGTGCGGGTCGTGGCGTGGCCCAGAGGATCGGCGAAGGAGAGCGTGCGGCCGAGGGCATCGAAGGTGGAGGTCCAAGTTGAGGTGACGGGACCGCCGCCGGAGACCTGCTCGGTCAAGCGCGCTTCGGTCGGATTCCCGAGGCGATCGAGCGTCCACTCGCGAGAGTTGCCGGCCGGATCGGTCGCGCTCGTCGCGCGCTCCGCCGCGTCGTAGGTGCGCAGCGACATGCGGTTCTTCGGATCGGTGATGGAGCTCACGTTGCCCAGGGCGTCGAAGGCGAGGCTCGTCACTAGGTCGCGCGCGCTGCCCGAATCGCCCCCGCTCCAGAGCCTCTCCCGGAGCTCCCGCCTTCTGCCGCGCAAGTCGAAAACGCCCGACGAGGCGGCGAGCTTCGTCCCGATCGCGTCGAAACGCTCGAGATCGAGCGGATTCGAGGCGTTGTCGTAGGTCTGCTGGCCATAGTTGCCGAGCGGATCCGTTCCCTTCGCGACCCGGCCGAAGCCGTCGTATTCGGTGAGCGTCGTGTAGTTGCCACCATTGGTGAAGGCAGTCCGCTGCCCTTCGGCGTCGTAGGCGAAGATCTCCTGGACAGCTTCCGCCGAGCCGACGCCGCGATCGACGAATTCCGGAAGGCCCCGAGAGTTGTTGGTGAAGGTCGAGTACTGTCCTTCGGGCTCGCGGATCGTCGCGACGTTGAAGCTCTCGTCGTAGGTGAGGGCCGTGACGGCAAATTCGCCCGCCCCGATCTCGCGCCGCTCCTCCTTCACCTCGTTCAGCACCCCATAGTCGCGCTCGACGCGGGTGAAGCTCCCTCCACCGTCGCCGAAGGGGATGTGCTCTTCGAGGACGTTGCCGATTTCGTCGTGGAGGTAGGTGGTCTTGAGACTCAGCGCCGGGGCGCCGTCGCTCGATGCGCTCGCGGCGGCGATGGTCTCGACGAGCCAATCCACCTCGTTCCAGGTGGACTCGTGGCGGACACCGCGCGGGTCGGTGACCGACTGGACGTTGCCGCGGGGGTCGGTCTCGTAGGTCGTTTCGAGGCCGAGGCCGTCGGGATCGACGGTCTGCTTCTGCAGATAGCCCTTCGAGCTTCCGGTCTCGAAGTAGGCGTAGGAGGTTACGTGCCCGTTCGGGTTGGTGACCGTCGTCGGCTGGCCGAGGTCGTTGTAAGCGATCGCCGTCGTCCCGGCCTCGGGGGCGCCCAGCGCTTCGGTGATCGAGGTCGGGAGGCCGACTTCGTTGCGGACGATCTCGGTGATCGCGCCGCGCGGATCGGTCACCTTCGTCGGCTGGTTCGAGTACTCCTCGTACTCGTAGGCCGTCGTCAGGGTGTGCGAGGAACCGTTGTCGCCGCGCGAGTCCGCCGTCACCGCGACGCTGAGCGCGTTGCCCCGCGAGCGGCGCGGGCCCTCGGTGTCGAAGGTGATCGCCGTGATACCGCCCAACGGTTTCGTCACCTTCTTCACCAGGCCCTCGGTGTCGATCTCGAACTGCGTCGCGGCCGAGGTCGGATCCTCGATCCGGAGGGCCTGACCGGTCTCGCCGTGCTGATAGGTCCAGGGGTTGCCGCGCCGGTCGGTCACCACCGTCGCGTGGCTCGCGAAGTCGTAAGCGATCGAGAGGGCGTGGCCACCCCAGGTCTCCCCGGTCGCCTCGTCCGCGCGCTCGTCGCCGTCGGCGTCGGTGTAGGTGATTTCGACCGGGGTCTCGCCGCGCGGATCGCTGACCGAGGTCAGGTTGTCGCGCGAGGTGAGCTGACCGGCGAGCTCACCGGCGGGCGTGGCGTAGCCATAGGTCGTGGTCAGCCCCTGGGGAAACGTCGCTTCCCCGATCGCGATCTCGGGCGAACGCACGCTCTCGAGGCGACCCTCGGCGTCGTAGCTGTAGACCACCTCGCGCTGGTCGAAGTCGGTCAGGGAGGTGAGCCGGCCGGCGTCGTCGTATGCCAGCTCGTACTCGCGGCCGAGGGCATCCAACACGCTCGTCAGGCGCGAGTGCGCATCGTAGAAGAAGCGCATCTCGTTGCCGCGCGTCTCGCGATCCTTCGCCGCGTCGTAGAGCGACGTGAGACGCCCCGAGATGTCGAACCGCGCCGCGGTGTGGCTCGGAGTGACGAGAAGAAACCCGTCCGCGGTCTCGGACAGGTCGACGAAGAGTCCGGCGGGCGACTCGAGTGTGTCATCGGCGAAGCGCTTGAAGGTTTCCCGCCGCCCGCGCCCGTCGTAGAGCTCCACCTCGTCGTTTGGAAGTCGGCGCAGACGCAGGCGATAGGCATGATCCCAACCCGGCCCGAGCGGCCCGCCGCCGACGGTCTGGTTGCGATAGGTGCGGGCGAAGGCGAATCCGGGACCGCGCCCTCGGGCCGCGAGATCGACCTCATCCAGGGAGAACTCGCCGGAGTGCAGGAGTGTCCCCGGGACCACGTCGCCGCTGCCCAGGCTCGGACTCTGCGCCGGCTCCTGGCGCAGCGACGGCGCGGTCTCCCAGCGCACCGAGGCGACCGTCGCCGCACTCTCGCTCAGCCGGGCCGCGTCGTAGGTCTCCGCGAGCGCGGCGAGCAGCGCCTCCGGGAAGCTCACCCGGATCGCGTCGCCCGAGAGGATCTCGCGCGCGCTCTCGGGAATGCCCAGGATGGAGCGATCGCAGCGCACACACCATCCGGGATTGGCCGGCTCTTTCTCGCGTGCGCTGCGCGTGTAGGCCTTCGCCGCTCGCAGGTCCGCGACGGCGATGAGCGTGTCGGACTCGTAGATCTGCGAGCCCTCTTCCCACGGTTGCTCCGAGAGGCGGTGCAAGACCACGCCCTCGTCCCCCTCGAATCGCGTCCCCGGCAACCCTTCGAGGTCGCCGGCGTCGTCGAGCGGTTCGCCGCCGGGGCCGACTCCCGCGACATCGATCCTCACCTCGGGACCGAGCGTACTGGGCAGGGCAACGCGAATGCGGAAGCTCGCCGGAACCCAGAAAGGCGCTTCGAAAGTACCTACGTTGCGGCTAGGCACGCCGAGCGGTGCGAGCTCGGTCAGGCGCCGGTTCGATCCGTCGGCGGCGATCAGCACGATCTTGGGCGCGCCGACGGCGATCGCCGCCGCGCCGCCGTCGCCGCCGACGAAGACCAGCCCGAGGTCGGGTTCGACGACCGCGGGAGAACCGGGTTGAACCTCGGGAATCGGCACCACCTCGAGGACGCGGTCGTCGACACCGTTCTCGTCGGCGTCCACCAACGTCGTCGTGGCAAGCGAAGCGAGCTCGACGATCGCGAGCCCGCCCGAAGCCCCGGAGACGTAGGCGCGCATCCTCGTTTGGTCGATCGACACCCCGAGCGCGACCAGCGGCAGGCGGACACGGGCGACCAACTGCGGCTCGGAGCGCCGCGTGAGATCGAACGCCAGGAGGCCGCCCGTCGCGTGGGTGACAAAGGCGTAGTCGCGCTCGCGCTCCAGGTCGTCGACGCGACCGTCGGCGTTCGTGTCCCAGGGGAAGTCCACCGCCGCCGCGAGCGCGCGCACCGCCCGCGAGCCCTCGACTTCGGCGCAGGCGTCGGTGAGGAACGAGAGATTCCCGACCGACGCCGGCGGGCTCTCGATCTCGGCGATACCGCGGAAGCTCACCAGCGCCGCGACATCGATCGGCGGCGAAGCCGTCGCTTCGACGAGAAGATCGAGACCGATGAGCGCGCTGGCGAGGTCGGCCGCGGCTTCGTTGCAGAGCTCGAGGCTCGAGTCCCCGGACCCCGAGTAGATGCCGACCACCCGGCTCGCCGCCGGCGTAGGGTCGTCCGGGCCGTGGTAGAAAGCGTTGACGTCCACCGCTTCGACCCCGGCGCCCAACGTTGCGAGATAGGCGATCGTCGCGCGGTTGCGCAGCAGCTGGACGCGATCGCCGCTCGCCGCCGCGATCGCGACCGCGAGGCCTCCCCCACTGTCGGCGTCGCTGCGCGAGAAAACGCCGCGCGTCAGGTTGCGCAACGAGACCGGCGCGCCGGAGGCAGCGCCGTTGCCGGTGACCGAAAGCTCGCCGGGTGCGCCGTCGACGCCCGGAGTGAACGTCGCCACGAGCCCGTCTGGCGCCGGCTCCCCCGCCCGCCAGCGCGAAGTCAGGTCGTCCGAGTAGAGCGTCACCTTGCGCGGCGTTCCGGCGGGGAGCTGCGTCCCGGTTCCGCCGAGCCGGTCCGAGACGATCGTCGTGCCGCGCCAGGCGAGGCCGCGCGCGGTGGCGGGGTCGGGCGCGGCGAGAATCTCGGGCAGCGCCAGCGGATCGAAGATTCGCAAGACGCCGAAGTTGGCGATTCCGCCCCCCGCCACCAGCACCCGGCCGTGCGGATCGACCGCCACCGCGCGGACGACGTCGGAGTACGGCAGCGGGAAGGTGAGCCCGCCCGGCATCACGTTCGCGAGCTCCGACGGATCGGCAGCGTCGAGAACCGCGAGCCCCTGCTGCCCGGCGGCGAGGAAGAGGAGCGAGCCCAGCCGCGCGACGTCGTAGACGTGCTCGAACGGATAGTGCCCCACCACCTGGCTGGCGCGCGCGCGGAAATCGAGCTCCAGGGTCTTGTCCCAGCTGTTTCCAGAGGAGTCGGCGATCGACTCCCCGAGCTCGAGCCGTAGATCGCGATCGGTCGGCCAACCGCCCCGCGGCGTGACCACGACGACGGAACGGTCGGCGCCGAAGTCGACGTCCGCGCCCAGTACGTGACCGACGTCGTCGAGCACCCGCACCGCGCCAAGAACGTCCCCCAGGGGCTCGCTCCACTCGATTTCGAGCGCCGCGGTCGCGTCGATGCGGGCGCCGAGCGCGAGCAGGTAGCGGTTGCCGTCCGTAATGCTCTCCTGCAGCTCAAAGGAGCCATCGGAGGCCGAGGTGGTGAAGGAAGAGAGCGCGTCATCGAGCCCGAGGAGGCGCACGCGAACATCATCCGCTGCCGCGCCGGTCGCCCCGTGGATTTCGATGGTGTCGTCCAGGAAGAGGTAGCTCACGCCGCGGTCGAGCTCACCGCCCGCGGCTTCCGCCGCATCGAGCACGAAGAGCCGTAGCGGTGATCCCGCGAAAGGGAACGGCGCCGTCGTGTCGCCGAAGACCGCCGGCGGAATCTCGGCGATACCGCCGTCGCCCGGAGGCGGAGGCAAGTCACCCGGCTCCGATTGGTAAAGCACGAAGCCGGAGGCGCCGTCGCGCACCGTCACCGTGATGGGGGCGCCGAGCAGGGTCGGGATGAGGACGGCGTCGTACTCGAGCAGCGACTCGATCGCACGATTCAGTACCGTGACGATGCCGCTGAGCGCCGTCTCGACGTAGGCATCGTTCCAGAACGTCGTCGGGAAGCCGAGGAAACCGAGCGGCTCCGGCGTCCACGAGATCGTGTAGTTGCCAGCGAAGGCGATGCCGGGGAGCATCGACCCGGGCGCGGCCGCCGCGAGCTCCGCCAGCGTCGCTCCTGGGCCGCCATCGCCGCCTGCGGCATCTGTGAGTGGCTCGCCGGCCTCGCCAGCAAAGAGCTCGGCGGCGAACGGC
>JBDTQT010000006.1:0-42147 GCA_039932055.1 Thermoanaerobaculia bacterium
GGCGGCTGCACGGTGTTGTAGGCGCGCGCCAGACGGGTGATCGAGTCGAGCAGGATCACGACGTCCTTCTTGTGCTCGACCAGGCGCTTCGCCTTTTCGATCACCATCTCGGCGACCTGAACGTGCCGGGTGGCCGGCTCGTCGAAGGTCGAGGAGATGACCTCGCCCTGCACCGAGCGCTGCATGTCGGTGACCTCTTCCGGACGCTCGTCGATGAGCAGCACGATGAGGGCCACCTCCGGATGGTTCTTGGCGATCGAATGGGCGATCGACTGCAGCAGCATCGTCTTGCCGGTGCGCGGCGGAGCGACGATGAGGGCACGCTGGCCCTTGCCCATCGGCGTCACGAGATCCATCACGCGCGACGACATGTCGCCGGGGACCTCGAGCTTCAGTCGCTCCATCGGATAGAGCGGCGTCAGGTTGTCGAAGAAGATCTTGTTGCGGGCGACTTCCGGATGCTCGAAGTTGACCGCTTCGACCTTGATCAGGGCGAAGTAGCGCTCGCCGTCCTTCGGCTGGCGCACCTGGCCAGAGACCGTGTCGCCGGTGCGCAGGTCGAAGCGCCGGATCTGCGACGGCGAGACGTAGATGTCGTCAGGACCCGGGAGATAGTTGTACTCGGGGGCACGCAGGAAGCCGAAGCCGTCCGGCAGGCACTCGAGGACGCCCTCGGCGAAGATCAGGCCGGAAGACTTGGTCTGCGCTTCCAGGATCTTGAAGATGAGCTCCTGCTTGCGCAGGCCCGCGGCACCCTCGACCCCGAGGTCTTTGGCGGCCGTGGTGAGCTCGGCGATCGACATCTCCTTGAGCGCACGGATGTCGAGCATCTGCTTGCCGTTCGCGCCGTTCCCCGTCGGAACAGGTTCCGACCCTACGTCGAGAGGCAGCTCAAGGGCTTGTTCCGTGACCTTCGGCATGTTCTTTCTTCCTCGTCTGCTGCGGCGCGGTTTACCCCGCGAGAAATTCTGCGATGGATTTCCAGAGTTCACGGACACCCTCCCCTGTTTGGGTGGAGACGGCCAGGACCGCCGTCGGTTCTCCGATCTGCAGCGCGCCGGCGATCTGCTTCATACGCCGGACCCGCTCTCCTCGTTTCACGTCGTCGACCTTGGTCGCGACGGCCAGGGTCTTCAGCCCCAGACCTGCAAAGTACTCACCAGCCTGCTCGTCGAGGGCCGTCGCGCCGACCCTCGCGTCCACCAGGTGAACCACGATGCGCTGCGGATGCGGGGTCCGCAGGTAGTCGTTGATGACTTCGGCCCACTGACTCCGGGACTCCTTCGACGCTCGCGCGTAGCCGAAGCCCGGAAGGTCAACGAAATAGAAGGAACCATTGACCCGGAAGTAGTTGATTGTCTGGGTCCGGCCGGGGGTGGAGCTCGTACGCGCCAACTTCCGACCCAGAAGCTTGTTCAACAGGCTCGACTTGCCGACGTTCGAGCGCCCGGCGAAGGCGATCTCCGGAAACTCGTCCAGCATGAATCCTTCGCTACCCGCCGCCGACTTGATGAACTCCGACGATTCGATCTTCAGTGCCGACTCCGGAGAACATCAGGAATTTGTCGCCGACCGGGATCCGTCACTCGCCTGCACTCGCTCTCCGGTACTCTCCTTCAAGGCCTTGCACGATCCGTTCCGGAAGTTCAACCGGATACGCCCGACCGCAGAGTATGAAAAGACCCGTCAGAGAAAGCAGAGCTTGCAGCGGATTCGGCGAGAGGATCAGTGCGCCAAGGAACCGGAACCCAGAGGGGGCTCCGCTGGCCGTCCCGGGAATTCTCCCTCATTTCGGGGCCGCCACGCAAGTTGCCCCTGGAGAGCGATCGGCAGGACCTCGTCCATCCACTCCACCAGGTGCACCTGCAGCACGTCGCGAACCTCCGCCGGGATGTCCTCGAGGTCCTTCTCGTTCTCGCGCGGCAGGATGAGCTCGGTGATTCCGGCGCGGTAGGCGGCGAGGGCCTTGTCCTTGATCCCGCCGACCGGCAGGACCTTGCCGCGCAGGGTGATCTCGCCGGTCATCGCGAGGTCGCGTCGCACCGGCAGCTTGGTGAGGGCCGAGATCAGCGCGGTTGCCATGGTGATCCCGGCCGACGGCCCGTCCTTCGGGATGGCGCCTTCAGGCACGTGGATGTGGACATCGAATTTCTCGCTGAAGTCGGGGTCGATGCCGAAGATCTCGGCGCGGCTGCGCAGATAGGAGACCGCGGCGCGCGCCGACTCCTGCATGACCTCCCCCAGCTTGCCGGTGAGGATCAGCTTTCCCTTGCCCTTCATCAGGCCCACCTCGGTCTCGAGGATCTCGCCGCCGAATTCGGTCCAGGCGAGGCCCGTCGTGACGCCGATCTCCGGCTTCTCCTCGCGCTTCCAGGGGCGATAGCGCGGCTTGCCGAGGAGCGTCGTGATCCGCTCCGGGCTCACCAGCACCTCGGCGCGCTTGCCCTCGGCGACGACGTTCCGCGCCAGTTTCCGGCAGACCGAGGCGATCTCGCGGTCGAGGTTGCGCACTCCGGCCTCGCGGGTGAAGCCTTCGATGAGCTGGCGCAGCGCCTCGTCCTCCCACTTCACGTGCGCCGCCTCGAGGCCGTTCGCCTTGAGCTGCTTCGGCACCAGGAACTGGCTGGCGATGGCCTTCTTCTCGTTGAGTGTGTATCCCGAGAGATTGATGACCTCCATCCGATCGCGCAGCGCCGCCGGAATCGGATGCAGGACGTTCGCCGTGGCGATGAACATCACTTTCGACAGGTCGTACTCGACGTCGAGGAAGTGGTCGACGAAGGCGTGGTTCTGGGCCGGGTCGAGAACCTCGAGGAGAGCTGCCGACGGGTCACCACGGAAGTCCATCGACATCTTGTCCACTTCGTCGAGCAGGAATACCGGATTGACCGTCCCGGCCTTCTTCATCATCTGGATGATCTGACCCGGGAAGGCGCCGATGTAGGTGCGACGATGGCCGCGAATCTCGGCCTCGTCGCGCACTCCACCCAGGGAGAGACGGACGAACTTGCGTCCCACGGCGCGGGCGATCGAGCTCGCCAGCGACGACTTGCCCACTCCGGGCGGCCCGACGAAGCAGAGGATCGAGGCCGGCGTCTCGGTGGTCAACTGGCGCACAGCCAGAAACTCGAGAATGCGCTCCTTGACCTTCTGCAGGCCGTAGTGCTCGGCGTTGAGGATTTCCTCGGCCTTCTTCAAGTCCCGCAGCTCTCGGCTCGACTTCTTCCACGGCACCGAGGCGATCCAGTCGAGGTAGTTGCGCGACACGGTGGCCTCGGCCGACACCGGCGGCATCGACTCGAGGCGCTTCAGCTCCTGGTCGGCCTTCTCCGCGACCGCCTTGGGAAGGCCCGCCTTCTCGATCTTCGCTTTGAGCTCGGCGATCTCGTCGCTGCGGTCGTCCTTCTTGCCGAGCTCCTGATGGATGGCCTTGATCTTCTCGTTGAGGTAGTACTCCTTCTGGGCCTTCTCCATCTGCTTCTTGACCTGGACGTTGATCCGCCGGTCGAGGTTCATCTTCTCCATCTCGACGTCGAGCAGGTCGAGCAGGCGCTGCAGCCGCTCGTACGGCGAGAGCAGCTCGAGCATCGCCTGCTTCTCCACCGTCGGAACGGTGAGATGCGAGGCCAGCGTGTCGGTGAGCCGGTCGGGCTCGTCGAGCTTGAGGGTCGGGAGCAGGCTCTCGAAGGCGAGGTGCTGCGACATCTTGGCGTACTGCTCGAAGGCGCCGAGGACCTTGTTGACGAAGAGTTGCAGCTTCTCGGACATCGGATACTGGATTTCGTAGGTCTCGAGATGGCCCCACTGCGTGCCTTCGCGCTCCTCGAAGTCCATCAGCTTGCCGCGCTTCAGCCCTTCGACCATCACCTTGATGTTGCCGTTGGGGAGCTTCAGGTTCTGCACCACGCGTGCCACGACGCCAACGTCATAGAGGTCCTCGCGCATCGGCTCGTCGATCTTCGGGTCACGCTGGGCGACGAGGAAGATCCGCTTCTCGGGCGTGCCGAGGGCGACCTCGAGCGCGTGGACCGAGCTGTCACGCCCGACGATGAACGGCGCCATCATGTGCGGGAAGACGACCATGTCCCGCAACGGGACCACCGGGAGGGACTCCCTCTGGGTCTCGACGAAGCTCTTGGACACGCTCAACCGGCCTTTCGCAGCGTCGTCACCGGCTGCGAGCGCCGCACCACCGTGTCCTCGGTGATGACGCACTCCTGGATCTCGCGCTGCGACGGAATGGTGTACATGAGGTCGAGCATCAACTCCTCGAGGATGATCCGCAGTCCGCGCGCGCCGACGTTCCGCTTCAGGGCTTCCTTCGCGACCGCCCTCAAAGCCTCGTCGGAGAACCGGAGCTCGACGTCCTCGAACTCGAACATCGTCTGGTACTGGCGCACCAGGCTGTTCTTGGGCTCCTTGAGGATCCGCACCAGCGACTCTTCATCGAGCTGCTCGAGCGCGGCCATCACCGCCAGGCGGCCGACGAACTCCGGGATCATCCCGAACTTGATGATGTCCTCGGGCAGCGCCTTCTCGAGCGGATTCGACTTCGACTGCTCCTTCTTCGACTTGATGTCGGCGCCGAAGCCCATGGTCTTCTGATTGAGGCGCTTTTCGATGTGCTCGTCGAGGCCCACGAATGCCCCGCCGCAGATGAACAGGATGTTGGTGGTGTCGATCTGCAGGAACTCCTGGTGCGGATGCTTGCGGCCGCCCTGCGGCGGGACGTTGCAGATCGTGCCCTCGAGGATCTTGAGCAGCGCCTGCTGCACGCCCTCACCCGAGACGTCGCGGGTGATCGACGGGTTCTCGCCCTTGCGCGCGATCTTGTCGACTTCGTCGATATAGACAATGCCGCGCTGGGTCTTCTCTTTGTCGTTGCCCGAGGCCTGGTAGAGCTTGAGGATGATGTTCTCGACGTCCTCGCCGACGTAGCCCGCCTCGGTGAGAGTCGTAGCGTCGGCGATCGTGAACGGCACCGAGAGCAGCCGAGCCAAGGTCTGCGCGAGCAGGGTCTTGCCGGTGCCGGTCGGTCCGATGAGCAGAATATTCGACTTCGAGAGCTCGACGTCGCCGCTGCGCGGCCCTTTCTCGGAGAACTCGATGCGGCGATAGTGGTTGTAGACGGCGACCGCGAGCTTCTTCTTGGCGAGATCCTGGCCGATGACGTACTCGTCGAGCATCGCCTTGATCTCGTGCGGCTTCGGCAGCTTGGTCTCCTGCTGCTGCTCGAGAAGGCGGTCCTCGGCGATGATGTCGAGGCAGATATCGACGCATTCGTCGCAGATGAAGACCGTCGGCCCGGCGATCAGCTTCTTGACCTCGCGCTGGCTCTTGTTGCAGAACGAACACCTGAGGGCGTCGTCGCCGGACTCTTTCTTGGGCATCTTTCCTCCGAAATCGCGAGTCGCCGGCCAGCCGTTGGCTGGCGATCCCGACCGCTACAACCAACTCTTATACGCCGCTATTCCGTCACCCGGATCATGCCGGTTTGGACCCTGCAAGTGCTCGCAAAATCATAGCAGAGGCGCCGATCAGCGCCGTGCGGCGCCCACGGCAGCGGGCAGGGCGCAATCCCGCTGGAGGGAAGTCAGCCCGGGACGGCGGTGGGCTTGCGGCGCTGCATGATCTGGTCGACCAGACCGTAGGCGACGGCCTCTTCCGCGCCGAGGATCTTGTCGCGATCGGTGTCGTCGTGGATCTGGGTCTTGGTCTTGCCGGTGTGGAAGGCGAGGATCTCGTCGATCTTGTCGCGCAGCTTCAGCAGCTCGCGGGCGTGGATCTCGATGTCGGTGGCCTGACCCTGCATCCCCTGCGTCCAGGGCTGATGGATGAGGACCCGGCTGTTGGGCAGCACCGTGCGCTTGCCCGCCTTGCCGGCCGCGAGCAGCACCGCCGCCATCGAAGCCGCCTGGCCGATGCAGAAAGTCGCCACGTCCGGCTTGATGTACTGCATGGTGTCGTAGACCGCCAGGCCCGCCGTCACCGAGCCGCCGGGCGAGTTGATGTAGATGTGAATGTCGCGCTCCGGATTCTCCGCCTCCAGGAAGAGCATCTGGGCGATGATCAGGCTGGCGACTTCGTCGTCGATCGGCCGGCCGAGGAAGATGATGTTGTCCTTGAGCAGGCGGGAATAGATGTCGTAGGCGCGCTCGCCGCGATTGGTCTGCTCGACCACCATCGGAATCAGCATGTTCGATACTCCTCTAGCTCTCGTGGCTCTCGTGCTCGTGAGCGGGCGCGGGACCGGTCTCGCCAAGCAGCCGGCGGACGGTCTTCTCCCGGCGCATCTGGGCCCGCAGACCGATCAGTTGGCCGGCCTCGTCGAGGCGCTGGCGAAGCGCCGGCGTCGGGATCCCCTGGGCGCGCGCGAGCAGCGCCAGCGCTTGCTCGAACTCCTCCTCGCCGACTTCGATCTTCTCCTGGTCCGAGATGGCGTCGAGCAGCAGGCGCGCCTTCACCCGGCGCTCGGCCTGCGGCTTGGCCTGCTCACCGAGCCGTTGCCAGTCGAGACCGGCGCCTTCGAGGTCGACGCCCCGGCGCGCCAAATTCTCGGCGTAGTCGCGCAGCAGCTCATCGACTTCGCGATGCACGACGCCTTCGGGTAGCGGAATCGGATGGCGCTCGGTCAACTGGTCGAGCATCGCGGTCTCGCGCTGGCGCATGGCGTCGTCGCGCTTGGCATGCCCGATCCGATGCGCGATGTCGGTCTCGAGCTCGGCAACGCTCGTGAACTTGCCGAGATGAGCGGCGAAAGCGTCGTCGAGCGCCGGCAGGATCGGCTCGGTGAGCTCGACCAGGCGAACCTCGAAAGTACGCTCGGGAAGGGGCTCTGCCGGCGCATCCGGACGCAGGTCGCCCTCTTCCCGATCCATCCGCGGCGCCGGCGGCTCCTGGCGCGAAAAGCGCGAGCCCTGTCCGACGGTGAGGCCCGCGACCGCCAGGGAGATCTCCTCCCAGATCTGCTGCGAGCCGACCTCGATGTCGACCGTCTGGGCTTCGGCGACGATCTCGCCGCCGGCCGGGTCGGCCATTTCGCCCGGAGAAAGGACCGGCTTGAGCTCGATCTTGGCGCGGTCGCCCGTCGCCGCGGGCCGCGCGGCGCTCTTCCACTCGGCGTGGCGCAGCCGCAGGTCGGCGATCGCGCTCTTCACCTCTTCGGCGGTCGCTTCGAGCGGCGGATCGGGCAGGCTGAAGTCCTTGTAGTTGCGCAGCTCGATCTCGGGCCGAACCTCGACCCGGGCGAGGAAGGTCATGCCGGTACCGGTCTCGACCTTCGCCATCTCGACCTCGGGGGCGAGGAGCGGATCGATCCCCTTCTCGGCGACGGCCTGGCGGAAGTAGCGCGGCACCAACCGCTCCACCACTTCGCGCCGGATGTCGTCGCCGAAGTGGCGCTGGACGAGGCTCTGCGGAACTTTGCCCTTGCGGAAGCCCGGGAGGCTCGCCTTGCGGCCGAACTCTCCCAGGACGCGGGCGGTTTCGGCATCGACGGCCGGCGCGGGAATCTCGATCTTCAGTTCCTTGCGGCACGGGCCGATCTCTTCCACATTCAGAACTACGCTCATCGGCGATCTCTGTCCTTGGGGCTAGTGAAATGGTGCGAAAGGGGGGACTCGAACCCCCAACCCGATCGCTCGGGACTAGATCCTAAGTCTAGCGCGTATACCAGTTCCGCCACTTTCGCGAGAGCGGGATCCGAGCACAGGGGAGGCGAGAGGAGTGGGCGATGGTGAGCCGCGTAGGACTTGAACCTACAACCCGCAGATTAAGAGTCTGCTGCTCTACCATTGAGCTAGCGGCCCCTCTTGAACGAAAAATATAGCGGACGAAGCGCGTCGCTGGCAAGACCCCACACTTCGGCGCCTTCGCCCGGCGGCGACGCACCCTGGGAATCCGCCGGCGAGCTCAGCCTCCCTGGACGAAGCGGACGATCTCGATGGCATCGCCGGCGACGACCTGCGTGCCGGCGAGACGGGAGCGCCGCACGATCTCTCCGTTGACCTCGACGGCAACCGCCTGCGGATCGCAACCGACCGACTCCACGAGCTCGCGCAGCGTCATCGCCGCTGGCACCCGGTGCGGACTGCCGTTCAACCGGATCTCGCGCTCGAAGCCGGACTGCGACGTCGGCGGTACTGGCGGTACTGGCGGTACTGGCGGTACTGGCGGTACTGGCGGTACTGGCGTTTTGGGCGGCATGGGTTCTCGCGGATCGCTCACAGCAGTTGTTTGATCTCGGCCCGGCCGAGCCCGGAGGAACCGGAAATGATCAGCGCCGCCGAGCCGCGGGTGAAGGCCGGCACGTCGAGGCGCATCTCGACCGCGCCGACGTCGTCGGTCTCGCCGAGCATCAGCGTCCGCGGGTCGGCGACCGTGGAGAGCATCTTGACCGACACCTGCACGCCGGCGAGTGGCAGGCCGCTCTTCGACGAATAGGCGCGCAAAGTGAGGCTGTTGACCTTCCCCGGCTGGATCTCCTCCTGCCCGTCGAGCGAGAGCACGAGCTGCTCGTGCTCCGCTTCGGTCGACAGGTAGTCGAGGATGACCTGGTCGAGGGTCGGGCCTTCGTCGGTCTCGTCGAGGTCAGGCAATTCCGGGACGCCCGACAGCTCGGCGAGCGGCGGCAGCCCCTGCAGTGGCTGTAACTCCGCCGGCCGTCCGGCGACAGCGGCCTCCGCCGCCTCCGCGGGAATCGCCCCCGTCTCCATGATCGGCTGCGCGTGGGCTTCGGCAGATTCGTGGCGCGCGGTCGTTGCCGCTGCAGCGGCGACCGGGGCCCCTCCGCCCGGCTTTTTCAGGCCCTCGAGCTTGCCATCGAAGCGACCGGCGCGAATCGCCGCCACGATCGTGCGGTGCTGATGGTCCATCAGCGCCGCAATCTCGGGGTCGCCCTTGCCCTGATTCAGGAGTTCCGCGTAGCTCGACCGCTTGGTCGCAACCACCCGACCGGCCACGTAGACGACGCTTTCGATGAACGGATTGCCACGTCCCTTGTCCTCGGTCTGGACATGGACTACCGTCTCTACGTGACGAACGTCAGTGTTGTATCCGGTGATCATGGTTGAACTGCGGCTGCTCGCGGCATTGTAGGAAGGCCAATCCTCGCGGTCAAGGCGGCGGTGGACGCTCCCCCGGGCCCGTGCGAGAATCGCCCTCGACGAACTCTACCCCGGCCCGCGAACGCCCGGCCGGAACCGGTCCTTCAGCCCCAAAGAACTTCAGACCATCTGCCCCTCAGGAGACTAGAGCCATGTCGCAGCACTCCGCTACGCCCGACAGCAACGCCGCCCGCACACTGGTGCACTACGACGTACGCGACGGCGTCGCCTACCTCAAGCTCGATGATCCGCCGGCCAACACCTACACCCACGAGATGATGCGGGCCCTCGACGAGGGCATCCTCAAAGCCCGCTTCGATGCTTCGGTGCACGTCATCGTGCTCACCGGTGCCGGCGAAAAGATGTTCTGCGCTGGCGCCAACATCAACATGCTCAAGTCCTCGGATCCGTACTTCAAGTACTTCTTCTGCCTGCACGCCAACGAAACGCTTTCGCGCCTCGAGCAGACGCCGAAGCTGGTGATCGCGGCGCTGAACGGGAATACGGTCGGCGGCGGTCTCGAGATCGCCATGGCCGCGGATCTGCGCATCGCCAGGAAGGGCGGCGGCAAGGTGGGTCTTCCCGAGGTGACGCTGGGCGTCCTGCCGGGCACCGGCGGCACGCAGCGGCTGGTGCGCATCGTCGGCAAGAGCCGGGCGATCGAGCTCATGGTCACCGGACGGCTGTTCTCCTTCGAGGACGCCCTGGGCTACGGCATCATCGATTCGATTCTCGAAGGTGACGACTTCATGGGCCAGGTGCACGAGTACGCCAAACAGTTCTGCCCGCCGAACAAGGCGGCCAAGGCGGTCGGACGCATCAAGCGCGCCGTGCAGTCGGGCGCCGAGATCCCGTTCGAATCGGCGATGACCCTCGAGCGCGAGTTGCAGCAGCAGCTCTTCCAGAGTGACGATGCCAAGGAAGGGCTCGCCGCCTACGTCGAGAAGCGCACGCCGCAATTCACCGCCAAGTGATGCCGGACGGTCCGGCGGGCGCGCAACGCCGAGCAGCACACCGCCTGGCGCTCATCGCGCCAGTGAGAACGCCGATCGGAAAGTTCGGCGGCGGCCTCTCTGGCCTTTTCGCAGCCGACCTCGGTACGCACGCCGCGGGAGCTTGCCTGCGGCGTGCCGGAGTCGAGCCACGCCTGGTCGACCAGGTGATCTTCGGGCACGGTCGCCAGGCGAACGGCGGCCCGAACAGCGCCCGCCAGATCTCCTTCCGCGCCGGTGTTCCGGTCGATCGCCCGGCCTACACGGTCAACCAGGCCTGTGGTTCGGGGCTGCAGTCGATCCTCTCCGCCGCCCGCACGATCCTCCTCGGCGAGGCCGAGGTCATTCTCGCTGGCGGCACCGAGAGCATGTCGAACACCCCCTATATGCTCCCCCGGGCGCGCTGGGGCTATCGCCTCGGAACCGACGAGATTGTCGACGGGATGTACCGGGACGGCTTCAGCGATCCGCTCTCGGGCATGATCATGGGCGAGACCGCGGAAGAACTGGCCGCCGAGGCGGGCGTCACGCGCGAGGCTGCGGACGCCTATGCCGTCGAAACTCAGCGGCGCTGCGAAGCGGCCCGCGGCCGCGGGCGATTCACCGCCGAGATCGAGCCGATCCGGATTCCGGGTAGGAAAGGCGAGACCGTGATCGCCGCCGACGAGCATCCGCGCGACGGTGTCACCCTCGAGTCGCTGGCGAAGATGCCGGCGGTCTTCCGCCAGGGCGGCACCGTCACCGCCGCCAACGCCTCGGGGATCACCGACGGCGCTGCCGCTCTGCTGGTCACCAGCGAATCAGCCGCCGCGCGCCATGGGTTGCAACCGGCGGGCTTTCTTCTCGACTGGGAGGTGGTCGGAGTCGATCCCAGGATCATGGGCATCGGACCGGTGCCGGCGACGCAGGCGCTGCTCGCGCGCAACCGCCTCGACTATGCCGATATCGAGGCCGTGGAGCTGAACGAAGCGTTCGCGTCGCAGGCCCTCGCCTGTCTCGCCCAGTTGCCATTCGACCCGTCGCGGGTCAACCCCGATGGCGGCGCCATCGCCCTCGGCCACCCGATCGGAGCGACCGGAGCCCGTATCGTCGTGACGTTGCTCGCGGGCATGGCGGAGCGCCATCAGCGCCTCGGGATCGCGACACTATGCATCTCGGGCGGGATGGGCATCTCGGTTCTCGTCGAACGAACCACCCCTTAAACCGGAGACCGGTGTGCCCAATTTCGTCGTCGCTTACATCAAGGAAGACAAGGTCGCGCCGTATCTCGAAGCGCTGGCCGCGGTCGGCGTGCCCGACTCCGACATCTTCCGTGCTACACCTCGGAGAACCGCGACGGTCGACCTTCAAGCGCTCCTCGCGAGTGCCGACGGCCTCCTGCTCACCGGCGGCGCCGACCTCCAACCCTGCCTGTACGGCGAAGCGCGCATCCGCGAGGCCAAGCTCGACAAACCGGTGCCGGATCGCGACCAGCTCGAGTGGGACCTCCTGACCGAGGCGCGCGCCCACCGCACGCCGGTCTTCGGCATCTGTCGCGGCCATCAGATGGTCAACGTCTTCCTCGGCGGGACGCTGTTCCAGGACATCGAGCTGCTGACTGGCCACCAGGGCCACGACAACTTCATCGACCGCGGCTTCGCCCTCGATCACCTGGCGCACGACGTGGTCTCGACCGGAATCGCCCATCCGTTCTCCGTCCGGCTGGAGAAGTCCGGGCATCCGGCGGTCAACAGCCGGCATCACCAGGCGATCAAGGCGCCCGGACGCGGACTCGTCGCGGCGGCGGTCGCCGCCGACGGCACGATCGAGGCGACGGTCGCGCCGGATCCCGAGTGGTGGATCACTTCGGTCCAGTGGCACCCCGAAAACCTCGTCGAGCAGCCGTTCCACCGCGGCCTGTTCGAGGACTTTCTGGAGGCGGCAGGCGGGTTCGCCCGGCGCCGCGCACCGCGGATCTCGGAAGGAGCCCTGCGATGAATCCACCTCAGGATCTGCTCGTCGTCGGACGGGAGGGGCGGGCGGCGACGCTCACCTTCGGCCGCCCGCCGCTCAACATCCTCGACCTCGACCTCCTCGCCCAGCTGGACGCCGCGCTCGCCAGTCTGGCGTGCGACCGCGAGCTGCAGGTCGTCTTCGTCCGCGGCGCCGGCGAAAAGGCCTTCTCGGCCGGAGTCTCGGTGCAGGACCACACCCCGGACAAGATCGATCGGATGCTGCTGTCGTTCCACGGCGCGCTCGCCCGGTTGCGCGACCTCGAGGCGCTGACGGTCGCGCTCGTCGACGGACATTGCCTCGGCGGCGGCATGGAGCTCGCGCTGGTCGCGGACCTCGTCCTCGCCACCGAGCGCAGCCGTTTCGGTCAGCCGGAGATCGCCCTCGGCTGTTATCCACCGGTCGCCGCGGCGCTCTATCCGCGGCGCATCGGTAGCGGCCGAACGCTGGAGCTCCTGCTCACCGGCCGGACCTTCGACTGCGCCGAGGCCGAGCATCTGGGCTTCGTGCACGAGCGCCTCGCCGACCGTCCGGCCCTGGACGGCCGCGCCGCCGAGCTCGGGACCGCGATCCAGCGCCAGAGCGCCGCCGTCACGCGCCTGACCAAACGCGCCGTGCGCGCCGGCGAGACGCGCGCCTACGGACCGGCGCTCGCCGAAGCCGAGCACCTCTACCTGCGCGAGCTCACCGCCACCGCGGACATGGCCGAGGGTATTCAGGCCTTCATCGAAAAGCGCCCACCAACCTGGCGACACCGCTGAGGCAGCGCGGCAGCCACGGGCCGGCAGAGTGACCAGAGACAGCGACACCTCAATTGAATCGGCGTTGGTTCCAGAGCCAGCCGACTACTGAATCGAAACCAGGAGCACCATGTCCCAAACCGTACTTTCCGCCCGCGAAGGCCGAGTTGCCATCCTCACCATCAACCGCCCCGACAAACTGAACGCCCTCAACGAAGAGGTGCGGGTCGAACTGCTCGCCGCGCTCGCCGAGATCGAGACCGACGACGGCGTCGGCGCCGTGGTGATCACCGGGTCGGGTGAGAAGTCGTTCATCGCCGGCGCCGATATTGGCGAGTTCGCCGGCCGTTCGCCGTTCGACCAGCGCTTCGCCATGCGCAGCCCGCGCATCTTCGACGTCATGGCCTCCTTCCCCAAGCCGGTGATCGCCATGATCAACGGCTTCTGTCTCGGCGGCGGCTGCGAGCTCGCGATGTCGTGCGACATGCGCATCGCCTCCGACAAGGCGCGTTTCGGCCAGCCGGAGATCAACCTCGGTCTCATTCCCGGCGGCGGCGGAACGCAGCGCCTGCCGCGCCTGGTCGGCATGGGCCAAGCGATGCGCATGATCCTCTCCGGCGACATGATTCCCGCTGCCGAAGCGAAGGAGATTGGCCTGGTCGACCTCGTCTTCCCCGCCGACGAGTTGCGCGCGAAGACCCTCGAGCTCGCGCAGAAGATCGCCAGCAAGAGCCCGCTGACGCTCAAAGTCGCCAAGGAGGCCCTGCGCGCCTCCGAGAAGCTGGCGATCGAGGACGGCATCACTTACGAGCGCGATCTGTTCTGCCTCTGCTTCTCGTCGCAGGACAAGGCAGAGGGCGTGGCGGCGTTCCTCGAGAAGCGCCCGGCGGCCTGGACGGGCAAGTAGGGCGACCTTCATCGAAGGGGCGATGGGGCGCTCCGGCGCTCGGGAATCCGGGGTTGGCTCCTATAGAAGCTGGTCGCCTACCCCGGATTCCCGAGCGCCGGAGCGCCCCAGGGAACGTAGGTGGTTGCTCTCGGAACTGCAGCGACCAGGGACGGCCGGGCTGAGCTCAGTGGCTGCCGAACTTGGCTTCGTAGTCGGCCATCGACGCGAGCACGACTTCCTCCGCGTGCTCGCGGCCGTAGGTCGCCGCGACGCTGACCATGCCGGTCTCGCCGGGCATCTGCTTGTAGGTCGTGAAGTAGTGCGCCAGGCGCTCGACCATCTTCGGCGGCAGACCGCGGAGGTCGTCGACTTCCCCCCAGTAGAGGTCGTTGCGCAGCACGGCGACGATCTTGTCGTCGGCCTCTCCGTGGTCGATCATGCGCAACCCCCCGACCACCCGCGCGTCGAGCAGGATGTCGGCGCGGGTCACCGTGCGCTCGCTGACGACGCAGATATCGAGCGGATCGCCGTCGCCGCGCTCGGCGGCGGGCGAAAGCGCGGCCATCCGGGCGCCGCAGTAGGTGCGCGGAATGAAACCGTAGAGCGTCGGCGGCTGCGCCGCGCCGCGTTGCGGCCGGTCGACCTTGAGGTATCCCGAGACCTTGTCGATCTCGTACTTCACCGTGTCGAGCGGTCCGATCTCGATGTAGGCGGTCACGATGCGCGGCGGATCGGGACCTACCGGCAGGCCGTGCCAGGGGTGGGGACGAAACTCGTGAAAGCGTTGGCTGGTGGGCATCGTGCGAATCCTACTCGCGCTCGCTAGACTGCGCCGATGAGCGCCCCGGAGTTGGCTTCGATCGAGATCCCCGAACGGCTGAATCTCGCCGACTGGCTGCTCGACGAGCGCCTGCGCGAGGGACTTGGCGACCGGGTCGCCCTGCGCCTGAGCGACCGCGAGGTCAGCTACTCTGCCGTCGCCGCGCACTCACGGCGCTTCGCCAACGTCCTCGCGGGACTAGGACTGCGCCCCGAGGAACGGGTCTTCCTGGCGCTTCCGGACGGAGCCGACTTCGTCGGCGCACTGTTCGGCACGTTGCGCGCCGGCGGCGTGGTCGTGATGCTCAATCCGGAGCTGCATGCCGACGCCGTGGCGGCGCTGCTGGACTATCTGCGCCCGCGCTTCGCGGTGATCGACGGCCGTCTCGCTCACACCTTTGCCGACGCGCTAGGGCAGTGCGCGGAGCGAACTCAGCTGGTCACCGTCGGCGAGCGCGCGCCCGGTTGCCCATCGTTCGAGGAGCTCGCGCGCACCGTCGCCGACGACTTCCCCACCGTGCGCACTCATCGCGACGATCCGGCGGTGATGCTCTTCTCCGGCGGCACCACTGGACGCCCGAAGGCGGTCGTGCAGAGCCACCGCTCCTACGCCTTCACCACCCAGGCCTACGGCCAGCGCATTCTCGGCCTCACGCCGGACGACATCACGCTTGCCGTGCCGAAGCTCTTTTTCGGCTACGCAATGGGCTCGAACCTGTTCTTTCCGTTCTCCGTCGGCGCCTCGGCCTGCCTCTTCGCCGAGAAATCGACCGCCGAATCGGTTTTCGCGGCGATCGCCCGCCATCGGCCGACCGTGCTCGTCACCGTGCCCACGATGATTCAGCAGATGGCTGCCCACCCGGACGCCGGGCGCCACGATCTCGGGTCGCTGCGCCTCGCAACGTCCGCCGGCGAGGCGCTCGCCGTCACTTTGCGCGAGCGCTGGCAGGAGCGCTTCGGCGTCGAGCTGCTCGACGGGCTCGGCACCGCCGAACAGTGGCACATCTTCATCTCCCACCGGCCCGGTCGCGTGCGCCCGGGCACGCTCGGCGAAGCGGTACCTGGGTTCGAGGTGCGGGTGCGCGATGACGCCGGACGCGATCTCGCCGACGGCGAGATCGGTCCGCTCTGGGTGCGCGGCGGAGCCCGCGCCTGGGGCTATTTCCGCGAAATGGAAAAGACCCAGGCGACCTTTCGCGGTGAGTGGGTCGTGCCCGGCGACCTCGTGGCGCGCGACGCCGACGGCTTCTTCACCTACCACGGGCGCGGCGACGACGTCTTCAAGGTTGCGGGCAGGTGGTTCTCCCCCGCCGAGGTCGAGGGTACCCTGCTCCGGCACCCCGCGGTGGCGGAGTGCGCCGTGGTCGGCGTCACCGACGAGAACGGACTCCTCAAGCCGCAGGCCTGGGTGATTCCGCGGCAGGCCTCGCCCGGCCTGGCGCAGGAGCTCTCGGACTTCGTGGCGAGGGAGCTCATGCCCTTCAAGGCGCCGCGCGTCGTGCATCTCGTGGAGGAGCTCCCTCGGACACACCTGGGGAAGATCGATCGCGGCGCGCTCAAGCGCCCGGGAGAGACCGGAGGATCCGGACGATGACCCCCCGAAGCAATGCCGGTGGCCGCTCGCTGAAGCTCGTCCGCCCGGCTGGCGCCCTCGCCGACCTCGCCCGAATTCGTGCCGAGTTCGGCCTGGGCTGGGCGGAGCGCAAGCTCGCGCTGCTCGTCCAACTGGAGCGCGGCCGCCTCGGCTCGGCGCGGGCGGTCTCGGCGCTGCACGAGCTGCTGATCTTCTTGCGCGCCTATCCCGACGATGCCGCCGTGCTCGCGCAGGTGGAGCTCATGCTCGCCGGCTTCGACCGCCGCGCGGATCTCCGGCGCCACTGGGCGGAGCTCGCCGACACCGGGATCGCCGGCACGACGATCGATTTTCCGTTCTTCGCCGAAACCGCCTGGCGCCTTGCCGAGCGCTTTCCCGCGAGCCTCGAGATCGACTGGGACTCGGTCGCCGAGCCGGAACGCCTCGAGCGATGGCTGCCCTTCGTTGCTCATCCGGCCGAGATCCCCGGCCTCGACGAAATCGCCTGGACACCGCGGGAGTGGCTCGAGCGGCTGCGCGGCGGCGACGGAGAAGGCGCATCGCCGTTGCCGCAGCAAGCCGGTGGCGCATTCTTCCTGCGCCGCCTGCGCCGGGCGATCCCGGACTCCCAACTCTTCGAGCGCGTCGTCGACGACCTCGGACTCTTCTACCGGCTCACGCCCTCGGCCCCCGGGGCCTCGCGGCAGACTCCCTCGCGGACCCGCGAGCACCTGGCCGGAACACGGCCCGCCTACCAGGCGACGCCGCTGCGGCACGGCCGGCCCAACCTCTCGCTCGAGCTCTCTACCGGCAGACTCCAGCCTCTCGCGGTCGAGGATCTCTCCGGCCGCCGCGCCGAGCGGCTGCTCGAGATGGCGCGTGACGCCATGGTCACCCGCAGCCGAGACCTGGACGCCTTCGCCTACGGCAGCGCCGAAGACGTGCGGCTGGTGACCTGGGAGGACGGCCTGCAGTTCGCGGTCATCGGCGTCCGCCCGGAGCGCCGCCTGCTGCTCGAGGCGGTCTACGCCTTCCTGACGCTGAAGAACGGCGTGCCGGCGGGCTACGTCCTCAACAGCGCCCTCTTCGGCTCGGCGGAGATCGCCTTCAACGTCTTCGAGGCCTTTCGCGGTGTCGCCGCAGCGCAGGTCTACGCCCGGGTGCTGGCCACGGTGAAAGAGGTCTTTGCCGCCTCCGCCTTCACGATCTTTCCTTACCAACTGGGCGACGGCAACGACGAGGCGCTCGACTCCGGTGCCTGGTGGTTTTACCGGAAGCTCGGTTTTCTCCCGCGCGCCCCGCGGGCCGTGGCGCTCATGAACCGCGAGCTCGCGCGGCAGCGCCGCGACCCGTCGAGCCGCTCGTCGCGGGCGACGCTCGCGCACCTGGCGAAGGAGAATCTCTTCCTGCATCTCGGCCGCGAGCGCCGCGACGTGATCGGCGAGGTGCCGCTACCGGCGGTCGGCGTCGCCGCCACGACGCTGCTTTCGCGCCGCTTCGCCGACGCTCCGGATCGTGGCGCCGGAGCCTGCGCCGCCGAGGCAAAGGACCGGCTCGGCCTGCGTAGCCTTGCCGGTTGGAGCGCCGACGAGCGCGCCGCCCTTCAGCGCTGGGCACCGGTGGTGCTGCTCCTTCCGGGTCTCGCTCGCTGGAGCGACGCCGAGCGCCGCGCCCTGGCCGGGGTCATCCGTGCCAAAGGGGGGCGCCGGGAATCGGAGTTCGTGCGGCGCTTCGACGCGCATCCCAAGCTGGCGCGGGCGCTCGCCCGGCTGGCGCGGAGCTCCGAGAATCTCTGAGCTTCGCCCGCCCGGCGCCTGTGCGCCGCTACTCGGTCGCGCGGGGAGTGGACTGGACGCGCACCACGCCGATGATTCCGGCGACCGTCAGGAGCGAACCCACCGCCTGATTCCACCCGAACGGCTCGCCGAGAAAGAGCGCTCCGAGGGCAAAGGCGATCAGCACGGTGAGCTGGGCCATCGCCCCTGCCTGGACGTTGGTCACCCAGCGATAGGCGTAGGTCATCAGCAGCTGCGCGGCGATCGACGTCACCCCCACCGCGCCGAGCAGCATCCATTCGCGGCCAGTCGGGGTGCGCCAGTGGAGGATGCCGAGCGGCGCCGTCACGAGCAGACCGAAAAGGGTGAAACTGCCGTAGATCGCCCACGAGCTCTCGGTGCGCCGCGCGGCGCGAATGGCCGCGACGGCGCCTCCGGAGAGCACTGCCGAAGCCAGCCCGACCGCCTCCCAGCGCCCGAAATGGGCCAGCAGCCCGCCGCTCTCGAGCCCACCCGTGACCATCGCGACGCCGAGAAAAGCCAGCGATGCCGGCAGCAGAACCCAGCGCCGCACGCTCTCGCCGAGAAAGAGCGCCGCGAACAGGACGCTGAAGATCGGCGACGAATAGTTGAGCAGCGTCGCCGTGCCGACGGGCAGGTGAGCGATGGCGAGGAAGTAGAGCAGGACCGCGACACCGCCGAAGACGCCGCGGTAGACGAGAAGGTCGAGGCGATCATAGGTAAGCGCCCGGCGCGCCAGCCCCGGCACGGCGAGGAGCGGCAGCAGCATGAGGGCGAAACGGACGAAGGCGACCTCGCCGCCGGAGAGCGTCCTGGCGGCGAGCTTCGCCGCCACCGCCATGAGCGCGAAGCTCACCGCCGACAACGCCGTGTAGGCCAACGGGCTACGTGGCGCCATGGCGACGGGCGGTATGGACTCGGAGCCGCTCAGCGGGCGACCGGCGAGCGCAGCAGATCCGCCAGCCAGTCCGGCACCGCGGTCTTCTGGAAGGAGTCCATCGCGACGCAGACCGTGACGATCCGGCTCTCGGCGGCTGGACGCTCGATATCGCGATGGAGAAAGCGATAGCGCCAGGAGACCGAGCTCCCGCCCACTCGCGGAATCGAAACCTCGATTTCGAGATCGTCGCCGTAGCGCAGCGGCCGGTGGTATTCGGTCTCGAGATGGACCACCGGGAAGCCGATCCGGTGCTCGCGCATGAGCTTCGGATAGTCCGTGCCGATGGCGTCGCGGAAGAACTCCTCCATGGCGACGTGGCAGAAGTGCATGAAGCGCGGGTAGTAGACGATCCCGGCCGGATCGAGATCGCCCCAACGGACATGCAGCGGTGTGCGGAAGGCCATGACGAGCAGTCTACCCGCTAGGGTGCGACCGGCTTCGGTTTGCCCAGCAGGTACTGCACCGGCCAGTCGACCTCGACGCCGTACTTCGTCGCAGCGTGCAGGGTGAGGTAGGGATCCGCGAGGTGGGGCCGCGCCAGCAGAGCGAGGTCCGCTCGCCCTGCGGCGAGAACCGTATTGGCATGGTCGGCGTCGAGAATGGCGCCGACCGCCATCACCGGAATGTCGGCCTCATAGCGGATCTTCTCGGCGAACGGTACCTGGTACATCCGCCCGTAGTCCGGCTTCGAAACTGGCGAATTGCCGCCCGAGGAGACGTCGATGAGGTCGCAGCCGAGGCGCGCGAGCTCGCGCGAAACCGCGACCGCCTCGTCGGGAGTGAAGCCGGAGCCGTCGGCCATCCAGTCGGTCGCCGAGATGCGCACCGACATCGGCAGCTCCGCCGGCCAGACGCGGCGCACGGCGGCGAAGACCTCCAGCGGATAGCGCATCCGGTTCTCGAGCGCGCCGCCATACTCGTCGCACCGCGAGTTCGAAAGCGGCGAAAGGAAGCTCGACAGCAGATAGCCGTGCGCCATGTGCAGCTCGAGCCAGTCGAAGCCCGCCTCCGCGGCCCATTCCGTCGAGCGTTCGAAGGCGGTCCGGATCCGATCCATCTCGGCTCGGTCCATCGCCTTGGGAATCGGCGCGCCGGCGCGGAAAGGGTCGGCCGACGGGCCTAACGTCTGCCATGCCCCTTCCGCTGCGGTGAGCGGCAGGTCGGCCCCCTCCCAGGGCCGTCGCATCGAGGCCTTTCTTCCGGCATGCGCGAGCTGGATGCCGATCTTCGCCGCCGAGTGATGGTGCGTGAAATCGACGATCCGCTGCCAGGCCGCTCGATGCTCGGGCCGATAGAGACCGGCGCAGCCGGGAGAGATCCTGCCTTCCGCCGAAACGTTGGTCATCTCCGCGATCACCAGCCCGGCACCGCCCACGGCGCGGCTACCCAGATGCACGAGGTGCCAGTCGCCCACCGTGCCGTCCTCTGCCGAGTACTGGCACATCGGCGAGACGGCGATGCGGTTGGGGAGCTCGACGCTGCGCGCCCGAAAGGGAACAAAGGCCGGTGGCACCGGCGCTGCATCGAGGTCGATCCCGCCGGTCGCCTGGATGCAGAACTCCCGGTCGACCTGCGTGACCAGCCGGGGATCGCGCTCCTTCAGGTTGTCGTAGGTGATGCGCTTCGAACGCGTCATCAGGTTGAAGACGAACGGCACCGGCTCCTGAACGAGGTAGCGGCTCGCGTTCTCGAACCACTCGAGGCTGGTCTGGGCGGCGCGCTGGAGCTTGGCGACGTCGACCCGGCGCGCCGCCTCGTAGGCCGCCAGCACCTCGGGAACATCGCCGGTGCCGTGGGCGCGAAAGGCGGCGACGAGCGCGATCGCATCTTCCATCGCCAGCTTGGTGCCTGAGCCGATCGAGAAATGCGCCGTGTGCGCCGCGTCGCCGAGCAGGACGACATTGCCGCGGTACCAGCGGCCGCAGCGCACATTCGGAAATTGCCTCCAGACGGAGCGGTTGGCGAGCAGCTTGTGGCCGTCGAGATGCGCCGCGAAGATACGTTCGCAGAAGTCGACGGTCTCGGCTTGGGTGGCGCGGTCGAGCTTGGCGTTCCGCCACGCCGCTTCGGAGCACTCGACGATCCAGGTGCTGCGACCGGCGGCGAACGGATAGGCATGCACCTGAAAGAGGCCGTGCTCGGTCTGCTCGAAGATGAAGGTGAACGCGGGCAATGCGAAGTCGGTTCCGAGCCAGGAGAAGCGGTTCGGCCGCATGTCGATCGCGACCTCGAAGTCGGCGGCGAAGCGCTCGCGCACGATGCTGTTGACGCCGTCGCAGCCGATCACCAGATCGGCCCGGGGCAGCTCCTGCCCGGCAACGACATCGCGCTCGAAACGGATCGTGCAGCCGAGCGCCTGGACCCGCTGCCGGAGGATGGCGAGCAGCTCGGTGCGCGCGATGGCGGCGAAGCCGTGGCCGGTCGAAACGATCCTCTCGCCGCGAAATCGGGTCTCGATCTCCGTCCAGGTTCTGAACCGGTCGCGAATGAGCGCGGCGGAGACCGGGTCGGCGTCGTCGAAGAACGACAGCGTCTCGTCCGAGAAGACGACCCCGAAGCCAAAAGTGTCGTCGGGCCGGTTGCGCTCCAGGATCTCGATCTCGACCTGCGGAAAGGCCTGTTTCATGAGAATGCCGAAGTAGAGCCCCGCCGGCCCCCCGCCGATCGCCACGATGCGCATGGCACGATTCTATGCGGCGTTCGGTTTGCCGGACGCGCATCGCGCTCTCGTCTGGTCTAGGCTCGGGTGGCGATGGAATGGTGGATGGTCTGGCTGGTCGAGATCTTCTGGGTGGCAGGGGTGGCGATCTGGGTGGCGACGGATCGACGCGCTCCGGCTTCGACTCTCGCCTGGATCGTCGTCCTCGCCTTCCTGCCGCTCATCGGCCTGCCCTTCTACCTCCTCGTCGGGCCGCGGCGGCTGCGGCGCCAACGCTCGCGCTACAAGGAGCTCAGCGAATGCGTTTCCCGGGCTCTCTCGACGGTCGAGCGGCACCCCGGGATTCCGCCGGACATCGCCCGTCAGGTGCGGCTGGCGGCCCGCCTGGACGAGGCGCCGCTGTCGTCGGCGACCTCCCTCTCCCACTATCGATCGGGGGAAGAGGCCTTCGCCGCGATCGAGCTTGACATCGCCGCCGCCCGGCACCACGTCCATCTGGAGTTCTACATCTGGAGCGACGACGGCACGGGAAGACGGCTCCGCGACCTTCTGGTCCAGCGCGCGCGGGCGGGCATCGAAGTGCGAGTGCTCGTCGACAGCGTCGGCGCCGGTGTGAACGCTGCCTTCTTTCGCGAGCTGGTCGCGGCAGGAGGGCAGTACGCGCGCTTCAACCCGCCGCGCTTCGGTCTCCGTCTGCGCCTGCTGAACTTTCGTTCCCACCGCAAGATCGTCGTCATCGACGGCGAAATCGGTTACCTCGGCGGCATGAACGTCTGCGACGAGCAGACGATCGGTGCGCAAGGGGGCCGCCCCTGGCGCGACACGCAGTTGCGCATCGCGGGAGAAGCGGTGCGCTGGCTGCAGCGCTCGTTCCTCGAGAACTGGCAGTTCTCCACCCCATCTCCCATGCGCATCGAGCCCGGCTACTTTCCTCCGCAACCGCGCGGCGACCATTGGCTGCAGGTCGTGCGCGGCGGGCCTGACCGCGCGATCTTCCCGATCCACGAGTTCTTCTTCACCGCCATCGCCGGTGCCGACGAGCGCATCTGGATTACCTGCCCCTACCTCGTTCCCGACGAGGCCACGCTTCTGGCCCTGCGCTCGGCCGCCCATCGCGGGGTCGATGTCCGGCTGCTGGTGCCGATCCGGGGTGACTCCCGGCTGGTCGCCGCCGCCGTGCGGTCGTACTACGACGATTGGCTCGCCTGCGGCGCGCGCGTCTTCGAGTACCGGCCGGCCATGCTGCACGCCAAAACGATGGTCGTCGACCGCGAGCTCGCCGTGATCGGCAGCGCCAACTTCGACAACCGCAGCTTCCGGCTGAACTTCGAGATCGTCGCGGCGATCTACGGCGAGGCGGCTGCCGACCGCCTGGCCAGCGAGTTCGAAGCCGACCTGCTGCGGTCGCGCGAGGTTCGCCCTCGCCACCTCGCCCGCCGGAGCCGCGGCCGAGTCCTGGCCGAGGTCGGTGCACGTCTGTTCAGCGCTCTCCTCTGAAGCCTTCCGGCGGCACTTGACAATAAATACTAGTGTCCTAGTACACTAGTACACATGCCGCATCTCCCCATCGCTATTGACACGGCCGACCCGCGGCCGATCGGGCGGCAGATCGAAGAGGGGATCCTGCGGCTGGTCACCTCCGGCGTTCTGGCACCGGGCGAGCCGATCCCCTCCGTTCGCGACCTCGCTCGCGACCTGCGAGTCAATCCCAATACGGTTGCCAAGGCGTTCCAGCGGCTGGGCGAGGCCGGAATCCTCGAGATGCGGCGCGGAGAGGGTACTTACGTCGCGCAGGATCCTCCCCTCCCCACCCCCGCCGAGCGCCAGGCAAGCCTGGCCGAGGCCGCCCAACGCTACGCGACGACCGCCGCCGGGCTGGGCTTCGACGCCAAGGCAGCCGCGGTCGCCCTCTTCGAAGCCTCCGTCGCCCTCGAGTCCCCGGAAAGGAAACGTCCGTGAAGATCCTGATCCGCGATGTCACCTTGCGCTACGGTCGGACGACCGCCCTCGACCGGCTCGATCTGCACGTACCGGAAGGCTCCGTCTACGCCCTGCTGGGAAGGAACGGCTCGGGCAAGAGCTCGCTCATGAAGGCCCTCCTCGGGCACCGTCGACCCGACGGCGGCATCCTGGAGATCGACGGCCTCGACCCCTGGAAGGCGCGCCACCGCCTGATGCACCGGATCGCCGCGACACCCGAGACGCCGGACGCGCCGGCGGCGATGAAGGTGAATGTCCTCGGCAGCTTCGTCGGCTCCTTCCATCGCAGTTGGGACGCCGCCGGCTTCCGCGGCCGGCTCGACCGCTTCGGCATTTCGCTGACGAAGCCTTTCGGCGCGCTGTCGCGCGGCCAGAAAGGCCTGGTCATGCTGTCGCTCGCCCTCGCCCAGAAGCCGGAGCTCCTCCTCCTCGACGACCCGACCCTGGGCCTCGACCCGGTCGCCCGCCGCTTCGTCTTCGACGAGCTCATCGGCGAGCTCGCCGACCGCGGCACGACCGTCCTCCTCACCACCCACGACCTCGAAGGGATCGAACGCATCGCCACCCACGTCGGCATGCTCGGCAAAGGGAAACTGCTGGTGGAGGGCGAAATCGAGGGGCTGCGCGAAAGTGCGGTCGCCCGCGGCGCAGCGGCGCCGACCCTCGAGAGCCTCTTCTTCCACTTCGCCGGCACGGAAGGAAACTGACCATGCGCGGCTTCGCCCTCCTCTTCCGCCGCGACTTGAGCCAGCGCCTCCCCCTCTTCATCGCCTCGCTGGCCATGGGTCTGTTCATCGCCGCCATTCCACTCCTGCCCAACACCCATGCCGCCTCCGCCGAGCTCCGCGGCGTTGCGGCTCTCATCACCACCCTCAGCTGGTGCTCGATCCTGGCCATCCTTCTCGGCGGCTCGATCTTCGTCCGCGACCTCACCGAGGGCCGCCTGGCATTCGACTTCCGCCTCCCCGTCCGCCCCGGCGCGATCTGGGCGGCGCGGATCTTCGCCGCGATTGCCACGATCGCCCTCGCCGGGAGCCTGGCACTCCTGCTGCCTGCGCTCGCCGGGATGGACTTCGTGGGTGCCATCGCAGGATTCGAGGAGATTCTGGGCCGCATCGCAGGCATCGAATTGCTGCACTCCTCTCCTTGGTGGCCCGCCGCCGTCTTCGTCATGCTCCTGCTCGCGAATACGTTCGCGATGATGGCTCGCTGCCGCGAGCGCTGGGCGATGCTCGACTTCGTCTCGCTGGCTTCGGTTGTTGTGGCGCTGGTCTACGGAGTCCAGCTGCTGCGATTCTGGATCGCCCTCAGAGCCATCTGGACTCTGCTGACCGTTTTCGCGGTGCTCTTCACCCTCGGCGCGACCGCCGCGACCCTCGCCCAGCTCACCCGGGGCCGAACGGAACCGGATCGCGCTCAGAAAGCGCTCTCCGTCGGCCTCTTCGTCATGGCCCTCCTTACCGGCGCGTTCCTCGTCATCTTTTCGAACTGGCGCGTCCATCCATCGGTCGCTGAGCTTCGCCCGCACCTCACGAAAGCGCGGAGTGCTGGGCCGGACTGGGTCGAACTCACTGGCCCGACGAACCGCGACGAGGAAATCTGGCCTCGATTTCTCCTGCATCCGAGTTCGGGAAGGTCGATCCAACTCGGTCCCGGCATCTCGGTGGCCGAAGCCTCACGCGACGGCTCCACCCTTGGCTGGATGGAATGGGACGATCTCGACTCCGATCGCACTTCCCGGCTCTATATTCGCAGCACGCGAGCCACCAACGAGCCGGCGCTGCCGACCGCGTTGGCCTGGAAGGTGTCGACTCCCTTCTGGGCCCTCTCACCGGATGCGATTCGAGTGGCAACGTTGCACGTCTCGGGCGGTCCAGATTCAGGGTACCGGCTGCTCGTCGAAGAGATCGCATCGGCCGCTCTCATCGCGTCCGTCCCGCTTCCAGGCTGCGTCGAATGGGGGCCCCTTTTCTTTCTCAATCGCGCGACCGTTCTTGCGGGTTGCGGGCTACGGCGCGAGGATTCAGAGGGTGGCCGCTGGCAGGCTGCCTTTCGCGTCGAGATTGCGACTGGAAGAGTCACCGAGTTTTCTCCAGGTGTCTGGCTGGTGAGATCTTCGATGGCCCCTCCATTCAACGATCGCCAGCGCGTCCCGCTCAGCCCCTGGTTCGAAGCCGAGCGGGAGCCGGACTTCGAAGGCCCGTCAGTGGCGGGAAGCATCTTCTACGACTCCGAGCGTCGCATCTTCTGGATCGATCCAAAGACCCAAGAAGCCCGTCCCCTATTGAAAAATCCTTCCTAGGAGCCCGGCTGCTGGCAAGGCCTAGCTCCCAGGAAGTGCCCCGCATACCACCAGAAACGCCGGCCTGAGCTCACTCGCCAGGCCATCGACAAGGAGACCTCAAATGACTCGACTCTGCACGACATCACTCGTCGCCGCCCTTGTTCTCTTGGCTGCCACTGGCAACGCCGCCGAAGGCGCTGGCCCAGCTGTTGATCCGATGCGGGAGACGCTCGACTCCGTACGGACGGTCGGTGCGGCGCTCTTCGCTTGGGGCAAGGATCAGGGCTTCTGTTGCGCCGAGGAAGCGCCGGCCGACAGCATGCCGCCCGAAGCCGACCTCTCGCGGATTCCCGTCCTTTCGGCCAAAGAGGTCGAAGCGATGTTGGTTCCCCGCTACCTGACGAGCCTCAAGCTCACCGACGGATGGGGGCGCGAGCTCGAAGTGCGGCTCGATCGCGGCCGCCGCAATTGGGAAGTCATGGCCGTCCGCTCCGCCGGCGCCGACGGCAAGCTCGAAGGTAACAGCTACTCCAGGAAATCCTTCGACAAGAGCGATCCGGAGGCGGACATCGTCTGGGCCGACGGCTTCTTCGTCCGTTGGCCGGGGAAACTGGGAAAGTAGGCCCGCCACCCGGGACCACCGCGAGCCAGCGCGACGCAAATCGGGATTCCTTTTCCCCTCGCGAATCAGCGCCAGAACCAGGTGCTTGCGATCCCCAGAAGCGCCGCCGCGAGAACGAGGAGGGCTGGACTCAGCTTCGTGGTGCGCAGCGCCAGAAACGCCGCAAAGGCAAGAAGGAGGCTCGAGACATGCGGGCCCGCGGCGAGCCCGGCCGGAAAGACGACCTGCGCGCCGAAGGTCTGGCCGAGGTGCAAGATCACTCCGGTCACCGTCCCTTTACTGGAAGATTCTTGCCCGCAGTCCGCGGAGATCCCGACCTGGTCGACGCCCGCTGCCTTGCGCACAGGTGACTGCTCGCCCACGAGCCTTCGCGCTGCTGGCGATGGCGGTCGCGGGCGAGCGCGCCTGAGCGGTTCTGATCGAGCGCTGCCTCTCGCGCGACCTCGAACGAGCGTAAGTCCGCGCTCCGCCGTCGTGGCCAGGAAGGTTGACTCCAGCCTTTCTATCGTGCCGCGCCAGTTGAGCGCTGCAGTCTCCGTCTTCTAGACGGCCCGACTTATCTCATCTGGCGCGTATTCAGTATCTCGGAATCGCCGCGCATATTCACTCAAGATGTTGTGCTAGCTTGCATGAAGCAGATCCTGGAAGTTCTCTGGAAGCACTTCCGGCTGCGGCTGTTCGGCCATGCAAATGGAGGACTAGCAAAGAAAAATTCATCGGCCGCTCGAGAGGTCTTCGACGAGATTGGGAGGGAAAATGAGCTCAACTCGAAGGTGGCACGCAATTTTTTGCGGAGCAGTGGCAACATTGGTGTGGATGTCCTACCCGGCTATTGGGCATGCGAACGCCCTCTTCGTAGACGATTTCGAAACTGGCGGCACGGGCGACTGGAGCCAGGAGGAGGCCGCCCCCGGCGTGGAGGGGGCAGCCGCGGTCAAGTTCTTTCCTGCTCTGGAGAACGGGGTGCCGGGGCACTACGGCGTCTCACTGTATTCCGCCCCGACCGCCAGCGCCGTCCCCGAACTCTTGGTTGGCTCTGTCGGCGGGATACTGGGCTACGTCTACAGGTACGCGATCTTAGGCTTTCAGGCGGAGCTCTCCGAGTTCCAGGCCGCGCAGCTTTCGCGACATCCGCTCGTGAAACGCGTGATTCAGGAAAGGTATCTCGAGGATTCGATCAGCTACGTCTACCCGCATTGCTACACGGACCTCGACAACGAAACGGACCCGAATACCGACCCTTTCCCTCCGCTCCCAGCAGAGAACGGTCCGCCGGTGGAACAGGAAATGGTCTGTTCCGATCCTGCCCCAAGCGGGAACTGCTACGGCAACTGGGGGCTGGATCGCTTGGATCAGGATGTAGATCTGATTCCGAATGGGCCACCGCGCGATGAGTCCTATCGGTACCGCCAGGATGCCCGCTCCGTGACCGTCTTCACCATCGACACCGGAGTCGCGAAAGACAATCGAGAGTTCTATGACGAAGGAACTCTCTTTTCACGCGTTCAGCAGGGCGTCGACACGCGTTGCGTACCCTTTCCTTGTGGATTTGGCAATGTTCCTTGCGTGGGAACCTGGTCAGGGCAAGGGCACGGAACCCATGTAGCTGCGATCCTTGGTGGCAGGACCTTCGGTGTGGCCAAGGATGTCAATATCGTCCCGATCAAAGCGCTCTGCACCACGACTCCTCCGGGTCAATACTCCACCGAACAGTGGAAGCTGGCTTTCGAGTACGTTCTCTTCGCCCATGGAGACACCTCCCCGACCGCAGTAGTGAATCTCAGCGCTCTCAACCAGAACGTGCCGTGCGTCTTCAACCCGATCCCGGCTTGCGACGAGTACAGTCAGCTTCGCGAGGCCGTGATCAGCGTTGCGAGACGAGACAACTTGCTTCTCGTACAGTCGTCGGGCAACAAGCAGTTCTCTACTGATTCGCTCGATGCCTGTAGCCGCAGCTTCGGGGACGAGCTCCGATATTCAGACATCGTAGTTCCACCCGCTGTGATATCGGACAGGGACGCGATCGCACGAATCATTATCGCCGCGGGAAGCGACGAGAATGATGGGCGCCTCAATATTCCGTCAGGAGAGCCGACAACGCCCATACAGTCGACTATTGGCACCTGCGTAGACATTTTCGCCCCTGCCGCGCATGTGGCCTCGGCCTTCTTTCCAGTCAACGCGGGTATGGATGATCCCGATGAAGCGGTCTGCCAACTTTCGGGTACTTCCATGGCAGCGCCGCATGTTTCGGGTATCGCGGCGCTGTTCTTGCAAGACGATCCATACCTGACCTCTGAGGAACTCAAGACCTTGATTCTCGCTCGAGGTATTCAGGGTTACCTGGAGACGAATTCTGCCGACCCGAACTACATCGGTGCGGGCTCGCCAGACTTGCTCCTTCACTGGGATCCGATTGTCTTGGAAGATGGTTTCGAGACCGGAAATTTCGTCGCCTGGTCCAGCTACTCCCCATAGGAACGAATGAACATTCGTCAACTTCGCTCGTCACTTGCCAGATCGGCACGGGCTGCCGGATTGGGAGTCGCGCTGTTGTTGGCGTTCCCGACGGTGGAGTTCGCCGCGTCCTTCCAAGGCTTGGGCCATTTGGAGGGTGGAGTTCCGCCCTACAGTATTCCCTGGGACATCTCGCCGAACGGCGCCATTGTTGTCGGCGAGAGCCAGTCGTTGAACGGGCTAGAGGCCTATCGCTGGTCGGCTGACACCGGAATGGTGGCCCTGGGTTCCCTGGGCGGAGGCGACTTCTTCAGCACAGCTTGGCGAATTTCGGCCGATGGTCGCGTCATCGTAGGCGCCAGCCGTTCTCCGAGTTCGGGAACGAGGACCGAGGCTTTTCGCTGGACGGCCGAGCTCGGGATGATCGGAATGGGCGACTTGCCAGGCGGGCTCTTCTCGAGCAGCGCTCGAGGTGTCTCGGGCGATGGCTCGGTGATCACCGGGGTCAGCACTTCGGACCTCGCGCCCAGTTGGGGAGAGGTCTTTCTGTGGAAGGAAACCAAGGCTCTCGAAGGCCTAGGGACCTTGGGCGGAAGCCAGATTCCCGCGGGTGTTCCTTGGCAGATCTCGCGCGACGGAACGACGATAGTGGGCTGGTCATCCTCGGAGAACGGCCGTGAAGCCTTCCGGTGGACGAGGTCGGAGGGGATGGTCGGCCTGGGCGATCTTCCGGGTCCTTTCTTTGACAGCCAGGCCACCGACGTCTCGGCGGACGGCTCGATCGTCCTCGGTATCGCGAGTGGGATGGAGGGCGTCACCTCCTTTCGCTGGACGGCCGTTACAGGCATGGTGGATCTTGGAAGGCCTCCGGGGACAGGCGGAAGCATCCTGCTGGGAGCTTCTGCGGACGGTTCGGTCGCCATTGGCGATTCACCCCTCGCCGGTGATGTTGTACCGATCCTCTGGGATGAGACCCACGGCATGCGGAATCTGGTAGACGTTCTGGTGGAGGTCGGACTGGGCCCTGCCATGGCTGGATGGGATCTGGAGACAGCGACTGCGATTTCGCCCGATGGCCTGACGGTGGGGGGCTGGGGTTACAACCCTCAAGGGGACCCGGAGGCTTGGCTGGCCTATCTCGGAGAGCCGAGTGTCGTCGAGATTCCCGCCCTCTCGAACGTAGGCCTCGTTCTTTTCGCTGTGCTTCTTGCGACAGGCGCGTTCCTGTTGCTCCGCTTTCGCTGAAGGTGGTCGCGAATCTTGCCTACAGCTCCTTCCTGATGATCACGCGCAGGTGCATCGGGAAGCCGCTCGCGGTCTCATGCTCGAGCAGGTCGATGTAGCCGGGTGTGAGCTCGTCGAGCGACACGATGCGGAAGCCGCGATTGGCGTAATACTGAGCGTTCCAGTGGACGTCTTCGAGCGTCGACAGGGTGAGCGCCCGGTAGCCGAGAGCGCGCGCCTCGTCGGCGATGCGCGCCAGCAGGGCCCTGTCCACGCCCTGGCCGGAGGTTTCGGGATGAACGTCGATCTCGTCGAGATGGGCACTGCCGTCGATGGCGGTCCAGAAGGCGAGGCCGACGACCTCACGACAGGCTCCTCCCAACCGCTGGGACGCGCTCCGCATCGGTCGGGCTGGGTCGGCGAGATCGGCTCCGCGCACTCCGTCTCTTACCGCGCCGGCCGACTGGTTTGGTTCAACCCGGGGACCACACTCCTCGAGCCCCTACTGGGAGAAACGCAGTACGTCGAGAGCGGGCCGCCGTCCGGCAGCTCATCCTGACCATCGATTCGCAACCAGCCCGATCAGCGCGCCTCCGAGAACGAGCAGAGCGGGGCTGATCTTCTTAGCCCGCAGAAAGCCGAGCGCGGCAAGGGTGAGGGCAAGGAGCGGGAGCTCAGGTGCTCCCTCCAGGCCGCCCGGGAACAAGACGGATCCGCCGAACGTCAGACCCAGATGAAGAATGACGCCGGTGGCGGCGGCGAGGATGGCGGCGAGGGCGCCGGAGAGGGCGCGGACGTGGCGCAGGCGGTCGATGTAGGGAGCGCCGAGGAGGACGAGGGTGAGGCTCGGCAGGAAGGTCGCCCAGGTGGTGAGGAGGGCGCAAAGGATCGCGCTCGCGGCGGGCGACAGACCGCCGGCCGGCGCCTGCCAGCCGGCCATGAAGCCGACGAACTGCAGCACCATGATGAGCGGGCCCGGCGTCGACTCGGCGAGGCCCAGGCCGTCGACCGCCTGTGCGGCGGTGATCCAGCCGAAGTGCGTCACCGCCGCCTGGTTCACGTACGCGAGAACCGCGTAGGCCCCGCCGAAAGTCACGAACGCCGCCTGGGTGAAGAACAGGTAGAGCCTCTCTGGCAGGCTTCCTCGGCCGAGAAGCGAAAGGACCAGTAAAGGGGGTGTCAGCCAGAGCAGCAGTGAGACCGTGAGAATTCCAGCGATCCGCAAACCTCCGCCGCTCGTCGAAGGCACGAGAAGACCGTCGGCGACCCCTTTACTGGAAGCTTCTTGCTCTGGAGTCCGCGGCGGCTGCACGGACCCACCCCTGCCGAAGGCACCCACCGCGCCAACCAGCCCGGCTCCAAGAACGATCCAGGGAAAGGCGATGCCGGCCGCCACCGCCGCGAAGGCGGCGACGGCGAGGATCAGCGCGAGCGGGCTCCTGAGCGCGCGTTGGCCGATCCGCAGCACCGCATCGAGGATGATCGCCACGACGACGGCCTTCACTCCGGTGAGCACCGCCGCGACCGCCGGCAACGCGCCGTGCGCGGCATAGATCCACGACAGTCCGAGCAGGACGAAGACCGACGGCAGGACGAAGAGAATTCCAGCTGCCAGCCCGCCGCGCAGACCATGGAGCGCCCAGCCGATGTAGGTCGCGAGTTGCTGCGCCTCCGGTCCGGGAAGGAGCGAGCAGAAGTTGAGTGCGTGCAGGTAGCGCGGCTCGTCGATCCACTTGCGCTCGACCACCAGGTCGCGGTGCATCATGGCGATCTGGCCGGCGGGACCGCCGAAGTTGACGCAGCCGAGGCGCGCCCAGTAGCGCAGGGCGGTCCTGAAGGTCGGCGTCATCCAGAAGACCAGCCGGGCGCCACGAGCCGGCGCCGGCCGTCGCGTGACTTGAGCAGGCCCGGCTCCTCGAGGTCCTCGCGGTCCCAGAGCTGGCAGGTGACCTGTTTGTGCATCTGGTCGAGTCCTTCGCAGTAGTTCGAGAAGATGCAGCGCCGAACTTCGTCGCCGCGTCCGAGGCGGATCTTGCGGAACCAGTCGGGATCGGCAAGCGATTGCCGCGCGGCAGCGACGATGTCGGCCGCGCCGGCGGCGAGCAGCGCCTCCGCCTGGGCGAAGCCCGAGATGCCGCCGGCGAGCACCACCGGCGTCGTGAAGCCGGCCGCACGGACTGCGGCGCGGATCTCGGCCACCGCCGCGACATTGCGCCCGAACGGACCGAACGCATCCGAGATCGCCGTCGGCATGCACTCGTAGCCTGAAGGGCCGGTGTACGGGTAAGCCGACCAGCCGACCTTCGGCTGCTTGGCGTCCTCGAACTTGCCGCCGCGCGAGAGCGACAGGAAGTCCACGCCGGCGCGGGCGAACTCGGTAGCGAAGTAGGCGGCATCCTCGACCGTCCCTCCTCCACCCTCGACGCCGATCTTCTCCTCGGCGAGAAATCGGCAGCCGACCGCGAACTCGGAGCCGACCGCCGCGCGTACCGCGGCGAGAACCTCGAGCGGCAGGCGCACCCGGTTCTCCCGCGGACCGCCATAGCCGTCGCCGCGCTTGTTCCGCGGTGACAGAAACGACGCCATCGTGTACGCGTGCGCGAAGTGGAGCTCCACCCCGTCGAAACCGGCGCGCTGCGCGCGCAGGGCCGCAGAAGCGAAAAGCTCCGGCAAGGCGGACGGCAGATCCCGGATGTGGGGCAACTGAACGTCCGTCACCAGCTCCCGCGCGCCGAACTGCAAGTCGTGCCACTCGCGCTCGGACAAGAGGTCGCGCAGCTCGGAATCGGCGAGCGTCAAGAGGGCGCTGCGGGCCTCCACGTCTCCCTTTACTGAGAGCTTTTCCTTGATGACGTCGGAGATCTGGAGGAATCGGGAGAGAAAAACTTCGCGTTCCGGCCGACGGCGAATCGAAAGGAAATCGATAATCTGGAGAAAGAGCTTGGTTCTTCCGCCGCTCGCGCGGCGGACGGCGGCGACGAGCTCAGCAAGCCCAGGAAGAAAACGGTCGTCTCCGACCCGCAGCAGCGGCCCGCTGGGCACGTCGCGGATGCCGGTCGCCTCGACGACGATCGCCCCCGGCTCGCCGCGGGCGAAGCGATCGTACCAGGCGAGCACCTCGGGCGTCACGAAGCCCTCCTCGGTGGCGCGCCAGGGCACCATCGCCGGCACCCAGGTGCGCGCGGCGAGCGTCACCGGCCCGACCGTGACCGGCTGGAACCAGCACGCCGCGGCCGCCGCTGCGGCGGTCGGCCAAGCCGGCTCGGGCAGCGGGTGCCGGATGCGCTCCGGGGGCTTCCACACCCGGAGAGTCTAGCGACGAAAAAGAAAAGGGACACGATCGCTCGTGTCCCTTCTTTACAAAGTGCCAGCCGAGCTCAGGCCGAGGAACTCCCGGCTGCCGGAGGCGCTGCGAAGCGACTCAGGCGACGGCGCGCTTGCGCAGGGCGACGAACGCCGCGGCGGCGAGAATGACGACCAGCAGCGCCAGGCCCCAACCGCCGAGGGTCGGGACTTCGACGACCGACGGCGGCGGCGGTCCACCCGCAGCGTCGCCGCCCACGTTGAGGACGATCTGCATGTTCGCGAATCCGATGCTAGAGGTCGGCGTCGGAACGGAGATCCCGCAGTCGGCAGCCTCGAGGTAAGACGGGCCGCTCTCTCCCAGGTTGTTCGAGCCGATGAAGAAGCTGTTGCCGGCTGCCTGGCCGTCCGGGGTGAAGACCTCGACGACCATCTGGGTGGTCCCGGCTGGCACGCTCGCGGCGAGCGGCACGGTGAGGACCGCCAGCGACTGGTCCGCGACGCTCGGCGAAGCAGTTCCAAGAAGCGCCAGCGTGCCATTCGGGAAGGCGGCCCCCGAGTTGGCATAGACGCTCACCGTGATCGGTTGCACACCACCGGCGCCGACGGCCTGTTCGACACCCACCTGGATCTCGCAAACGTCGAAGCCGGAGGCGAACGGGGTCATGTCGAAGGCACGAAAATAGCTGTTGTCTGCATGCAGACCGAGGAGGTTGCAGCTCACGCTGTTCAGCGACACAATGCTCTGTGACGTCGTTTGCGTCAGCAGAGTGGCGGCGCACGACGTTCCTTCCGCACTACGGCTCATCTGCCCGGCGACCCCTCGCGCGTTGTAGGAGTATCCCGCGCCCCACGAAGCTGACGCCAGCAAAACAAGCAAAGCTGCACCCACCATCCCCGTGCGCGTACTCATTCGATCTCCCCTCTGGGAATACAGAGCTCCAGAATAGTGCCTTGCAGCATATTACCATTGTTCACAAATCTGCTGACCCGACCCTTGCGGGCGGGTTACCCCTCCTGGCGGAGCAGGTCGCGGGCGATGACGAGGTGCTGAATCTCGGAGGTCCCCTCGTAGATCCGCAGGGCGCGCACCGCGCGATAGAGACGGTCGACCGTGCTGTGCGCGAGGACACCGCGCCCACCCAGGATCTGCACCGCGTCGTCGACGATGCGCTGCGCCGCCTCGGTGGCGAAAAGCTTGGCCATCGCCGCCTCGCGCGTCACCCGCTCGGCGCCGCGGTCGCGCTCCCAGGCGGCGCGATAGGTGAGGAGGCGCGCTGCCGCGAGGTCGGTCGCCATGCGCGCGATCTTCCCCTGCACGAGCTGAAAGTCGGCGAGCGCCGAGCCAAACTGGCGGCGCGAACGGGCGTGCGCCAACGCCTCGCCGAGGGCCCGTGCGGCCATGCCGCAGGCCGCCGCCGCGACGGTCGGCCGCAGCAGATCGAGGGTGCGCATGCCGAGCTTGAAGCCCTCGCCCTCCCCGCCGAGCCGCGCCGACGCGGGGACGCGGCAGCTCTCGAAGGCGAGCTCACCGAGCGGATGCGGCTCGGAGAGGACATAGGGCGCGACGAAACGCAGCCCGGGGGTCTCCGCCGGCACCACGAAGCAGCTGATTCCGCGCGTTCTCTTGGTTCGGTCGGTCGAGGCGAAGACGCAATAGAAGTCGGCAATGCCGGCGTTCGAGATGAAGCTCTTGACGCCCTCGAGAACGTAGTCCGAGCCCTCGCGGCGTGCCGTCGTCGCAATGGCGCCGACGTCGGAGCCGGCCTCCGGCTCGGTCATCGCAAAACCGGCGATAGCGCGGCCGGCCGCGACCTCGGGCAACCAGCGCTCGCGCAGCTCCTCGCTGCCGGCGAGCGCTATCGGCGCCGAGCCGAGCGCCTGCAGCGCGAAGAGCGCGTCGGCGAGCGGCGATGCCCCGGCAAGTACCTCGCGGATGAGGCAAAGAGAGCGCAGATCTGGTTCGCTGGAAATCGCGCCGGCGAGGAGCCCCTCCTCCGCCATCGCCGCGACCAGACCGCGGGCCGCGGCGCGCGCCGCAGCATCGTCCGCGGGCGGAGCGAGCGGCAAAAAGCGCCGCCTGACGACCTCCTCCACCCGGGCCGCAAGCTCGAGATGGTGGAGCTCGAGGAAGGCCCGCACGGAGCGTGTGCCGGTCACTTGAAGTCCGGCTTGCGCCGCCCGCGAAAAGCCTCGTAGGCCTCGCGGAAATTCGCGTCCTGCATGCAGATGGACTGGATCTCCACCTCCGCGGCGAGCGCCGCGTCGAGGTCCATCGCCGCCTCGCGATAGAGCATCTTCTTGGTCACCTCGAGGGCGAACGACGGGCCCGCCGCGAGGCGTACGGCCCAGGCGCGCCCCTCTTCGACCACCTGCTCCTGCGGCACGACCCGGGTATAGAGGCCGATGCGCTCCGCAGCGGCGGCGTCGAGGAAGTCGCCGGTCATGAGCAGCTCGGTCGCCCGACCGAGACCGACGATGCGCGGCAGGAGCCACGAAGCTCCCATGTCGGCGCCCGAGAGGCCGACCTTGGTGAACAGATAGGCGATCTTGGCGCTCGGCGCGGCGATCCGGATGTCGCAGGCCGCGGCAATCACCGCCCCCGCGCCCGCCACCGTCCCGTTCAGCGCGCCGACGATCGGCCGACGGCAGGCGATCATCGAGCGGATGAGCGCGCCGGTGGCGCGGGTGAATTCGAGCAGACCCCGCGCGTCTGTCTCGAACAGCTTGCCGATGATCTCCTCGACATCGCCCCCGGAGCAGAACGCGCGACCGGCGCCCGTGAGCAGGACTGCGCGCACTCCCGGTTCGGTGTCGAGGGCATCGAAGGTCAGCTTGAGTTCGTCATAGACATCGAACGTCAAGGCATTGAGGCGCTCGGGGCGATCGAGCGTGACGGTCGCGACGCTCGTCGCGGGGTCGAAATGGTAGCGAAAGCTCTTGGGCTGGATCATTCGCGGTCTCCGGTCTTCGATCTGTCGGGGGGATCCGGGGAGAGCGCCGCCGTCGCCTCGATCTCCACCAGCGCACCGGGCTCGAGGAGCGCCGCGACTTCGACCAGCGCCATCGCCGGGAAGTGCCTCCCCATGACTCGCCGGTAGGCCTCGCCCACCGCGGAGAGATCGCGCTCGTAGAGGGTCCGGTCGGTGACGTAGATGGTGAAGCGGCAGATCTCCTCCAGCCGACCGCCGGCGCTCTCGACGACGGCGCGGATATTCCCGAGCGCGCGCTCGAACTGCGGCGCGAAGCCACCGGGGGCGAGGATCTGCTCGCCGTCCCAGCCGACCTGGCCGGCGACGAAGAGCAGGCGGCAACCTGCCGGCGCGAGAACGCCGTGGCTGAATCCGCGCGGCGCGCCGAGGGCCTGCGGATTGATCATCGCCAGACGCCCACTCATCCGAGGAATCCTCCGCCGTCGATTCCGATCGCCTGGCCGTTGACGCCGCGCGCGCGCTCGTCGCAGAGGGTGAGCGCGAGGAAGGCGACCTCTTCGGCGGTGATCAACCGGTGTTGTGGACTTGCGGCGTGCAGCTTCTCGCGCGCGGTCGCGGCGGAAATCCCGGCGCGGGCAACGATGCGCTCCACCGACTGGTCGGTCATCGGTGTGTCGACGTATCCCGGGCAGAGCGCATTCACGGTGATTCCCTTGTCAGCGAGCTCGGCGGCCAGGGCGCGGGTCAGGCCGACGAGAGCGTGCTTGGTCGAGGCATAGGCCGAGATGTAGGACGCGCCGGTGCGGCCGGCGATCGATGAGATGTGGATGATTCGCCCCCAACGCCGTGCGACCATGCCGGGCACGAGCGCCTGCGCGCAGAGAAAAGGCCCGGTCGCATTCACCGCGAAGAGCCGGTTCCACTCCTCGAGACCGACCCGCGCGAGCGGCGCGGAGCTTGCGATGCCGGCGTTGGACACCAGAATGTCGATCGTTCCGAAGCGCGCCTCGGCAGCCGCCTGCAGGCGCGCGATCGAATCGGCGTCCGTGACGTCACAGGGCATCGCCTCGGCGCCGCCGCCGCCGCTGCGGATCTCCGCCGCCACCGCTTCGATTTCGGCGGTGCTGCGTGCCGCGACGATCACCTGCGCGCCAGCCTCCGCCAGCAGTCGCGCCGTCGCGGCGCCGATGCCGCGGCCGCCGCCGGTGACCAGCGCGACCCGTCCGGCGAGACCGATCTGCACCTTGGGGCCCCGTTCTTCCGCCATTCTCTCAGCCGCGCGCCTTGAGGAGGTCGCGGATCTCGCCCAGCAGGCGCACGTCCGCCGGAATCTCCGCCGGCGCCGCCGGCGCCGGCGGCTCCTTGCGCTTCGCCGAATTGACCGCCTTGACGATCAGGAAGACGCAGAAGGCGAGGATCAGGAAGTCGAGGCTGGCCTGGAGAAGACTGCCGTACTTCAGCAGGACCGGCGCCTCCGCCGTGCCGCCGATAGTCACCGCGAGCTGCGAGAAGTCGACGCCGCCGATCGCCAGCCCGAGGACCGGCATCAGGACGTTGTCAACCAGCGACGCGACGATCTTGCCGAAGGCCCCGCCGATGATCACGCCGACCGCGAGGTCGATCACGTTGCCACGCTGAATGAAGGTCTTGAACTCCTGCATCATGCCCATGAGGCTCTCCTGACTCTGATCCATTCTCGCGCCGGCAGTCGGCTGCCAGAGGAGTCGTTCCTTCCTGCTACGGCACAGCGACGCGTCAGCCCAATTCCGCCCGAACTGCTTCGGCAAGGATGGCGCCCAACTCGGCGACAAGCGCCCGGCCATCTTCGGCCGAGGCCGCCGCGGGGTCGCCGCAGTAGGCCAGATTCAGACCGGCGTCGATGAAAGTCTTCTCGCCCCGCCGCGCGGCTTCGACCAGCGAGACCTGAAGCGGCGGGAGCCGGCGCCGCGCCGACTCGTCGACCAGCTCCGGCCGACAGGCGAGCAGAATCGAGGATTCGTAGCGCCCCGCGTGGCAGGCGCCGGAGCGGAACTCCGCGCCGAGCCGCTCGGCCAGCCGTCGGCGCGTGAGGTCAGGGAAAGCCAGGCGCACACGGCCGGACTGCTGCAGTTGCGTGACCGCCGCGCGCAGCGCGCCCATCTGCGCCGGATCGAAGTGCGCGTTGGCGAGCGCCAGCACCGCGACGCCGCGTTCCGCGACGGCCGTCCCGATGTCGACGACCAGGGCTTCCAGGGTCTCCGGCCGGATGGACAAGGTCCCGGCGTGCAGGTCGGCGAACGGCGCCGGCGCGTAGGCCAGCGCGGGCAGAATGAGCACGGAGATACCCTCTTGACCGAGCCTTTCGGCTGCCGCTCGCGCCATCGCTTCGGCAATCCAGATATCCGTGCCGACGGGTAGGTGCGGACCGTGCGCTTCGACGGCGCCGAGCGGCAGAATGGCCACCACGGGCTGTGTGCCGAACGCCGCCTCGAGTTGCGCGAAACTCTGCTCCTGCCAGTTCATGGTCACGCCGATGCTACCAGCCGGATTTCCTGGCTGTCGCCGCTCAGGGAATACCGTAGCGCTTGCGCTTCTCCCACAGCCCCTTGCGGCTGATGCCGAGCATCGCCGCTGCCCTCCCCTGATGGCCGCGGCTCGCGCCAAGCGCCGCCAGGATGGCGCCGCGCTCCGCTTCGGCCAGCGCGAGAGGCACCGGCGCCCGCGCCTCCGTCGGCGGCGGTGGATCGAGGAGTCTGCCGTCGGCATGCAGCATCGCGCGCTCGAGGATGTTGCGCAGCTGGCGAAGATTCCCCGGCCAGGAGTAGTGAGTCATCCAGCTCACGGCGTGGGACTGCAGTTCGAGACCCGGACGGGAAAAGCGCTCGCCGAGGTCGGCGAGCATCACCGCGACGAGCCCGGGAAGCTCGGTCGCGCGCTCGCGCAACGGCGGCAGCACGAAGGTCAGGACCTCGAGACGGAAGTAGAGGTCGGAACGAAACGCTCCCTGCCCTACCCGCTCAGCCAGGTCGTGCGCGCCGATCGCCACGAAGCGGACATCGGCGGCGCTCTCCGCGCCGCCGAGCGGCGCATAGCGATGCTCGGCAAGGAGTCGCAACAGCTTTGGCTGGCTAGCGAGCGGCAGCTCCTCGACATGGTCGAGCACGAGCGTACCGCCCTCGGCGCGAGCGACCCGCCCGGACTGGCTGTGGTCGGCGCCGGTGAAAGCGCCGGCACGAAAGCCGAAGAGCTCGCTCTCGAAGAGCGCCGACGGAATCGCCGCCGGGTCGAGCTCGACGAGCGGCGCTGCAGCGCGCGGGCCCGAGGCGTGCAGCAAACGCGCGAGGACGGAGCGGCCGGTGCCGGGCTCGCCGAGGATGAGGACGGGCGAAGAGGAGGCTGCGATCTGCTGCAGGGAGGCCCGGTCTACGGAAGCGCCCGGCAGACTGGCGAAGAACGACTCCATCGCCGACTGCCCGAGGCTCAAGGTGCTAGGCCCGATATTCCGGGCTCTCCGCCCCGCCCGCGGCGCCCCCGGCTTCGGGCAGGTCGACGGGGGCGAAGTCCGGAGTCACGTCCGGAGCATCGCGCCAGAGGCGTTCGAGGCCGTAGTAGTCGCGACGTTCTTCGAGCAGCGAGTGGACGAGGAAGTCGCCGTAGTCGAGCAGCACCCACTGCGCCGAGCTGTAGCCCTCCACGTGCAGAGCACGCACGCCGATCTCGAGCAGGCTTTTCTCGACGGCGTTGGCGATCGCCTGAACCTGGCGCTCGTTGCTGGCGCTGGCGATGACGAAGTAATCGGCGAACGAGGTTACCGGCTCGAGATGGCGGACGCGCACGTTCTCCGCCTTGGTGTCGTGCGCCGCGGCCACAGCCTCGCGAACGCGCGTCCGTATATCTTCCGCGGAAACGAGGGCGGCCGGAGCAGTCCGGGTATGGCGCGAGGGCAGGGTCATCGGTAGAGGCGGTATTTCGCCAAGTATCGTACCACTCGCGGTACGAGCCAGCCTTCGGGAATCGCCTCGCCGGCAGCGAGACGGCGGCGCACCTCGGTCGAAGAGACCGCGAGCGGCGCGTTCTCGACGAAGTGCACGTTGCCGGCAGCGACCGCCGCCGCGAGCTCGGGTGCGAGCGACGTTGGCTGGCCGTCCAGGCGAAAACCCGGCCGGGTGAGCACCGCCAACCGGGCGACTTCGACGATTTCGCGCCAGCGTACCCAGCTCGAGAGCTCGAGGAAGGAATCGGCGCCGAGGATCAGGTAAAACTCCGATCCCGGCTCGGCGGCGCGCAGGTGCGCCAGTGTTTCGACGGTAAAAGCGGGCCGATCGGGCGTCAACTCGTGCGTCGAGACCACCAGTTCCGCGTGATCGAGCAGCGCCAGCTCGACCATGGCGAAGCGCGCCAGCGCCGGCGCGAAACAGCGGTCGCGCTTGTGCGGCGGGGCGGCCGTCGGCAGGTAGACGACGCGCTCGAGCCCGAGTCGCCGCTGCGTTTCGAGAACTGGTGCAATATGCCCCTGATGGATGGGATCGAAGCTGCCGCCGAAGAGGCCTACCTTCACTTCCGCGCCTCGAGCCGCGACACTTCGAGGCGCTGCGCGAGCAACGCGACCAACGGCTTCAAGCCCTGGCCGGTAGCTGCGCTGATGAGCAGCAGCGGGAGCCCGCGGACGGCGGCAGCCGCTGCCAGTTCGTCGCGGCGCTCCTCGCGCATCGCGTCGAGCTTGCTGCCGACCAGGATTCGTTCGCGCGTCAGCAGATCGGCGCTGAACTCTCCGAGCTCGTGTTCGATGGTGGTCAGGTCTTCGAGCGCCGAGCCCTCGGCGGAGAGATCGACCAGATGCAGGAGGATCCGGCAGCGCTCGACATGCTTCAGGAACTGGACGCCCAGGCCGGCACCCTGCGCCGCACCCGCGATCAGTCCCGGCAGGTCGGCGATGACGAATGGCCGCGTCAGCGGCCCCTCGGCGACAACGCCGAGATTGGGAATGAGGGTCGTAAACGGATAGTCGGCGATCTTCGGGCGCGCCGCCGAGACGACGCTGATGAGGGTCGACTTGCCGGCGTTGGGGAGCCCGACCAGGCCGACGTCGGCGAGCAGCTTGAGCTCGAGCCGGAGACGTCGTTCCTGACCCTCTTCGCCCGGATCGGCGCGGCGCGGGGCGCGATTGGTCGGGGTGGCGAAATTCTGGTTGCCCCTGCCGCCCTTGCCGCGGCGCGCCACTTCGAGACGCTGCCCGTCGTCGAGCAGTTCGCCGAGGACCTCGCCGGTGTCGTCGTCCATGACCACGGTACCCATCGGCACCTGGATGACGAGGTCCTCGCCGGACTTGCCGGTGCGATTGCTGCCCAGCCCGTGCTGGCCACGCTCGGCGGCATAGATCGACTGGAAGCGGAGATGGTAGAGAGTGTTCAGGCCCTCGTTGGCGACCAGGAAAACGGAGCCGCCATCGCCGCCGTCGCCGCCCGAAGGACCACCGTGGGGAACGAACTTCTCGCGCCGGAAGGCGACGCAGCCGTTCCCACCGCGGCCAGCGCGCACCGGTATGACCGATTCGTCGAGAAAGACCACGGGGGAAGGGGGTGCCGTCGAGCCGGCGGGAATCTACCGGCGCGCTGGATCGGCAGGACTATTGGGCGGGTTCGGCGGGAAGGATGTGCACGAACATGCCACGCTGGCCGCGATTCTGGAACTGAACCGTTCCATCGCTCGTCGCGAACAGAGTGTCATCCTTGCCCAACCCTACATTGTTGCCCGGGTTGTATCGGGTCCCGCGCTGACGAACCAGGATCGATCCGCTCGTCACCTTCTCGCCGCCGTACTTCTTCACGCCGAGCCGCTGGGCGTTCGAATCGCGGCCGTTC